>JBAQRU010000035.1:0-5343 GCA_049296025.1 Lysobacteraceae bacterium | reverse complement strand
GCGCTCCACCTC
Organism: Lysobacteraceae bacterium; assembly: GCA_049296025.1. Classification (GTDB taxonomy): domain Bacteria; phylum Pseudomonadota; class Gammaproteobacteria; order Xanthomonadales; family Xanthomonadaceae; genus Lysobacter_I. The sequence goes on along the minus strand of JBAQRU010000035.1, from coordinate 5,331 downwards.
GGCGGTGATCGCTCGCTGGGCAGCCAGTGCCGCCGACGCCGTTGGACCGACCGCAATCTCGTTGCTGGCCGCCTTCGTCTGCACGAGGGCGCGATTGAGCTGCGCAAGCGCACTGCGGAACCGCGCAAGGCTGGACTCGGCCTGCGTCGAGTCGCCGCGCAGTTTGAAGTTGATCTCAAAATCGCGATTCATGCGTCGGAATCTGCCGAGGGCTCAGTCGCGGCCACGCAGGGCCTTCACGCGTGCATCGGCGTCCTCACCGCCCCACACCGCCGTGGCGACGTCTTCGATGAAGTCGGCACGGCGGCGACGTTCGTCGCGGTCGAGCGCATCGAACGCGGCGGTGAGCTGGCGCTCGGTCATGCGACCGAGCCGGGCGAAGTCGCCAAGTCCGCTGGCCGCGAGTCGTGCGAAGCAGTCGAACCAGTCGAGGTGCTGTCCGGCACGGCGGCCTGCAGCAGGCTGCGCTCGCGTAGTTCGGCCAGCACCTCGCGCACGAAAAAAGCGGCGTTCACCGCAAACCATGTCGCCATGTACAGTTCCAGTTCGTCATCGGCGAGCGCCTCCATCCACGCGACGTCGACGTCGGCGGCCTGCGCCGCGATCGATGGAATCACCGCGCGGTGACGACCGAACAGACGGCGCACCTGGGCGTAGCGCAGCGTGCCGTCTTCGCTCAGGACGATCAGGTCGGCAATGAACATCGCCGCGCGGTCGGCGACGTCGAGTCCCTCGAAGAAGCCGTATTCGCGGATCGTGATCGCGCGTCCGCCGAGGGTGAGGCTGCGATCGGGATGCAGTTGCGCGAGCTGTTCTGCGGGGTGTGGCGTGTCGGCTTGTGGCGTGTGCGGCATCTTCTTGGCCATTACGCGGCCTCCGGCAGATCGAGGCGACCGAATCCACCGAGCAGCGGATCGGCGGCGGCCTCGGGATCGAACAGCACCGATGCGGTCATCTCGAACTGACCGAAGCTCTCGTGGATCAGACCGAGGCTGCTGACCGGATTGAACTGCACGCGGTACAGACGCACCTGCACGGGCGAGCCGTCGATGGTGTTGGTGCCATCCAGAAACAGGAAACGTTCGGGCGCAGCGGTGGTGAGCATCGCCACGCTGACGCGTGCGCCGTAGCGGTACGCGGCGCGCAGTGGCAGGGTGAACGCCGCGAGGTTGAGCAGCTTGATCAGGCCGGCACGCGCGCTCTGGATCAGATAGTGGCTGTTCGACACCAGCGTCGCAGGCGCGGCGTTGCTGTCAGTGAGCACGAGCTGGCTGATGGTGCTGTGATCGAGCGCGATCAGATCGTTCTCGGCGAGCGGCACCGGCAACGCTTCGCCAGTGAGCGTGCCAGCGGCGATCGACGCCTTCGTGGCGTACAGGCCGAGCAGCAGGTTGTCGATGTCGGCCCAGTTGATCGCGATCGACAGTTCGGCTTCCTTGCCCTTCTGCAGCACGGCCGAGGTCAGGCGATTGCCCGAGTACGATTCCTTGCGGGTCTCGGTCTCGGTCTTGAGGGTGAGATCGCACTTGGGCACGTCGCCGACCCAGCGCAGCGCGCCGGGACGGCCACCGAACTGGCGGGTGCCCAGATACAACCCACCCTGAAACGAAAAGTCCTTCATGCGTCGGTGTTCTCCTGGTCGGTGGCAACGACGCGAGCGTCGTGGTCGATATCGGTGCTGTTCACGTCAGTCGGTGCGGTGGACGTGTCGTCGAGCTTCGGCGGCGGCGTGGTCAGACCGAGCGCGTCGAGGAACGCGGCGTCGGCATCGTTGACGTTCAGTGCGATGCCTTCGGGCGGCGGCGTGTAGGCCACGCCTTCATGGGTGTGCGGGTGATACAGACGGATGGTTTTCATGGGGGTCATGCCGGGGTAGAGCCGGTGGCGACACCGGCGGAGGGGATGCGAAGAAGTCGATCGACTTCGGCGGCGAGCACGCCGCGTGCGAAGTCGACAAGGCGTTCGGGGCGACGTCCCTTGGCGAGCATCTGCGCCACCGACGCGCCGTACTCGGCGACCAGCGGTTGACGTTGCTTGCCCGCATAGCGGCCTTGGCGCATCTCGCGCTTCGCGCCTGCGCGCTGGAAGACCTGCACGTTGCTGCCGATGCCCGGCGCGATGAAGGCGTCCTTGCGCAGGTTGCGGCGACCACGCAGCACGGTCGCGCGCACGCCGCCGGTGGCTTCGCGTGCGTTGAACTGCATAAGGCCGATGCCGCGAAAACGGCCGACCAAGCGCACACCACTGTCGGTCTGGCGTGCGGTGAGGTCCTGGTTCACCCGCCGCGCGGGGAGCGCGTACTCGGCCTGAATGTCGCGCCGTGCCTGCACCGGCAGGCGACGGCGCACGGTGGCGATGGCACGCGGCGGCACCTCGACCAGACGCGCCGAAAGTGCGCTGAGGTTGCGCGCGGCAGCCAATCCGCCAGTCAGATCGAACTGCAGGCGCAGCGCGCCGTGACCAATGGACGTGGCCTGCGTCATCGGCCACCGCCCTGACGGAAGCGGGTCACGAACAGTTGCTGTGCGGCCATCGCCGGCACGCCATCGGGGCGATCGAGAATCACGGATTCCGCGAAACGCAGCGGCAGCGCAAGCGTGGGCAGACGCAGGCCATCGAGCGCCTGTTCGATGTCGGCCATTGTCTCGACGATGCGCTGCTGGGCATCGTCGAAACGCACCGGCACCAGCGCCTCGACGACGAGCGTGACTTCGCGTTCGCCCTCGCCGCGCGCATCGTCGGGACGCACGGTGGTCAACGCATACAAGGTGATGCGCGGCGCGGCATCGGCCTCGAACTGCGCCGGCTCCAGTCGCACATCGAGACCGGCATCGGTGCGATAGCCGACGGTGCGCCGGATGTTGCGCAACTGCGTCTGCAGCGCTTCGAGCAGTGCCCAGGTGATCGGGGTCTCAGCCATGCAGGACCACCTCGGTGATGAGGCCGTCGTCGAAGACGACGCGGTCGATGCGATAGCTGCCGCTGACCAGTTGCAGGATGTCGGCAGCACGCGCCCGCCACTCGCGGTTGAGAAACTTGGCGGTCGTGATCCGCGCCAGTCCTTGTCCGTAATCGCCCAGTTCGGCGACGCCGAAGGTGATGACCACGCGCACCGGCACGCTCGTGCCGAGATGGCGATGCACTTGGGCGGCTTCGCCGAAGATGGCGAACAGCACGTCGTGCGCGGCCTCAAAATCGGGATCGACCAGCGCGCTCACGCCAGATCCTCTGCGGCGTAGCGCAGGTTCTGCGCCATGCGCCGCGTCCAGCCGCGCCCGAAACTCGAAAACGTGTCGAGGTCGGTGTAGAAGGCCAGACGTCGCGCATGCAAAGCCAGCACCACCGCCGCCGGATCGACGGCCTGCGTCGCCGCCAACGTGCGCGTGCCGAGCGTGCCGTCTTCGGTCGTGCCGACGATGTTCTGCAACCACGCCACCGCACGACGCAAACCGTGATTCACGGACGCATCGAACAGCGCGAACGCCACCGCCTTGTGCAGCGCATCGCCCTGCAGCGGCTGCCAGTAGAGACGGCGATACGTTTGCACCGCCTGTTCGCGGGTCAGCGTTTTGATGTCCAGCGACGGATGGTTGCGCTGGCTGATGCCCCAGCGGGTCTCGCCGCCGGGGTCGCGTGGATCGTTGACATACCCACCCTCGTGGATGAGCACGCGTTCGATCAGCGTCGGAAATACATCGACGGTCATCGCCTCACGCTCCGCCGACATTGAGCTTGATGCGGCAGGTCAACGCGCCTGCGACCGCCGGTGCGGCGAATACGCCGACCGGCGCGTTCTCGCCAGCTTCGGCGGTGAGCTGTCCGTTGCCATCGATAAAGGCGCGTGCGCCCTGCGCCGCGACGCTGTCGGCCGCCTTGGGCAGTGCGAACACGCCAGTGACCCGCACCGATCCGGTGTGCCCGGCCGGAATGGTCGTGAGCGCGACCGCCGCAAGCGCGCCGATGATGACGAGCGATCCGACCGGCGTGTCGCGGGTCGCGGTGTAGTCGAGCACCTCGCCGGGGTGGAGATAATTATTAGCCATACGAAAACTTCCGATTGAGAATGGGGGTGTGGCGCGCGTGCGCGTCAGCCGTTGGTGGCGGGTTGCCCGGCTTGGCCGGCGTTGCGCACCGCGCCGATGACGCCGACCGCGCCCACGCCGTAGCGGTGAACGACTTTCCAGCTCAGGCCATCGGTGCGGAAATTGGTCTCCTGCTCCAGCGTCGGTACGCGCACGTTGTCGAGGAACGCCACTTCGATCACCGGCTCGATGTTCGGATCGGCGAACGCGTACCACGCGGGGGTGTGATTGAGACGAGGCGTCGCGACGATGTCGCGGAACGTGTTGCGCGCCTTGTTCGGCACCTCGAACTGGTCGCGCACGTCGGTGTCGAACTCCGCGTTGTTGACCACGCGCGCGGTACCGCCCAGCGCAAGCGAGCCGAGCCAGATCGCCGCAGTAATGTCGAGATAGTCGTTGCCGGCCGGGTCCATCTGACTGCCGAGCATCACGCTGATGGCATCGAACGCAGCGACGCTCGGCGGGCTACCAGCCGCGATGACGTTGCGGTGATCGGCGTGGAACAGCGTGCTGCCGTCGCGCATCACCGGACCGGCACCGCCATTCATCGCGAGCAGCGCGTACACGTCCTTCTCGATCGTGCGGCCTGCGGCCTGACCGAGCTTGTTCGCCGGCTGCGACAGCGCGCTGAGGTCGTCGTTGACGATCGCCTCGGGCGTGATCTGCAGGATGCGGCCCTTGCGCTTGGCGCGGATGCTTTCCTTGATCGCATCGCCAAGCACGCCGTTCTCGTACTCGCCGTGCTCGTTGACTTCCTTCAGATCGCTGAAGGACGAGAGGTGATAGCGATCGTGCGGGCGGTAATCCGACAGCGTGCCGGTGGCGCAGAACCGGCTCCAGGTGAACGGCGTCGCGTTGTAGCCTGCGATCACCATCCGGTGCAGGGTCGCTTCGAGAATGATCGGAAAATCGCTGGTGCCCTGCTGGGCAAGCGCACGACGGGCGATCTCCTCACGCGCCATCGCGCGGGTGTGGACGCCCGCGCGGATCAGCGCCTGTTCGGCCATGCCGACCAGCGACAGGTTCAGATACGGATTGCCGTTACGCGCGTCGTCGGCCTCGCGGCCGTTGAGCGTGCCGGCGCGCACCAGCAGCATGTTCGTCGCCGCCGTACGCAGGCGGTCGATTTCCTCCTCACCCGCGACCACGTGACCACCGCCGGCCAGCGGCGTCGCGCCGGTGCCGAGCAGGCCAAGCAGCCGCGCCTGTGCCGCTTCCAGCGCGATGCCGGTATCGGCCAGCACCGTCG
>JBAQRU010000034.1:0-1785 GCA_049296025.1 Lysobacteraceae bacterium | reverse complement strand
GAGCAGCAGCAGACGTTCGGCGCTGGCATCGACCCGTCGCAATACCAGCCGGTTGCCGCCATCGCCCCGCGTCAGCGCAATCCAGCCGATCGCATCCAGGGTCGCGGCGCGACCGCCCACAACGAGTCCCGATGCGGGCGGCGCTTCGGCGACGCGGTCGGTGCCGAACGCGGCGCGGATGCCGAGCTGCCCCTGGGTTTCTTTCGCACGCAGCGCGAAGCGCTGGCCGAAGGCAATCGCCACTTCGCCCTTGCCCAGCGGCAGCTGCAGATCGATCGTGGTCGGCAGCACGGAGCCTGCGGTCTTGTCCATCGGTGCAGGCAGATCGAACGCGGTGCCGACAAGATCGGAGCGCAGCTGCAGGCGCGTCACCTGCGCCGCGACCGGCGCTTTCGCGGACTTCGAAATCGGGCGCGCGCCGCTGCCGGCAGGAATCGCAATGCCGGCGGTCCAGCGCGAACGGCCGCGCACGTACGGTTTCAGCCAGGCCAGATCGCTGCTGCGATTGAGCAGATCGTCGGTGGTCATCGACGCTTCGAGTTCCGCCTCGAAGCCCTGGCGCTTGTCGCGCACATGGCCGGGACCGGCGCGCAGCGACAGCCGGCCTTCCTGACGGTCGTACTGCGCGCGCAGCCCGTTCGCGCTGAACCCATCCTGGTTGTACTTCGCGCGCCCGTTCACCCCGGAAAACGCGAGCTTCCACTGCGATTCCGACAGCCGCACGCCGCGCAGATCGATGTTGCCATCGATCCGTGGCTTCTGCGCCGGGCCGCCGTGCAGCGGCAGATCGAGCGCGAAGTCGACTGACGCCGGTCCGCTGGCGCCCAGCGTGGTGAGAATGTCGCCATGGTCCTTGCGCAGCGGGCTCTGTCGCATCAGGGCGAGCAACTTGGCGGCATCGGCATCGGCGTGCGCATCGATGGTGAGTGCGCCCTGCGAGAAATCGGCGATACCCGCCTCGAATGCATGCAGACCGACCTCGGCCAGCACCGCTTTGCCGCCGACCGAAAACCCATTGCCGATGAAGGCGATCCCGGCGTCCATATCCGAGGTGGCGGGCCAGTCGTTGTGGAATTTGACGCGCATGTTCTCGAGCGTTGCGCGGGCGTCGAACACCCCTTTCGGCGGCGCACCCGCGACAGTTTTGAAGGGCCAATCGTCGAGATCGCCGGAAATCACCGCACGGCCGTTGCGGACCTGTCCGGCGATCAGTGCGGTATCGAGCCAGTCGATCAAGGACTTCGACATCCTGTGTTTCGGCCAGAATTTCTTGGCGACGGGTGCGGCGGCATCGTCGAGTCCGGCAACGATATCGATCCGCGGTGCGGTGCCGTCGTTTTCGAACCACAGGCCACCGCGCACATCTGCGCCGTAACCCTCGCCATCGATGCGCAGCGCGGGTGTTTCCACGCGCCAACCGCCGCCTTCACGCCAGCCGATCGCCTCGCCGCGCAGACCCACCACGTGGGTCACGCCGAAGCCGCGCGGCCAGTCGAAGCTCAGTTTCGACGCGGGATCGAAATTGAACGCAAGGCCGTCGCCATCGCCGCGAAGATCGCCGCTGAGTCCGCTGATGCCGGGCGCATCGCCCACGGCGGCGAACTGCAGGCCGCGCACCGCCGCTTGCGCCGTCATCGCACCGTCGCGCAGGCCACCAACGCGCACGCGTTCGAGCACCGCGCCCGGTTTCGCCGAAGCCAGCCAGCGCCGCAGCCCGGGATCGAGCCGGTCGCTCAGCGCGATCACCGCGAACAGCGGACCGGCGTCGATGCGCTCGGCGCGCAG
>JBAQRU010000033.1:0-16298 GCA_049296025.1 Lysobacteraceae bacterium | reverse complement strand
GGAACGCAGCCGGTGACCGGTGGTGTCACGATTGCCGTCGACCCGGCGACCGACAAGCGTTGGGTCTTCTTCGGCACCGGCCGTCTGCTGAGCACCGGCGATATCACCGATACGTCCCGGCAGACGTGGTATGGCGTGATCGACGATGAAAGTGCCGCCTCCTCGGTGACCCGCGCCAGCATGACCGCGCGCAACATCGCGCTCTACGATGCTGCGACCAGGAATCGTGCCTTCGAGCCGAACAGCCCGCTTCCCAATGGGAGCAGGGGCTGGTACATCGATCTCGATTTGCCTCCTGCCAATACGCTGGAAGGCGAACGCATGATCGGCGATCAGCAGGTGGTGAAGAACGCATTGATCGCGGGCAGCATCATTCCGAGCACCAGTAACCCGTGTCTGCCTGGTCGCGGCTATATCAACGCGATCGACGCGTTCACCGGCACCAGTCTGCTGACGGGTTTGTTCGACGCCAATCGCGACGGCGAATTCGGCAACGACACGATGGGCGCCGGCAACACCGCCGTCGGCTCGATCGACCTTGGCGTTGGCATGGTGACCGACCCCGCATTGCTCGACCGATTGCTGGTTGCCGGCGGTTCGTTGGCGACGCTCGCTTCCACACCGCTGGATCCGGCCCTGTACGGTGGCCGTATCTCGTGGCGCGAAATCATCCGGAGATGACGATGACCCCCAAGCGTATGACCCATCGCCCGCTACGTCGCCGACCGAACCGTCCGGCATCCCGCCGTACGGCCACGGGCTTCACCCTGGTCGAGTTGATCATCGTCGTGCTGATCATCGCCGTGTTGTCCGCGATCGCCTATCCGGCGTATCAGGATTCGGTGGTCAAGACCCGTCGTGGTGCGGCGAAGTCCTGTCTGCTCGAGTCCGAGCTGTTCATGCAGCGCTTCTTCACCACCAACCTGCGCTACGACCAGACCTTGCCTCCGGCCAACGCGGCAGTGGTCCTTCCCGCATGCGCCGCCGGGACCGACGTGACGAACCACTACAACGTCGCACTGACGGCGGTTGCGGCGAGGACGTACACGCTGACGGCAACGCCCCAAGGCTTGCAGGCGGCGAAAGACACCGATTGCGGCACCCTCAGCATCAATCAGCTGGGCGCAAAGACCAAAACGGGTACAGAGACCCTCGATTACTGCTGGTAACCGCGACTGGTCTTAAAAACAGGTAAACGCAAAAGGCCCGTTCACTGAACGGGCCTTTTGTCTGGGTTGCGCCGAATCGTCTAACCGTGATGGGTCGGATGAGGACGCGGAACAAAAAAAAGCCCGCGATTCGCATCGCAGGCTTTTTCATGATCTGGCGCCCGAAGTTGGACTCGAACCAACGACCCCCTGATTAACAGTCAAGTGCTCTAACCGGCTGAGCTATTCGGGCGGGGCTGCATATCCTAATGGCCCGGCCCGGTACGATCAAGCACGACGCGCATTGCCGGTGCGCTGAAGCACGACACCGATCACAACCCGGCGGCGCAGGAAGCCCCGGCCGCCGCTGTGGCGCGTGCGCTGCGCAGGCGGCCGCCGTTGGAGAGGATCAGCGCCAGTGCGTCTTCGGGGCCGCGACGGTCGCACAGCGTGAAGGTGATGTTCGCGCCGGCATTGCCGCCGTTGGGTTGATAGACGATGCGGGGTCGGCCGACGGTGCCGCGCAGGCGCACGCCAGCAGGCAACTTGGGTTCCTGGCGCACGATCTGCTCGCCGGGGCCGCGCACGCGGTCGCCGTTGTGGTCGATGAATGCGAGCCAGCCCTGGCTCCAGTCGGCGCCGCCGACGCACTGCGACTTGCCGGGACAGATCACGATTTCCCGCCCGAGGACGGTGGCATGCCGCTGCGCGTCGAACAGGGTCGCGGTGATGGCGCTGCGCGCCGAGCCGGCCTGGACCCGGGCGACGGCGTTCTTCAGGCCGGGGATGGCGATGCCGAACAGAATGCCGAGGATGGTCAGCGCGATCAGCAGATCCAGCAGGGTGAAGCCGTGGACACGGCGGTGGGACGACAGGGACGGGCGAGGACGGGACATGAACGACTCCGGTGCGCTTGGACGGGAGTCCAGTGTCGACAGGCGTGCGATCGCGCGGCATCGGCGACAGCCGCGTCCCGGTGTAGGAAAAACCCGCTGTGCGCCGCGACGACCCGCTAGACTTCCGTGCTTGACCTGTCGACGCCCGCGATGAACGAACACGTACGCTATCTGTCCGACACCGCCTTCCAGTTGGTGGCGCCCTACGAGCCGGCCGGCGATCAGCCACAGGCGATCGCGGCGCTGATCGACGGCTTCGAAAGCGGACTGGCGAAACAGACGCTGCTGGGCGTGACCGGTTCGGGCAAGACCTACACCATCGCCAATGTGATCCAGGCGGTGCAGAAGCCGACCCTGGTGATGGCGCACAACAAGACGCTTGCGGCGCAACTCTACGGCGAGTTCAAGGCGTTCTTTCCGCACAACGCGGTCGAGTATTTCGTCAGCTATTACGACTACTACCAGCCCGAAGCCTACGTGCCGTCCAGCGATACGTTCATCGAGAAGGACAGCTCGATCAACGAACACATCGAGCAGATGCGGCTGTCGGCGACCAAGGCGCTGCTGGAACGCCGCGATGCGATCATCGTGTGCACGGTGTCGGCGATCTACGGGCTGGGCGACCCCAACGAATACTTCAAGATGGTGCTGCACATGGTGCGCGGCGAGCGCATCGACCAGCGCGAGCTGATCCGCCGCCTCACCGCGATGCAGTATTCGCGCAACGACACCGAACTGCGCCGTGGTACGTATCGCGTGCGCGGCGAAGTGATCGACGTGCACCCGGCCGAATCCGACGTCGAAGCGCTGCGCGTCGAATTGTTCGACGGCGAAATCGAACAGTTGACGGTGTTCGACCCGCTGACCGGCGAAACCCTGCGCAAACTGCCGCGCTACACCATCTATCCGAAGTCGCATTACGTCACCACGCGACGCACGGTGCTGGATGCGATCGAGGCGATCAAGGTCGAGCTGCGCGAACGTCTGGAATACCTGTACGCCGCGAACAAGCTGGTGGAAGCGCAGCGCCTGGCGCAGCGGACCCAGTTCGATCTGGAAATGATGGCCGAAGTCGGCTTCTGCAGCGGCATCGAAAACTATTCGCGGCACTTGACCGGGCGCATGCCGAACGAAGCGCCGCCGTGCCTGTTCGATTACCTGAGCCCGGATGCGCTGCTGGTGGTCGACGAATCGCACGTGACCGTGCCGCAGATCGGCGCGATGTTCAAGGGCGACCGCGCGCGCAAGGAAACGCTGGTGGAGTTCGGCTTCCGGCTGCCGTCGGCGCTCGACAACCGGCCGCTGCGCTTCGAGGAATGGGAAATGCGCTCGCCGCGCACGATTTTCGTGTCGGCGACGCCGCGCGAGTACGAAATCGAGAAGTCGCAGGGACAGGTGGTCGAACTGGTGGTGCGGCCGACCGGGCTGATCGATCCGGTCGTCGAAATCCGTCCGGTGGGCACCCAGGTCGACGATCTGCTCGGCGAAATCAGCGAGCGCGTGGCGATGGGCGACCGCGTGCTGGTGACCACGCTGACCAAGCGCATGGCCGAGAACCTCACCGAATACCTCGGCGATCACGGCGTGCGCGTGCGCTATCTGCACTCCGATATCGAGACCGTCGAACGGGTCGAGATCATCCGCGATCTGCGCCTCGGAAAATTCGATGTGCTGGTGGGCATCAACCTGCTGCGCGAAGGCCTGGACATGCCGGAAGTGTCGCTGGTGGCGATCCTGGACGCCGACAAGGAAGGCTTCCTGCGTTCGGCGGGCTCGCTGATCCAGACCATCGGCCGCGCTGCGCGCAACGTGCGCGGCAAAGCGATCCTCTACGCCGACGTGGTGACGCGTTCGATGAAGGCCGCGCTGGAGGAAACCGGCCGGCGTCGCGAGCGGCAGCTGGAATACAACGCCGAGCACGGGATCGTGCCGACCTCGATCGTGCGCGAGATCATGGACGTGATGGAAGGTGCGCGCAGCGAGCTGGCGCCGGGCGACCGCAAGGGTCGCGGCAAGAGTCAGCGCGTGGCCGAACCGATCGAGAACTACGCCGCGTTGCCTCCAGCGCAGATCGCGGCGCGGATCGCGGCGCTGGAGGTGACGATGTACCAGCACGCGCGCGATCTGGAGTTCGAGGACGCCGCGCGCGTGCGCGACGAGATCCGCAAGCTGAAAGAGGTGAGCCTGGGGTGAGCGCTGCCGGCTCCCTACCTCGCTTTCCGCGCATCGGTTGGCTGGGTGCGCTGTGGCTGTTGGTGTATCTGCCGACCTATCAATCGGCCTATGGCGCGTTCAATTTCCTGTTCCTGTGCAATATCGGCGTGATCCTCACCGCGATCGGGCTGATCGTGCGCAGTCGTCTGCTGTTGTCGAGCCAGGCGGTGGCCGCCCCGGTGATCGCGGTGGTCTGGGCGGTCGATGCCGTATGGAAACTGGCGACCGGCGATTTCCTCTACGGCGGCACCGAGTACCTGTGGGATTCCGCGTATCCGCTGTTCGCGCGGTTGCTCTCGCTGTACCACATCGTCTGGCCGCTGCTGTTGTGGTGGGTGCTGCGACGCATCGGCTACGACCCGCGCGGCTGGCCGCTGCAGGCCGGCATCGCGGCGCTGGCGATCCTCGCCGGCCGCTGGCTGGTGCCGGCGGCGGACAACGTGAATTTCGCGTGGATCGATCCGTTCTTCGGGCGTCAGCTCGGGCCGGCGCCACTGCATCTGCTGATCTGCTGGGGACTGCTGTCCGGAATCGCCTATGGCGCCACGCACTGGGGGCTGCGACGGATGTTCCCGGGCCCGGTCGACACTTCGATGTCGTCACTTTCCGGGTCGACACATGGTTCCGTCGCGCCGCCTCGGGTGTTACCATGATCGCCCTTTCGGGTTAGCGGCAACGACTCGACGGGCGGTTAGCTCAGCGGTAGAGCACTACCTTGACATGGTAGGGGTCACAGGTTCGAACCCTGTACCGCCCACCAATTAAATCAACGGCTTAGGCCGTTTTTGATTGTTCGGCTGTAGTAAGTACGACACAAATACGACAAACCACCCCTTGAAACCGGGTGGTTTTTTCGTTGTAGGCCCAGCATCCGCGCTACGTCATACCCACTGGAATTTGCGCTGGCCCGATGAGCCCAACGGAAAAAACCTCGGCTACAACAGTGCTCGGCGTGTGCGCGAAAGCGTGTGCGCTGAAGCTCGAACTGGTCGCGCCCATAACTTCGGTTCTGCCTTACGAGTCGCGCCTTGCGGTCTTGATTCCTTGCCGACCTTGGGCGGCTATCCAAAGCCGGAAGCCACGGAGAAGGCGATCCTGCAAAAGCGAACTCAGTTCTGACAATATGAAGCCACATACATGGAGGCGCTCGTGCAAATCAACCGAATCCAAATAGAAGAGGGCTTTCTTTCAGGATTGGACCTGAGTCTTCCATTAGGCCTGACTACGATCATTGGCGCGCGTGGTACAGGAAAGACTTCCCTGATCGAGCTAATCAGGTTCGGTCTCGCTGCGAAGAATCACACCAATGAGTCGAAAGAAGAGTCGATTGACCACGCCAAGTCTGTTTTAGAAGACGGCGAGGTTGCGATCACGATTGAAGATTTTCTAGACTCTTTTATCGTAAGCAGATCGGCAACTGATCCCGCTCCGAGGAGTGGCGAGGAGTTTGTTCCCCCCGTAATTTTTTCTCAGAAAGAAGTTGAGACACTTGGCGTGAGCGCACAGGGAAGGCTTGCTCTAATCGACGGATTTATTCGCAATCGTGGAACTTCGCGCACCAAGGAAGCGGATCTTTGTAACTCTATCCAATCGTTGCATAAGGAAATGACCTTCCTGACAACAGAAGTAGATAAGGCCACTCTAGCTCTCGCAGAACTTCCCGCACTCCGAAAGCAACTCGTCGATATCCGAGAACGAACTAGCGGACTTGAGCTATCTTCTAAGGAAGCGTCGGAAAAACAGAAAAAATTGAATGAGTTGGCTCAACAAATCTCTCAAGCGGCTACGAGATCGGCATCAATTGAACGCTTTGGAGCGAAAGTTACCAACTGGCGGGACAGCCTCCAAGAACTGGTGGATGCTGATTTTCCTGATCAACAGTACGCCCTTGGGACGACCAACAATTCATCGGACCAAATTCAACTGCTGTATGCAAATGCCTTTGCATCCGTCAGTGAAGCAGTGCAGAAGTTCAAAAGCTTACTTTTTCTTGTAGAAGACGAATCAAAAAAACAACTCGCAGCAAGGCAGAAGCTAGAAGCTAGCGCGCGAACGTTGAGAGCTGAGATTGAAAAACTTGTTGAAGGCGCAGGAGCTGTATCTAGAATACATACAAGCGTTCTCTCAAAAGTTTCTCAACTTGAAAGTATCGAAAATGACCAGAAGGAACGAGTTTCTCGCGTCGCGGCTCAACGAGTTCGCCGTGATGACCTTCTCGATCAACTTGACGCCCTCCGTGAGGCGCGATTCAGAGAGCGAAAGAAAGTTGGCGATACATTGAATGCAGCGTTAGGGCCTAGAATTGGGGTGTCAATCGAGAAGCATGGCCAGTATGCAGACTACACACGCGCTCTAGCGGACGCTTTGCGTGGTAGCGGTCTGAAGTACACAGAGGTTTCAAATCGTATCGCTGAATCTGTCAGCCCTAGGGAACTACTCCAACTCGTAGAGGATGAGGATTACACGAGTCTATCTTCAGCGGCTTCAATACCCAAGGATAGAGCAGCACGGATAATCTCCGTACTACGTGAGGTAGGGATTGGAGAAGTTGTGACCTGTGAGATCGAGGACAACGTCAGGCTCCGCTTACTCGATGGGGTAGAGTACAAAGATATTTCTAGCCTTTCCGCCGGGCAGCGATGCACAGTAGTGCTTCCGATTGCGCTCCAACACAGGGACCGCGTGCTGATAATTGATCAACCTGAAGACCACATTGACAACGCATTTATTACCGAGACCTTGATTAAAGCGATCAGGGATCGTAAGAGTTCGACTCAAACAATAGTTACAACGCACAACGCCAATATACCCGTACTCGGTGGCGCCCAGCTTGTTGTGCAAATGGTTTCCGATGGCCGGAACGGAACGATTGCAGTTTGCGCCCCGCTAGATGATCCGCGCGCGGTAGAGGCAATATCCACCGTGATGGAGGGCGGGCGGCAAGCATTCAGAGATCGCGCAAACTTCTATCAAGCGCATGAGAAGTGATGAACGCCGAAGAAGCACGTTTGGCACTTGCCTCGGAAGCAACGGAAGTTCGGCTCTCCGGGGCTCGCTTCTTTTCTAGATCGTCAGCGCCAGACCAGCTTGCATACCTCAGAGAATGTCTAGACAGAGAAACGGTGCCTTGGATAAGGCGGGCTCTGGTGCTCGCTGTCGAACGCGCAGGTATTAGTTCCGAACGCGACCGTCAGGCCGCAGATGATTCGGTAAAGGAGGCAATGAGCATCCAGCTGAATCAGGATCAAATTCTTGCTAGGGCTACTACCGACGCGACGACAACAATCGTTCATGAGTTTTCGCCAGTAATCGGCTTGTTGCGGGTTTACGTTGCAGAAGACATTGGCGAGAAATTCTCCGTTTCGCGATCAAAGCGTTTGCTTGATCAATTGTCCGGCCTTCTACGGGCCGTTAGGTCTCTTCGTGTCGCAGCTCAGCCCCCAAAATTCTCAGAGTTTCTGATTTCCGATTTCGTAGCCCAAGTTGTGGACAGTACACCCAACGAGCACGGCGCATCGATTCGCATGGTTGGCCCGCAGAACTTGCTCGTTTCTGCTGATAAAAATCAACTTTTGCTGGCGTTTGGGAACGGCTTGAGAAATGCTATTGAAGCTGTTTTGGAACGGCCCGGTACAGACGCTGGTGAAATCGCCATCTCGTGGGGCAGCACAGGTGCCGAGAACTACCTAGTAATTAAGGACTCTGGGCTTGGTTTTACAGGTGATCCAGAGAGCGCGCTTCGACTTGGCGCCACGACAAAGGAAAACCATAGCGGTTTTGGCCTAGCCTTGGCTGTGCAAGCGATGCGTTCCATGCAGGGCGATGTGCTTGTCAAAAACGATAATCCAGGTGGACATTTTGAAATAAGGTGGTTCAGGGAAAATGAAGATCCTATTCGTTGAAGACAATCCAACGTTTAGCGAGGGCCTCGTCAGGCTTCTGCGCGCGAACCAGAATATTGCCGATGTCACGCTGGCCTTGAGCAAGAACAGCGCAATGACCGCACTACGCGGTGGATTCTACGATTTACTTATACTTGATCTCAATATTCCCGTGAATGATGGAGAGTTAGAGGTCGAGGTTCAGAACGGGCACGACGTTTTCTTTAGAGCAATAGAAGTTTGTCCGGGAATTCCAATTTTTATTCTCACTGGATCAGAGATCAGCGCATTTGGGAAGAGGGTGGTTAGGTATGGCGAAAATATTGATCTTTGGGGGTCAACGATTGCGACAAATACATTGGATTACTTAGACAAAGAACAACTGGATATTCTTCTTCCGCAAGTTTTTCAGATGGCGGAGCAAGTACGTGAGTTGAATCAGATAGCTCTAAATTTTCGGGGCATGGATCTTGAGCTCTCGGAGGGGCAGCTTCGCTGCCTCAAAGTTGTGACTCGCCGAGTCGGCGCAGTAGCGGCCGAGGTCGTAAAACTGACAGGGGGAAGGTCTCGGGCGAGGGTGGTCCGGGTTGATATGCGAAACGCAGCAGGCGTCTCTATACAATTAGCAGCTGCAAAGTTGGATACCGGCGAGGCAATCAAAAATGAGGACGCAGCTTTTGCCAAGTACGCACAGCGACTTCCGTCCGGGGTTTTTCCGCACAAAATTGACATGATAGACAAGGGTGCTTGCGGACACGGCGGTATTTTCTACAGGCTGGCTGAAGACTACAGACGCTCACTGTTTCAAGTGTTAAGAGACAGTGACCATGATGCTGCCGCTGCCGTAATTGCGTTAAGGGAGGGAATGAAACCTTGGATTGATGCAGCGGCTATGAAGAAAACGACCATCGCTGAGATGAGATCCAGAGTCTTATGGGACGCCTCATTTGAGAAGGTCAAGAATGAGTTTGGTCTCGACTTGGACGATGTGGAAAGGATGAGCGTATCTTTTATGAGTGGATGCATCCACGGTGACCTTCATGGTTCAAACGTCTTGGTGAACAATAGGTCGCATCCAATTCTTATCGATTTTGGTGACATAGGAGAAGGTGCTTCGTGTTTTGACCCAGTAATGCTTGAGCTGAGCGCTATCTTCCACCCTGATAGCGTAGACCTCAACATTGCTTCAAATTTACACGGAAGCCTAGCCCTTTGGCCTGATCGTCAAGCGTATTCGCAGGAGCACCCCTACCCTGAGTTTCATGCTGCCTGTCGCGAATGGGCGTACGACAGTTCTGGTAGTGACTTCGCTGTCCTAGTGGCTGCCTATTGCCAGATACTTCGGCAATTAAGATTCAAGTCGGTTGACCCGCATCTCATCTTAATAGCACTACACTCTATTCTTGAGAGAATCCGGAAGCATCAAAAATAATGCCGTAGCCCGTATGAGTATAAGATGCATATGCAAAGCGTCCTGCACCATTTCCGGGAATTGCGCGATTGCAGAGTCTATCCCTCACGCCAACTGGAGCACTCAAGCTCTCGCAGACGCTGGGCCAGTTCGCGAAGCATGGCGCGCGTTCCACCTTTATAAGCGTTTTGAGATGCCTTGGCTTTACCTTCAACGGTGCGCGGCCCCGTGGACCGCTCCCACGGTTTCCATCGCTTTATGGCTTCGGCCTGCCGCGCCCGGCGTTCTGGTGTCCATTGGCTCATGTGCTACCCCTTCTATTACTTCGTTCTGCGCGATTTCGTTTTCCGCGCGTGGCATGGTGTTGTTTACCTGCTGTGGCCCGTGAGCGAAATTGGCCTGCCGTGCGAACACTACTGTCGGGTTTTTGACTGCCGCCAGCGTTTCCGCAGTGGCGCGCGCCTGATTCTGTGCTCGCAGTGCCATGCGCATGTTTATCTCGAAGCCCGGCACGGTCTCGCACGACATGGCGCGCTCCGCCAGTCGGGCAAAAAGGCTCTGTAGTGCAGATGCCTGCCCCGTCAACATCGCTTCAATGCCAGACAGGTCGCCCGATTGAACGGCTTTCGACTGTTCCCGCAGCACGGCCGCCAAGTCGGGCAAATCGATTTGTTTCTGTAATCCATTCGGATGTTCCGCCGCGTGCATGACACGCGCCGCCGCATTTGATGGGGATGCAAGTGCGCGCCCCATCGCCACACCGTCCGATTCTCCGGGGTGCGCAAAGGCTTCCAGATTCTTGCGTGGCTGCGCTGTCGCCGGAAGTTTCTTGCTCGTCATGACCTATCTCTCATCCGTGCTTCACCAGCCCGGAAAATGGCGGACTGTTCGCCGGGTGTGGCTTCGTTGGCCGTGGAATCCGCTTGCCTGCTCTGCGCCGGAAGCACCATGGGCAGGCGGTCACCATGTCCGGGCAGCCTGCCCAAAGCAAAACGGGTCCGCAGCCTGTACAGGTGCGCTCTACGACCGTTCCCCAGTCGAGCGGTGGTAAGCCCTTGTCCATGCGCTCATGCCTTGCGAGCGCGTGCATGTAGGCTCGTAGCAAGTAGCCCGGGTAAGCGAAGCGCACCCGGGATGAACCCGACGAGAGCCTCCCGGGTGCGGCCTGCGGCCTTACCCGGGCTACGACGAATCGAAACGCAACTTCCAGAAATAGGTGCAGGTTCAAATACCAATGTCCGCTCCTGGCCGCTCTTCGACCTTCAATGTCGGAGAGCGGCCAGTAATCGATTCAGATGTCCGTCTGCTCAGCAATCTCCAGGGCATCGTCGGCCTCGATCCCTAGGTAACGCACAGTGCTCTCCAGCTTGGTATGCCCGAGTAGGAGTTGGACGGTGAACCTGTTCCAAAAGAGCGGACACCAAAAGCACCGGGTCAAGCGACTTTTTTATTCGCCCGTTTTGCCTGTCGATCAAGGGCGCATCCGCTCAGATTTCCCGCACGCTGCCGGGATCGATGATATCGAGCCGCACCGCGCGCGCTACCGCAGCCGTGCGCGATTTCGCATCGAGCTTGAGCAGCACGGAACGGACGTGCGACTTGACCGTGTTGACCGACATGAACAAGGTCGTTGCGATTTCGTCGTTACTCTTGCCGCGCGCGATGTGCGTCAACACCGAGAGTTCGCGAGGCGACAGCAGGTCGCGCTGGGGCGACATCAGCCGTTCCAGCGCCGCTGCGCGCTGTACTGCAGCTCCGCCGGTCGCGAGTCCGTCCGTAGAAAGCGCATTGTTGGCGAGGTTACGGATCGTGTCGACCAGCGTTTCCGGTTCGGCCGTCTTCAGCACATAGGTCTTCGCGCCGCAGCGCAGCGCACGCAGCAGGCGCTCTTCGTTGTCGTACATGGTCAAGACGATGATCCGCGCGGCCCGGTCCTGTTCGACGATGGCCTGGATCGCGACCGTTCCATCGATGTCCGGAAGATTCAGATCCATCAGTACGATGTCCGGTTGCAGTTGCGGATACTGCGCGATGGCTTCACGCCCGGACGAGGCGTGTCCGGCGATCCGGAAATCGGGCTGCAGTTTCAACAGTGCCGCGAAACCTTGCCGGACGACGGCATGGTCGTCCACCAGCAGGATTTGGGTAGGGCCGGTTGTCGTCACGCGCTGTCTCTCCCGGGCTTTCGAGGTACGGCCAATGTTACCCGCGTGCCTTTTCCGGTATGCGATTCGATTTCGAGCATTGCGCCGAGCCGTTCGGCCCGCTCGCGCATCCCTGCCAGCCCCAACCGGTGCGCTGAAACGGGATCCCCTGCCTTCGGCATGGTGTCGAAGCCGCGACCGTCGTCGACCAGATCGATCCGCAGCGCATCGGGCCGCGCTTCGATCCGCACGGTCAGCGACGTTGCCATGGCGTGATTGATCGCGTTCGTGGCCGCTTCGCGGACCAGACGCAGCAGTTCGTGCTGGCGGTCGGCATCCATCCCGATGCTGACATTCGGCGCTTCGATCCGCAGATCCAGCGGCGCATGCATGGTCAGCGTTTCGATCTGCTGGACGATCGCCCGGATCACGTCGCGATGGCCTGCGTCCGGATCGCGCAGCGCATAGACCGATCGGTGCGCTTCCTGGACGCTTTCGTCGGCCAGTGCGCGGGCTTGGTCGAGATGCTGTTTGGCCTCGGACGGTTGGCTGTCGACAAGCGCTTTGGCGGCATCCAGATTCAGACGGATCGCCAGCAGTCCATGCGCAAGCGTGTCGTGGATTTCCCGCGCGATGCGCGAACGCTCGGCCAGTACCGCATTGCGTGCCCGCAGTTGGGTCAGCGCCAGGCGGTGGGCGACGGCGATCAGCAGCGCTGCGGTGAGGGCCAGGAGCGCATAGAAGGGCATCGAGCGGTGGACCGGCGGGAAAACGACCAGCGGCAGCACGGCGACCGCGCCCCAATCGTTCTCGTTGATCTTCGCCTGCACCAGGAACCGGTACTTCCCGGGCGAGAGCTTGGTGTAGACGACTTCGCGCGAGGTCGTCGCTGTGGACCAGTCGTCGTCGAAGCCTTCCAGACGATGCCTGAAACGCAATCTGTGCGGTGCACGCAGCGCTATGGCACCGAACTGGATGCGGATCCGTCGGATCTCGGGGCCGATGCGCAACGTGTTGCCGACATCCCGGGATGCGTCGTCCAAGGTCACCGCAGTGATCCGCGTCGCCGGCGGAGCGGTGGAGTTTCCGGCCCGGGACGTGTCGATGGTGATCGCTCCGCGCGTCATCGAGAACATCAACAGGTCGTCGGCCGTACCGCGTACGATCGTTTGCGCGCTTCCGCTGCAATCGATTTTCGGCATGCCTTCTTCCACTCCGAACGTCAGGACATCGACGATGCCCGGCTGCGGCGTGGTTTGTCCGGCTTTCGTTTCCGTGTTGCGAAGCGTGAACAATCCACGTCCTGTGCACATCCACAGGTTTCCCGCGCGATCGTGCAGCATCGACAGCACATTGCTGCTGGGCACGCCCTCGGCGGCGGTCAGGCGGCTCATGCGCCCGTGCGCCAAGCGGTTCAATCCGGCACCGGACACCGCGATCCACAGTGCATCGTCCGCATCCGTGTGCAACGCTGAAATATTCTCGCCGAGCAGACCGTCTGCACGGGCGAGCCGCTGCAGTCCGTTTCGTCCGACACGGAACAGACCGGCATTGTAGGTGCCCGCCCAGATGTCGCCGTTCGCTGTTTCCGCGAAGCTGGTCGTTGCGGTGCGACCGATCTCGCCCGGATACGCGATTTTCCGCAACACACCGCCTTCGACGAAGTACAGCGCGTCCGCGACGAATCCACCGAGCCACAGACGTCGACGCGAATCGAGGAACAGAGTGGTGATGGATTCGTCGGCGAGTTCCGATGCGCCAGCGGCCGGAACGAAGCGGCCATCGACCAGTGTCCGCAGTCCGCTCCGGGACGGCGTCGCCCAGAGTGTGCCATCGGGTGCGCCGACCACGGCGTATACGCGGTCGGAGCCAAGCCCATGGCCTGCGCTGTAGTGCCGTGTTCCGTTCTTTCGCGCGTGGATCAGTCCATCGGATTCCGTGGCGATCCAGTAATCGTCTTCTCCCGCAGCGAAGACCGACCATGTCTGACGATCAAACCACGTGCCCGAAACCTGCACGCGCTCGATCGGGACGTCGCGCAGACGGTAAAGCCCTTCCGATGTCCCGACCCAGAGATTGCGTTCGCGATCTTCGAGCAGGGCGATGACGTGGGCACGTGCCATTGGATGTTCTGCGGGGAAACGCTCGAACCTCCCGTTCGCGTAGCGCCGCAGTCCATGGCGCACAGTCCCGATCCAGAGCCGGTTCGAGTGGTCGACGAGAAGCGTGCGGATATTGTCGGACGGCAACTCTGGTGAGCGGGCGATGCGTTGCACGCGCGTTCCGGATACAGCCACCAGCGAGCCATCCTTCAATCCGAGCCAGAGGGTTCCGTCCTTGCCTTGGGCCATCGCGGCGACGCCCGGTTCGGCCAATGTTTCCGCCGGCAGTACCGTCTCGATGCGATCGTGCCATCGTCGCTGGAGTCCGAGTGCGGGGCTCATCAGCCAGACACTGTCATCGTTGCCGGCGATCGCAAGGGAACTGGAAAAGGCACCGATCGTCGGCGCGGGCGGCGCAAGTTGTTCAAGTTTTCCTGGATGCAGCCGCTGCAATCCGCGTTTGCCGCCAGCGAGCCAGACCGTGTCGCCGTCCGGCACGATCGCGATAGCGCTCTGTGTGCCTGCTTCTTTCCGCGTACGCCAGACAGCGGCGTTTCCGCGCGTCTGGTGATGGACAAGGCCGCCATGCGTGGCGATCCAGAGGGTGCCGTCGTTGTCGCCGGCGGTCAGTGCGCTGATGCTGTTGTTGGGGATCGCAGCGACGGTGCCGCTCTGGAAGGTTTCGAAATCGAAACCATCGAATCGCACCAGTCCGTCATGAGTACCGATCCAAAGATGGCCGTCCCGGGTTTGCGCCAGCGCCCGGATGACGCCGTTGGGCAGGCCGTCGTTGACCGACCAGGTGTGCATGCCCAGATCTTCGAGCCGGTCTTCGGCTTCGGCGGTGGCGCATGTCATCTGTGCAAGCAGCAGCGCCGATCCAAGCGCCACGCCTGCTAGGAGGCGTCGAATCACAGATGCAGACGATTTTCGCGGACATGGTCGAAGATGAGCAGTCGCATGCGATGCGTCGATACATAACCTGCACGGCTCTACCGCATCATGGCAATGCGACGGCATGTTTTCTTCGCACGGCATCGACGCTGCAATCGTTCCGACGCTTGGGGTGAGCGCGAGTATATCGTCCGGCAATCGATGTCCGCCGCTTACGATCCGCAACGGATGTCAGCGCTAGAAGCCGGGGATCGGTCGTGCGGGCCGATTGCCGTTGACGCCGCCGGGGTTCTCCGACGGCGGCTGATGTGGGGCCGTTGCGCTGGCGAACGATTGCGGTGGCGGCGGCAGCGCGGCCAGCGCGTCGCGGGGTGGGCGCGGCATGTCGTTCGCGCGCACAGGAATATGGTTTGCGGGCGGTTGCGCGAGGCGTTGCGCGGCCTCCTGCGCCAGGCGCAGCGCAAGCTCGTCTTCAGGCACCGCATCCAGTGCCCATGTCTTCGCGTCCGCCGATCCACTTGCTGCGGATGTATCCAGGGCAGTGGGCGCTTTGCCCAAGTCGTTGTTCCTGGCCATGTACAGAGCAACGCCGGCCAAGCCGATGCATGCCACGGCCAGCGCGTAACGCATGCGACGGCGATATCGCTGTTCCGGTGGTGGATTGCTGTCAGGTGTCATCTCGTCTCCTTGATGCGGCTTTGCGCGAATGCGTGTCCGGTCGATGAAGTCTTGCGCCTGCTTTGCGGAACCCGAAGCGGCGCCGATATTCCGGCGCTGCTATGGGACCGTTCTTGTATGCGGATGGGCCTACCAACCCCATGACCATGAGCCGCTTTGAGAGAATGGATCGTTGTAGGAGCTGTTGCTGGAACTGAACGGGTCGTTCCAGAACGGATCGTTCAGGCTGGAGAATCCGCTTCCCAGGAACTGATTGATCGGCGGCGCGAGCAGCTCGTAATTCACCGTGGCGGGCTGGCCCTGGTAAGACCAGAACACGCTGGTGCGCGAATAATCCCCCGCCAATCCCCACGACATCGGCTTCCTGCCCAACAGCGACATACCGAAACTCGCGCCCTGGAATGCGCCTTTACCGTCGAACTCGAGACCCGTATTCCAACGCCCCATCAGGTTGTCCACGCCGGTGTGGTAGTTATCGCCGCCATTCATGGCCCACAGCGACGTGTTCTGGAAACCGATGTCGACACTCGCATAGCCGACCAGCATCGCCGGCAGATTCATCGACATCAGGCCGCCAGCGACATGGTTGCTCCACGTCCAGCCGCTCTTGTCCACGGAGCCGGAGAACATGCCGAATGGAATACTCGCGCCGACACCGCGCTGCCCGTAGAAGCCGATGTCGGCGTTGTACTGTCCATGCGAATCGAGAACCTGCATCCCCATTCCGAGCGAGCCCGAAGGTGTGAGCGGCTGCAATTCCGCAGGCGTGGCCAGCGCGGGAAGCATACCGGGCTGAAAGACGACCGAAGTGGTCACGGTAAACCCGTTCGGGAACATCGGCGGCAGTTGGTTGACGATGTGGTTCATCAGGAAGGCGGCGGAATTGCCGTTGTCGACCAGATTGACCGGGTCGTTCAACGAATAGGCGTA
>JBAQRU010000032.1:0-4754 GCA_049296025.1 Lysobacteraceae bacterium | reverse complement strand
GAGCAACGTCGCGCGGATCGCACCGCGCGTGCGCCACGGCGTGCTGGCGAAGTACGCGCGCGACGTGCGCTCGGCATCGCAGGGCGCGGTGACTTCGCCCGGCCTGCTGGATGCCGCGGACCCGAAGCGCATCGCCGCCGAACTCGTCGAATCCGAAACGTCCACGTCCTGATTTCCCTTCCTCCATGCAATTCGGGGCTGAAGCCCCTCCTACAAGGATCTCTCCCATGAACGCTTCAACCAAACCCATGATCGCCGTCATCGGCTACGGCAGCCAGGGCCGCGCGCACGCGCTCAACCTCCGCGACTCCGGCTTCGATGTCGTCGTCGGCCTGCGCCCGGGCGGCCCGACCGAAGTCAAGGCGCTCGCCGACGGCTTCACGGTGAAAACGCCTGCGGAAGCAGCGGCCAACGCCGATCTCGTCGCGGTGCTCACGCCCGACATGGTGCAGAAGAAGCTCTACAACGACGTGCTGGCCGCGAACATGAAACAGGGCGCCTGCCTGATGTTCGCGCACGGTCTGAACGTGCATTTCGGCATGATCTCGCCGCGCGCCGACCTCGACGTGGCGCTGGTCGCACCGAAGGGCCCGGGCGCGCTGGTGCGCCGCGAATACGAAATCGGTCGCGGCGTGCCCTGCATCTACGCCGTGCACCAGGACCCGACCGGCCGCGCCGAAGAACTCGCGAAGCTCTATGCCGCCGGTCTGGGCGGCGCGCGCGCCAACCTGATCAAGACCACGTTCAAGGAAGAGACCGAGACCGATCTGTTCGGCGAGCAGGCGGTGCTCTGCGGCGGCGCCAGCGCGCTGGTGCAGGCCGGTTTCGAGGTGCTGGTGGAAGCCGGCTACCAGCCCGAGATCGCGTACTACGAAGTGCTGCACGAACTGAAGCTGATCGTCGACCTGTTCTACGAAGGCGGCATCACCCGGATGCTCGAATTCGTGTCCGAGACCGCGCAGTACGGCGATTTCGTCAGCGGCCCGCGGGTCATCAACGCCGAAACCAAGGCGCGGATGAAGGACATCCTGAGCGAAATCCAGGACGGCACCTTCATCCAGCACTGGGTGGCCGAATACGACGCCGGCCTGCCGAACTACAAGAAATACCAGCAGGCCGATCTCGACCATCCGATCGAGAAAGTCGGCAAGGAACTGCGCGCGAAAATGCTGTGGCTGCAGCAGAACGCACCGCAGACCGCCGCGACACCAGACGCGGCGCAAGCCGCGAAGCCGTCCACGCATCCGATGACCGAGACCGCCTGAATGAACGGTGCCCGCTGGCTGGTGCAAGCGCTGCTCGCGGAAGGCGTGGACACGCTGTTCGGGTATCCCGGCGGCGCGATCATGCCCTTCTACGATGCACTGCACGGATCGCAGCTCAAACACGTGCTGGTGCGGCACGAACAGGGCGCCGCGTTCGCGGCGAACGGTTACGCGCGCGCCAGCGGTCGCGTCGGAGTCTGCGTCGCGACCTCCGGCCCGGGCGCCTCGAACCTGATCACCGGCATCGCCGATGCGATGCTGGACTCGGTGCCGATGGTCTGCATCACCGGCCAGGTGGGCACGCCGCTGATGGGCACCGATGCATTCCAGGAGTTGGACGTGTTCGGCATGACCATGCCGATCGTCAAGCACAACTTCCTGCCGCGCAGCGTGGACGATCTGCCGAACGTCGTGCGTGAAGCCTTCCGGCTGGCGCGCGAAGGCCGCCCGGGCCCGGTGCTGATCGATCTGCCGAAAGACGTGCAGAACGCCGATGCCTCGCATCTGCCCGCGCACGTGCCGGCGACGGTCGATCCGGTGCCGGGCGCGAGCGACGCCGCACTGCATGCGGCGCTGGCGCAGCTGGCGCTGGCGCAGAAGCCGGTGATCTATGCGGGCGGCGGGATCGCGCTGGGCAACGCGGTCGACGCGTTCCGCGCGTTCGTCGATGCCACCCAGATCCCGACCGTGCTGACCCTGAAAGCCCTGGGCGCGCTGCCGCACGCGCATCCGCTGAACATGGGCATGCTCGGCATGCACGGTAACCGCGCGGCCAATCTGGCCGTGCACGAAAGCGATCTTCTGTTCGTGGTCGGCGCGCGTTTCGACGATCGCGCCACCGGCAAACTGGCCGAGTTCGCGCCGAACGCGCGCGTGGTGCACCTGGATGTCGAC
The DNA here is from genome assembly GCA_049296025.1 of Lysobacteraceae bacterium. Lineage (GTDB taxonomy): Bacteria > Pseudomonadota > Gammaproteobacteria > Xanthomonadales > Xanthomonadaceae > Lysobacter_I. The sequence continues at coordinate 2,595 of JBAQRU010000032.1, read as the reverse complement.
GCCTGCGAGATCGGCAAGCTGCGCATCGCCGACGCGCCGGTGCAGGGCGATCTTTCGATCAGTCTGGAACGGATGCTGCCGGCATCCGCCGCGCATCTGCACGGCCGGCACGGCGTTGCGCGCCACGCCTGGCGCGATGCCTGCCTGCACGCAAAACAGCAGTGCGCGCCGCGCTACGACGCGCCCGGCGACCTGGTCTATGCACCGGCGCTGCTGCGGCGGCTGTCGGAACTGGCGCCGGAAGCCATCATCAGTTGCGACGTGGGCCAGCATCAGATGTGGGTCGCGCAGCACTGGCGCTTCGATCACCCGCGCAACCATCTCACCAGCGGCGCGCTCGGCGCGATGGGGTTCGGCCTGCCGGCGGCGATCGGTGCGCAGATGTCCCGCACCGGTGAAAGCGCGCCCGAAGCGCAGGTGATCTGCGTCAGCGGCGATGGCTCGTTCCTGATGAACGTGCAGGAGCTCGCGACCGTGGCGCGCTATCGGCTGCCGGTGAAGATCGTGCTGCTCGACAACCAGGCGCTGGGCATGGTGCGCCAGTGGCAGGAGCTGTTCTTCGAGCGCCGCTATTCCGAAATCGACCTGAGCGACAACCCGGACTTCTGCGCGCTGGCGATGGCGTTCGGCCTGCAGACGATGAAGGTCGATCGCGCCGCCGATGTCGAAGCCGCGCTGCAGGCGCTGCTCGCCGCGCCCGGCCCGATGCTGCTGCACGTGGCCATCGACCAGACCGCGAATGTCTGGCCGCTGGTGCCGCCGAACCGCAACAACACCGAAATGCTCGATGCCGATGAAGCGTTCGTGCTGGTGCAGATTACCGAGCCGCCCTTGATCACTTCGCCTTCACCCTCTCCCTCGACGTCCACGAATACATCAGGAGCCCTTCCCCAATGCGCTACCGACTCGATCTGACCCTGCGCCAAGCCGAAGGCGCGTTGTCCCGGGTGCTCGGCACCACCGAACGCCGCGGTTTCCGTCCGCTTGCGGTCGAAGGCGAAGCGCGTGCCGACGGCGACCGCTGGCATCTGCAGATGACCGTGGAAGGCGATCGCTCCGCCGAAGGCCTGCATCAACAGCTGTCGAAACTCTACGACTGCCTCGACGTGCAGGTGCAACCATGTCTTTGAGCACGACCGCCACTTTGGAACGCCCCGCGCCGCTCGCCGAAAGCGCACGCGCGACCGCGAACGACACGCCGCAGATGCTGTGGTTCGACGGCGAATTGACCGACGCCAGCCGGTTGCAGGCTGCGCTGAACACCCACGCGCTGCACTACGGCAGCGGCGTGTTCGAAGGCATCCGCGCCTACGCCACCAGGCACGGCGCGGCGGTGTTCCGCCTGCCCGAACATCTCGAACGCATGCGCAAGGGCGCGGAGCTGCTGGGCATGAGCTTCGACGTCGCGCAGGCCACCGAGGCGGTACTGGCGACGCTGCGCGCCAATCGTCAGGGCGACGCCTACATCCGCCCGCTGGCGTGGTACGGCGAAGGCAGCTTCGGCCTGGACGTCGGCGGTCATCCGCAGCATCTGATGGTCGCCACCTCGTCCACCAACGTGCACCTTGGCGGCAACCGCACCCGCGTGTCGGTGTCGAAGTGGCGCCGCAACCCCGCCACTTCGCTGCCCGCGCTGAAACTCTGCGGCGCTTACGTCAATTCGATCCTCGCCAAACGCGAAGTGAAGGCGCGCGGTTTCGATGAAGCGATGTTCGCCGACGACGACGGTTTCGCGGTCGAGTGCACCGGCGCCAATCTGTTCATCGTCCGCGATGGCCGGGTCACAGCGGTCGAACATCGCGATGCGCTGCCCGGCATCACCCGCGACACCCTGATCCGTCTGGTCGGCGCGGAATCGCGTCCGGTGAGCATGGAGGAACTGCGCGACGCCGACGAAGTGTTCGCCTGCGGCACTGCGGCGGAAGTCACGCCGATCGGCGAGATCGACGGCCGTATCTACGACGCCGAAAGCCCGCTGGGGCGCGAAATCGCGGCGGTCTACGCGCGCACCGTGCGCGGCGAAAGCAGTTGGTCCTCCGGCTGGTTGACGGAGGTCTGAGCCGATGGAAAGCGATGTCGTCGGTGAAGTCCGCAACGTGGCCATGGTCGGCGCAGGAGATATCCTGGCCGCACAGGCGCGGCTGCGGCGCTATCTGCCGCCGACACCGCTGCACAACGCCGAACGCTTCGGCTGCTGGCTGAAACTCGAAAACCTGCAGCGCACCGGTTCCTACAAGGTGCGCGGCGCACTGAACGCACTGCTGGCCGCGCGCGAACGCGGCGATCACCGCCCGGTCATCGCCGCCTCCGCAGGCAACCACGCGCAGGGGCTGGCGTGGGCCGCGTACCGGCTGAACATGCCCGCGATCGCGGTGATGCCGCACACCGCGCCGGAAAACAAGATCGCCGGGGTCGCGCACTGGGGCGCCACCGTGCGCCTGCACGGCGACACTTTCGACGAAGCGCGCGCATTCGCGATGCAGTTGGCCGAACGCAATGGCTACCGGTTCCTGTCCGCGTTCGACGATCCCGACGTGATCGCCGGCCAGGGCACGGTCGGCATGGAGATCGCATCGCTCGCGCCCGACGTGGTGC
>JBAQRU010000031.1:0-10287 GCA_049296025.1 Lysobacteraceae bacterium | reverse complement strand
GTTTGCTGTCGGCCTCGGCATGCACCTGCATGCTCGGTGCATCGACACGCCAGCCGTTGGCGTCGACCGACCAGTGCGCAACGGTCTGCAAGCGCGCGAACGTTGCGACCGGCGCTGCGGTATTCGCCGTAGCACCACGCACCGCAGTCGCGTCGTCGTTGAACCGCGCACCTCGCAGCCGTATGTCGGCGAGGTCGCCGTCGACGCTGATCGCGGCGACCTGGCGCTTGCGCAACGTCGCCCACACTTCAGCGCGTCCACGGCCTGCCGCAATCGTCACGCCGCCGATCCGCAGCAACGGCGACCACGCCGACAGGTCGGCATTCTTGGCCGCAGCGTAGAGTCGCCCATCGCCGGTGTCGCGATCGAAATCGAGGACGACATCGATCGGCGAAGCATCGCCACGGATCCGCGCGCGCAGACCGCTGCGCACGCGGTCGCCGCTGACCTGCAGACGCACATCGACATCGGGAATGGTGGTGTCGATCTGCAGCGACGGCGCCGAAATGCCCAGCCGTGCATCGATCACCTGCAGCTCGCCGAGACCCTCCAATGCGCCCAGCGGATCGCCACCCTGCGATTGCCCCGGAAGACCGCGTACCTGCCAGCGTCCATCGTCGGCACGCTCCAGCGTCAACGACAGATTGCGCACGCGCAGTTCGGTGAAGGAACGCCCAGGCAACAGGCCGGCGTATTGCGAGACCAGAATTTCCGCCGCGCCGATCGCGACCGCATCCTTGCCCTCGCCGACGCGCAAACCGTCGAGCCGCAGCAGCGGGCCGCGCCGGGTCCATTCGGTCCGGACGCGATCGAACTGCACCGGCCTCCCCGCCCGCGCGCTCAGCCACCCGGCGATGCGATCGGGATGGCGCTCGGCCAGCGGCAACAGCTGGCTGACGATGCCCGCGACCAGCGCCAGCAGCACCAGCGAGACTGCGGTGACGTACCACAGCCCGCGACGCGCAAGACGCAGACGGCGGCGCAGCGAGGTCGGCATCAGCCGCACGCTCCGCGTCGTGCCGGCGGGCGTTTACAGCAGGACCACATCGAACTGTTCCTGGGTGTACTGCGCATCCGCCTGGAAGCGGATCGATTTGCCGAGAAACTCTTCCAGCTCGGCGACCGCGGGCGATTCCTCATCGGTGATGCGAGCCACCACCTTCGGCGATGCGATCACCAGCAGCCGCGCTGCTTCGAATTGGCGCACCGCGCGGGTGATCTCGCGGAAGATTTCGTAGGTCACGGTTTCGGCGGTCTTCAGCGTGCCGCGCCCGCTGCATTCGTGGCAGGGCTCGCTGAGCTGCCGCTGCAGGCTTTCGATGGTGCGCTTGCGGGTCATTTCGACCAGACCCAGCGGCGAGAAATCGTAGACGGTGGTCTTGGCGTGATCGCGGGTCAGCGCTTTTTCCAGCGTCCGCAGTACCTGGCGGCGGTGTTCGGGATCCAGCATGTCGATGAAGTCGATGATGATGATGCCGCCCAGATTGCGCAGCCGCAGTTGCCGCGCCACCGACTGCGCCGCTTCCAGATTGGTGCGGTAGACGGTTTCCTCGAGATTGCGCTGACCGAGGAACGAACCGGTGTTGACGTCGATCGTCGTCATCGCCTCTGTCTGGTCGATGACCAGATAGCCGCCTGATTTCAGCGGAACCTCTTTCTCCAGCGCGCGCTGGATCTCGTCCTCGACACCATAAAGATCGAAGACAGGCCGCGCACCGACGTAGTGCTCGATCTTTTCGGCGAGGCCCGGCATGTACTGCGCGGCGAACGTGCGCAGACGGTCGCAGGTTTCGCGCGAATCGACTTTCACCTTTTCCACATCGCGGCGTATCAGATCGCGCACTGCGCGCATCGGCAGGCTGAGATCCTCGTAGACGCAACCGCCGACGGCGGTGGTGCGCACGTTCTGTTCGATCAACGCCCAGACGCGGCCGAGATAGGCGATGTCTTCGGCCAGCGCTTCCGCTGGCTGCCCCTCGGCATTGGTGCGCACGATATATCCGGGCGATGCCTGGCCGTTCTGCGCACCGTTCTGGCCACCGTTCTGGCCCACGCCGTGACCGGTGGTCTGACCTTGTCCCGACACCAGCGCTTTCAGCCGTTGGCGCTCGGTCTCTTCCTCGATCCGGGAAGACACACCGATGGCCCTGGACTGCGGCAGCAGCACGAGATAGCGCGATGGAATACTGATCTGGGTGGTCAGGCGCGCGCCCTTGCTGCCGATCGGGTCCTTCACCACTTGCACCACGATCTCCTGCCCGTCGCGCAGCAGTTCGGTGATCGAAGGCACTGCCAGCGTTGGCATGGCGGTGGCGGCGGCAGCGACGGCGGACTCGCTTTCGCCGTCCATACCGGCTTCGCCCAGCGTGGTGTCGATGGCTGGTGCGGCGCTGGCGCGGAAGATGTCGTTGGCGTGCAGGAATGCGGCGCGGTCCAGACCGATATCGACGAACGCCGCCTGCATGCCGGGCATCACCCGCTGCACTTTGCCTTTGTAGATGTTGCCGACCACGCCGCGCCGCCAGCCGCGCTCGATGTGCAGTTCCTGCAGCATGCCGTTTTCGACCACCGCAACCCGGGTTTCGCGGGGCGTGACGTTGACCAGAATCTCTTCACTCATGATGCGCGCTCCTCGGCGATGCCGTCACCAGACGTACGACCGCGATGCGCGGGAAATAATCCGAACTGTTTCAGCAGGGCCGCGGTTTCGTGAAGGGGCAGCCCCATCACGCCACTGTAGCTGCCCGAGAGATGCGAAATGAAACTCTGCGCCACGCCCTGGATCGCATAGGCGCCCGCCTTTCCGTCCCATTCGCCGGTGACCAGATAGTCGCGGATGTCCGCTTCGCTCATCGGCGCGAACGTCACCTCGGACACCGAGACCGCCTGCAGCTCGCGGCCGGCGGAGATCATCGACAGCGCCGAAATCACCGCGTGCGTGCGTCCCGACAAGCTCCGCAGCATGGCGGCAGCGTCGTCGGCATCGACAGGTTTGCCGTAGATCCGGCCATCGAGCACCACTTCGGTGTCCGCACCCAGAACCACCGCGTCGGGCTGACCGGCCACATGCAGCAGGCCGGCGCCGGCTTTTTCGCGGGCGACCCGACGCACATAGTCTTCCGGCAACTCTCCGGGCACGGGCGTTTCCGGAAGGTCGAGGTCGAGGATGCCGAAGTCGAGACCAAGCATCCTTAACAGTTCACGACGACGGGGGGATTTCGAGGCGAGATGCAGCATCGGCCTAGGATACATTGCGGATCGCCAACACCTGAACGCGGTTCCTTCGCGAACCCCGACCGGGCTCACAGTGCGTTCACCCGCTGGCCCTCAAGGGCTCACCCATGGAGACCCAATGGAGACCCACATGCTTCGCCGCCCCCGCACCCTCCCCCGCCTGCTCGCCATCGCCTTCACCACCGTCCTCGCCTCGGGCCTCGCCATGACCGCATCCGCACAGACTCCGCCGACCATCGCCAACGACGGCACCCTGCTGTCGATCAGTGCCGAGGCGCGCGCCACCCGCATCCCCGATATCGCGACCCTGTCCACCGGCGTCGTCACCCAGGCCACGGACGCCAATGCCGCGCTTCGCCAGAACACCGAACAGATGACCAAAGTGGTCGCTGCGATCAAGGCCGCCGGCATCGCCGAACGCGACGTGCAGACCACCGGCATCAGCATCAACCCACAGTATCGCTATGCCGAAAACCAGCCGCCCGCGATCATCGGCTACCAGGCCAGCAACACCCTCAACCTGAAGGTCCGCGACATCGCGAAATTGGGCAAGGTGCTGGACGCGATGGTCGCCGTGGGCGCGAACCAGGTGAACGGACCGAACTTCGAGATCGACAACCCGGAAGACGCCTACGACGAGGCGCGGCTCGCGGCGATCAAGAAAGCCCAGCACCGCGCCGAACTCTATGCAAAAGCGCTCGGACTGCGCGTGCGTCGCGTGGTGAGCATCAACGAAGGCGGCGGCTACACTCCGCCGACACCGATGCCGGTGATGATGCGCGCCGCCGCCATGGAAGTTGCGGACACGCCGATGTCGCCGGGCGAGAGTTCGCTGTCGGCCACGATCAACGTGGTGTTCGAACTCGGCCGTTGAGCAGACACCCAACGCACTCGATCCATCGACACCCGCCCCACGGCGGGTGTTTTCGTTTGCGCGGAAATTTTTCGGCGGACTTAACCCCGGCGGAATCCAAGGCGCGTTTCCACCATCGTTCCCAACCGATGGAGGTGTCCCATGGTGCTGTCCCAACGTCATCCCCATGCCCACGCGGCAGGTCTGCAGCAGGCGATCTCAAGGATCGAACCCGTCCGCATCCTTGGCATCGCCGGCGCGATCGCGCTCAACATCGCCGCACTGATGCTGCTGATGGTGCCGGTATCGGCGCCGATGCAGATCGCGCCGCCGGATAAAGAAACGATCTATATCAACGACCCGCCAAAACCCAAGCCTGCAGAACCCGAACCGGTGCCGATCGTGAAACCGCAGACGATCCGCGCCACCGCGCCGACGCTGTCGAATCCACCCAAACCGCAGCCGATGCCGGACCAGGAGGTGATCGTGCCCGACGGCACCGATTACGTTCCGCCCACCCACACCGACCCGACGCCGGACATCGGCCCGACGCTGCCGAATCCCGACCCGCTGCCCAGCACGCGCCTCGAATACGCCTCCGCACCGGCGCCGACCTACCCGCGCGAAGCGCTGCTCAACGGCATCCAGGGCACGGTGGTGTTGAAGGTACTGGTGGATGTGGACGGCAAACCGCTGTCGGTGGAGATCGAGCGCAGCAGCGGCAACCGCAGGCTCGACGACGCCGCGCGCCGGCAGGTACTGCGCAAGTGGATGTTCCGGCCCGCGATCCGCGATGGCCGGGCCGTGCAGGTCTACGGCATCGTCCCGGTGAATTTCAGCCTGAGTCTGCAATAACGGTACGCGCGCGTACTGTCTTCAGCACGTTGCCGCCGGTCGCGGTCGAAGCGACCGGCGGTTTTTCGCATATCGGATGCGCCGCATCGTTCTGCCCGTGTGCGCAATCACGCGTGGTGATCGCCACGGCCACCTGCGACACTCGTCGACCCACGCACGAGCACTCCGATGAAGCATCTGTTCGCACCGCTGCAGGCCGGCGATCTGGCCCTGCCCAACCGCATCCTGATGGCCCCGCTCACCCGCTGTCGCGCCGAAGACGATCACGTCCCCGGGCCGCAGATGGCCGAGTACTACGCGCAGCGCGCCAGCGCCGGCCTGATCATCGCCGAAGCAACGATGACGATGATCGGCAACTCCGCATTCTGGCGCGAGCCCGGCATCCACAGCGAAGCGCAGGTCGCCGGTTGGAAACACGTGACCGACGCGGTGCACGCCGCGGGTGGGCGCATCGTGCTGCAGCTCTGGCACGGTGGACGCGCCTGTCATCCCGACCTCAACGACGACGCCCAGCCGGTCGCCCCCAGCGCCATCGCGATCACCAACGATCAGGTGTACACGCCGAAGGGCAAAGTCGATTACGTCGTGCCGCGCGCGCTGGCCGATGACGAACTGCCGGGCATCGTCGCCGGCTTCGCGCATGCGGCGCGCAATGCCAAAGCCGCCGGATTCGACGGTGTCGAAGTGCACGGCGCGAACGGCTATCTGCTGGACGAATTCCTGCGCGACGGCTCGAATCTGCGCAGTGGTCCATATGGCGGCCCGATCGAGCATCGCGCGCGGCTGCTGCTCGAAGTGCTGGAAGCGGTCTGCGCCGTCTGGGGCAGCGGTCGTGTCGGCCTGCGCGTCTCGCCGCTCAACAGTTACAACGACATGCGCGACAGCGACCCGATCGCGCTCGTCCGCTGGCTCGGCCAGCGCCTCAACGATTTCGATCTCGCCTACTGGCACGTGATGCGCGGCGATTTCCTCGGCCAGCAGCACGGCGACGTGATGACACCCGCGCGCGAAAGCTTCAACGGCGTGCTGATCGGCAACATGGGCTACAGCGCCGAGGAAGCCGAAAGCGCGATCGCCGACGGCAAACTCGATGCGGTCGCGTTCGGCGTGCCTTTCATCGCCAACCCTGACCTGCCCGAGCGCTTGCGCGCAGGCGCACCGCTGGCCGAAGCCGACCGCAGCACGTTCTACACCTGGGACGCGAAGGGCTACACCGACTACCCGCGCTTCGCGGGCTGAGCAGCGCCGGGCTGGCGCCGCGTCTGCGGCGTCAGTCCCGCACCCAGCGCACTTCCGAGAGGCACCACGACAGGCTGCCGGTGGACTTGTAGGTCCAGTTGTAGCGACGCGGCGGGTTGTTGCGGTACGCACTGAGCCCGCTGGCCGGTGCGGCCGGGCGGATCCACTCGTTCAATTCGTAATCGTAGGTGCGATACAGCTCGTTGGCGGCCTGTTTGAGCGTGTCGTCCTGCTGCTGCGTGACTTTGCTGAAGTAGTACGCCCATGCCATTGCACCAGCGACCGACAGCACATGTTCCGGTCCGACACCATCGGCGGCATAGGTCGAGCCGTCGATGAAGGTGACATAGTCGACCAGACGCAGGTTTTCCGGCGCATCGGTGAAGTAATCGCGCTGCGCGGGCGTGTAGGATTTTCCGGCGAATTTCAGTGCATTGCCGGTGCGGCGGATGAAATGCGCGATCTCGATGTTGTCGGTCAGCACGTAGGCGCGCACCATCGGATCGATCACGAAAGGCGTCTGCCAGAAACTCACCAACAGGTTGGTGGTACCGGGCGGGCCGTTGCCTTCCTGACCGCCGTACTTCCACAGGCCGCCGTCCACGCGGTTCGCCGGCAGTGCCCCGCCGCCGCCGTTCTGGTGCCAGATCAGATTGGTGGTGAGGGTGACGACGCGCTCGCGATAGGTCTGGCTGGCGCCGGTCTTGTACGGCACGTCGCCGAACAGTTCATAGCCGATGACCATGCCTGACAGCTTGATGCCGATGTGACGCTCGGTGTAGCTGCTGGTCGTCGACCAGCGATCGGGTTCGTCGTTGGCGTCCTGCTGCGCTTTGGCCGCCAGCTTGGCGCCGTCCTTCGACAGATCGTCGCCGGTCAGCCAATGCGTATAAGCCAGTCCCTCCGGATAGCTGTACATCGCGCCGTTGGCGCCGATATACGCGGATGGACTCGGATTCTTGAGCTTGAACGCACCGACCGCACTGTCCGGCGTGGTGCCCTGTGGATAAAGATTGACCCGGTAGTACTCGGACGCGCGCACCGACTCGCGCAGCACCTTGAAGAAACCGCTGCGGAAATACAGACCGTAGAACGCGGACACGCGGTCGTACAGCCAGGGCTCGCCTTCGGCGGATTTGTACGGAATCTGATTCGCGGCGGTGACGAGCGGATCGTCCTCGTTGATGTGCGCATAGAAGAAATTCTTCGCACCGTACATCTGTTCGTTGTACTCGGGGTAATGCTCGGTGGCGTCCATCAGCGCGGGCGAGTCGCGGGTGGCGGCGATCTCCTGCGCGAACGAACGCATCGGGCCGATTTTCAGCACGCCCTTGCTCAACGTCGCCGAGGGCAGCACCGCATAGACCTTCGGCTCGGACACGCCGTCGCCAGCGACGAAACTGCCGGTGGTGACCGGCTGCCAGCCATTGCGCGGATTTTCCAGCGTGGCCAGCGACTGGGTACGGTTGCTGTAGCCCCATTCGACGCGCACGGTTTCGAAATTCGGATAAGTCGCGGTGAAGGTGTAACGGATCTGCACGCGGGCGACGCGCACCGAAGTGCCGTCCTGCGCGGCGGCATTGATGTGCCGCCATGGCGTGAGCTGCTCGACGTAGGCCGGAATCTCGATGCCTTTGGCATTCAGCACGCGCAGTTTCGACAAACTGGCGACGTTGATCGAATCGCGCGGAAACGGAATGCCGAAGGTCACCAGCTGCGAAGTGCCGGCGGCGACGCCTTCGATGGGATGCAGGCGGACATCGATCACGCCGATGGTTTCGGCGGCGGGCATCAGCGGTTTGGAGACCCGGGGGCCGACCGCAGCCCCGACCGCGGTCGCGGTGGGTGGCGGCGCGGCGGAAGGAGCAATGGACGGGGCGACGGACGCCACTCGGGATATCAGCCGCGACTGCGCAAGCGCGGCATCGCGCGGTTCGCCCTGGATCGGTTGTTTGGCGGGACGATTCGAAACCCGTAGTTGCGTATTGCCGCTGTCGCAGGCGGCCAATACGAACGTCAGGGCAAGGAGCAAAGCGGACTTGGCGAGAGACAGGGAAACGGACGGGTAAAGCCTTTGCATTGGATCTCCTGCTGCACGGCTGCACGGGGGAACGCGACCGGCGAGAGTGCCGACGGGGGATGGCCTGCAAGGCATCGGCGCTGGCCTGCAGGGCGTTGACGACGGAATTCGGAATGCCGGCACGCCAGCGAACTATGCAAACTCACCGAAAATAAACTGTGACGTCCGTCGTCGATAGGCGCTTAGTGCTTGTTTTTCTAGCTTTTTTTGAGCGGGCTCACACTTTCGGACGCATTGCGAGGCCGGGCAACGCGCCACCGGATGCATCGGGACCACCGGAATGCGCAGCATTCCATTACCGGCACGAACAGCATTCCATCGCACGCACGCGCCTCATGCAGCCCCCTCGTGCGAATCAGGCGCGGTGGTAAGGATGGTTCGCCAGCAGCGCGGCGGCGCGATAGAGCTGTTCGGCAAGTACCAGGCGCACCAGCATATGCGGCAGCGTCAACGGACCGAGCGACCAGGATTCATCCGCACGGGCCAGCACCTCCGGCGCGTGCCCTTCGGGGCCACCGATCAGGAAAGCGAGGTCGCGGCCGCCACCACGCCAGTGTTCCAGCCGCTGCGCGAGCTGTTCGGAGCTGTGCATCCTGCCGCGACCGTCGAGCGCAACGATCTGCACGGACTTCGGCAACGCCGCAAGCACCCGGCTACCTTCATCGGCGGTCGCGCGCGCCGCATCCCGGCCCTTGCCGCGCACACCGGGTTCGATCTCGATCAGTTCCAGCGGCAACCAGTGCGACAGGCGCTTCTGGTATTCGGCGAAACCCTGCGCGACCCAGGCAGGGGCGCGTTCACCAACGGCGATGAGGCGGGCTTTCATCGCCGCAAGCGCTGCGTGCAGCCGGTCAGTCGTCGGCGCCCGGCGGCTCGTCGCCGACCGTCCACAGACGCTCCAGCGCGTAGAACTCGCGGACGCGAGGCAGCATCACGTGGACCACGACATCGCCGAGATCGACCAGCACCCATTCGGCCTCGCGCTCGCCTTCGACGCCAAGCGGCATCACGTCGAGCTCTTTGACTTTGCGCACGACTTCGTCGGCGATCGACTTCACATGGCGGGTGGAGGTACCGGACGCGATGACCATGTAATCGCAGACGCTGGTCTTGCCACGGACATCGATCTCGATGGCGTCCTTGGCCTTGAGGTCTTCCATCGCCAGACGGACCTGGCGCAGCATGGCTTCAGCCGACGGCGCCGGAGTGGGCAGCACGGTCTTGATCACGTGCGCGTTTTTCGAGTTTGACAAGAGCGATCCTCGCTTGGAATGCCGAAATTATACCCCCGGCGCCGCAGCGGGCCGGGGGGTGGCGCCATACAGGCCGTGTTCGACGATGTAGCGCGACACCGCCAACGGCAACAAATGGTGCCAGGTCTCGCCAGCGGCGATCCGGCGCCGGAGCTGGGTCGCGGATTCCCCGTGCAGAGGCTGGCGCAGGCGCAACACCTTGCCGCCCGGGCTCTCGCGCAGCGCTGCCACGTTCAGGGTCCAGCGCGCACCGACCAGACGGGCGACTTCGGGCGGCAGATGTTCGTCCAGCGCGCTGCCCGGACGTTCGGCCACCACCCAGTGCGCGCCGGCGAGCAAGGCCTCGGGTTCTTTCCAGGTCGCCAGACCATGCAGGCTGTCGGCGCCGACCAGGAACGCCAGTGGCGCGGTGTCGCCATGCTTCGCGCGCAATTCACGCAGGGTGTCGATGGTATAGCTCGGGGTGTCGCGCTGCAGTTCGCGGCGGTCCACGCGAAGCCCGGCATGCCCCTGGATCGCCAGTTCCAGCATCGCCGCACGGTCTTCGGCGCTTGCCCCGGGGGCATCGCGATGCGGCGGGTCGGCGGCGGGCATCATCCAGATCGTGGTGCCGAGGGCATCGCGAGCCGCCAGCGCGATCGCGAGATGGCCGTTGTGCACGGGATCGAAAGTGCCGCCGTAGAACGCGCGCAGGGGCAGCGACATCAGCCCGCCGCCCGCGTGGACAACAGTGAATTCCCGCGCGCATCGGCGACGGCCAGCAGCAGGCGTTC
>JBAQRU010000030.1:0-6640 GCA_049296025.1 Lysobacteraceae bacterium | reverse complement strand
CTCCAGCACGTCGCGCACGGCGACGCGGATCCACGGCGGCGGCGGTGCGCGCGTGGCCGCTGCGGATGTCCCGGTGGCCGGCATGGCGGCTGCGCTCGCCATGGCTATGCCCCCATCGACAGCGACACGGTGGGCAGCGCGGAACCGGTACCCGCGTAGGCGGGCAAAGGCGACGCGGCTGCAGGCGACGACGCCAGCCAGCGCTGCGCGGCGACGATCACGGCCACGTCGTCGGGTTTGCCGGGATCGAAACGGATCGCGCTGTCCGCGTAATGCTGGCCCAGCCACAGCAGCACCGTCTGCCCGTTGCGGCCGCGTTCGAGATGCTGCTGCGCCATGCCGGCGGGGATGCCGTTCTGGCTGCCGACGATGGCGACTAGCCGCCACAGATCGTTCACCGCGAACGCGGCCTGCAGCATGCGGTCGCGCAGGAACTGCAGCGCGGTGTTGATGGTCTCGACGATGTCGCGCGCGGCGATCGCGGCCATCGGGTCGACGCGCTGGGCGAGAAACGCGGCGAGGCCCTGCGCGTGGGTCGCGACCAGCACCTGTTCGCGCAGATCGACGCCGTCGGCTTGCGTGACGATGGCCTCGCACAGCGCATGCATCAAACGGTCGAAGTGCGGCGTCTCGATCACCCGTGCGTAGATGGCGTTGCGTTCGTCGGCATCCAGGCGTTCGCGACGCCCGCGCCAGAACGCATGCAGCAGATTCGCGGTCGGGCCGAGCGGCTGGGTGATCGCGCCGCTGACGAACAACCCGGCGATCAGTTCGGCGGTCGGCAGCAGCCCGGCGCGTTCCAGTTCGCTGGCGAAATACAGCGGCGCGGCGGCGTTGAGCTGGACGCGGTCCTCGACCGTGGGCGCGGCCTCGGGCAGATCGAAATCGATGCCTGCCAGCGCCTGCGCATAGGCGCTCGCTTCCGAATAAGCACGTTCATGGGCGTCGAGCGCCGACAGCGCGACCGACACCGCACCGAGCAGCGCCGCGTACGGATGCTGCATCGGGATGCGGACGGCAGGCGGTGGCGGCGCGAGACGCGGCATGGCGCGCGCACCTCAGCCCGCTGCGGGTGCGGAGGCGCCCGCCGGATTCGATTTCGTGTTCGGGTCGAACGGCGTGGCATTGCCCTGGATGCTGGCGATCATGCCCGGCGAGGCGAGTTTTTCCATCGGGAAATAATCCGACTTGAAGTTCACCCGCACTTCGCCGGAGAGCTTGGCTTTCATTTCCTGGCTGGAACTGGAGGTCTCGTCGACCGAGGACGACACCGTGGTCATGTGGCTCTGCACATTGGTGTTGGCGCTGGCCGCGCCGCCCCAGCCGAAATGCGCGCCGGCCACGGTGGTGTTCTTGTTGAAGCTGGAATCGCGGTCGTACAGCGATGCCTTGGCGTCGCGCTTGGCTTCGTCGGAAGCGCGGAAATTGAACATCACTTTCGCGTTGATCAGGCCATCGGTCACCACGATCCGGTTGATGCCCAGCATCACCATCGACGACAGCATCTGCTGGCGGCTGCGCGCCATCTGCATCCGCGCGGCCATCACCAGGCGCGATTCCTGATCGGGGTCGGACAGGTCGGTGACCGGCTCGGCCAGCTGCAGTTCCTGGCTGACGCGGGTCAGCGCCGCCTCGGGGTCGTCCTCGCTTTTCACGCCCAGCCGCGGGCCGCTTTCCTGATCGCTGGTGTCGATGGTGAGGTCGGCGCCGAAGCGCTGCGTCATCCAGTCGCGCGCATTGTTCATGCTGATGTTGTCGGCGGCGAACTGGTCCACCGTCTGCGCCACGGCCTTGAGCAATTCCGCATACGCTTCCATCTGCTGGATCGAAGCATCGACGATCGCCTGGAACACGTTCTGGATCAGCCCGCCGACGAACTTGGGGAAATCGACGGCGCCGACGAAATTCCTGAAGTTCTCCGCGCCCTGCTTCACCGAGCCGGCTTCGAAATCGCTGCCGGCGAAGGTGCCGATTTTTTCCGAGGCTTTGCTCTTGGCCTGATCGACCGGACTGGGCGGATTGGCCAGCGCCTGCGCCGGTGCGCCGTAGACCGGCTGCGCCTGTTCTTTCGCCAGCACGCCCTTGCCCGGCGTGAGCTCCTGTTTCGCCAGACCCTGCGGGTTGGCCATGTACGAGGCCACGCGCACCATCGTGCGCGCGAGGTCCTGCTGCTTCTCGGGTTCGAGCGCGCGGAAGCCGGCCGAGGATTCCAGCAGATGGCGCACCTGCGGACGCACCGCGCGCAGGGTGTCGTCGTCCAGCCAGGCCGGCCCGGTGTTCGGATTGCGGACGAGAGTTGCGGACATGGCGGGCTCCGTGGCGGACATCAGGCCGTGGGCGCGGCGGGTGTGGGGGTCGATGCGCCGCCTCCGGCCGCAGCGGGCGCCGACGGACGGTTGGTGGCCAGCGTCTTGACCATGCCGGGCTGCGCGTTCATCTGGATCGCGGCGATGGATTCCGGGTTCGCCAGCTTGTCCAGCGGCACGTAGTCGCTCTTGAAATTGACTTCCATGGTGCCGGCGAGGCTGGCCTTGGTGGTGAGGCTGGCATCGGCGCTGGCCTGGGTGACGGAGGTCATCTGGATCAGCGGCTGCGACACGCTCTTGTAATCGCCGGTGGTATAGAAGCTGGCGTCGCGGCGGGTTTCGGCGAGGGTGCCGTTGGGCAGGCGCACCATGTTGCGGGTGGGGCCGCTGCGCTGGATGGTGCCGCCGGTGACCGACTCGGTGTTGACGGTCTGGTCGCTGTAGTCGAACTGCTGCGCGGTCTTGCGGAACTGCATGTTGTCGCGCGCCTGGAAGTCGTACATCACCTTCGCGGTGAGCTTGCCGTCGGTGACGACGATGCGGTTGATGCCCAGCATCACCATCGTCGCCAGCAGTTGCTGCCGGCCGGTGGCCAACTGGGTGCGCGCGGCGGGCACCAGCAGCGCTTCGACCAGCTCGTCGTCCAGGCGCTCGACCGGCTTGTCCAGCGGCAGCGTCTGGTTGATGCGGGTGATGGCGGCGCGCTCGTCCACGTCTTCGCGTACCGTGACCCGGGGCTGCGGCGGCTGCGCCTGGCCGCCGCTGTCGCCGAAATTGCCGAAGTCGCCGAAGCTGTCGCCGCTGTCCATCGAAATCTGGAACACGTCCGGAAACTGTTCGACCAGGTGGTCGCGACCCTGGTTCTGGGTGGTGTTCTCGTCGCGGAACTGGTTGAGGCTTTTGGACACGTCGGCGACCAGCTTGGCGTAGGCCTCCATCTGTTCGATCGAGCTCTGCACGATCGAATGGAACACGCCGTTGATCAGACCGGCGCAGAAATCCGGGAAATTCACCGCCTGCAGCAACGCGCCGGCCGCAGCGACGCCTTCGCGCGCGCCCTGCGCGGTGAACTTGCCGTCCTGGTCGGTGTTGCTGCCGGTCTGCTGGTTCGTCGTATTGCTCTCGCCGGCCAGCGCCCGCACCTGCGGACTCTGCTGCTCGGGCTTCAGCCGCATGCCGTCGGGTTCGGCCAGATAGCTCGCGATCTGCACCATGCCCTTGGCCAGCGTTTCGCGCTTGTCCGGCGAAAGCTGGTTGAACGACTCGCTGCTCTCCAGCAGCCTGCGCACCTGCAGCCGCGCGATGTCGAGCGTCTCGCGGCTGGCCGGCGGCGGCGCGGCGCGCGCAGCGGCCTGGGTTCTGGGCGGGAAAATGGCGGACATGTCCAATCGCTCCGGTGGGGATGGGTCGCGCGGACCGGAGGGGCGCGGCGCGCCCGTACCGGTGTGCCGGCGGACTACTGCAACGCCTGCGCGTCTTCGATCGCCTCGCGCATTTCGAATTCGATCGGGCGCACGTACAGACTGATGCGCGCCTGCGTGGTCGGCGTGACCCGCAGACTGAGCACCGAGAAGTGCCCCTGCTGGCTGACGTCATCGACGCCGAACGCATCCAGCCAGCGCGACAGCGCGATCAGTTGGCGCGGGCGTTCGGCCAGGCCCAGCTTGATCAGATCGAGGAAGCGCGCGGGCAGGTCGGGGATCGCCGCGAGCAGGATTTCGAGTTTCAGTTCGATCCCGTCCGGGGCCTCGCGGATGCCGATCAGCACCCCGCCCGACGGCAATTCGAAACGTCCGCCGAGGGCGACGCCGACGATCCGCATCAGGCTGGGCAATTGATGGCCGATGCCCAGGCGGTTCATCAGCGGCCCGAGCGCGCTCACCACCAGCGGCCCGCGATGCAGGAAGGTCACGCGCTGGCTGCCGCTGTCGCGCTTGCAGCCGATTGAGGTGAAGATCGGCATCAGCGTCGGCATTTCGGTCATCACCTGCCGGGTCAGCATCGCTAGGCCGGGCGACAGCGCTTCGATCTGCGCCGGCTGCAACTCGTAATAGATCTTGGTCGCGTACAGGCCGTCTTCGTCGAAGGCGCTGCCGAACCAGGCGCCGAAGTTCATCCAGCTCATGCCGCCGAAGCCGCGCCATTCCTCGCTGCGGTTGTCGAACCAGCGCAGCGCGTCGCGGCCGAACACCGGCTGGATCAGGCGACGCATTTCGCGCGTCGCCTCATCGCGCCGCGACACCGGCGATGCGCCGGGGCCGAGCGGTTCGATGGTGAAGCGCAGCGTGTTCGGTTCGGCTTCCGAGAACGAGGGCTCGTACGGCACCGCACCGGGGGTGAGCGCGTTGTGCGCGTACGAGACATCGTCGTCGGGCAGGTAGAACGTGCGCTCGATCAGATCGCCGATGTAGGGCATCGGGTCGCGGGTGCCGAGCGCCTGCGACGCCGAATGCAGCGAACGCTCGACCAGATGCTTCATCGGCTGCGCGCGTGTGCGATGTTGGGACATGATCGTTCTCCGTGGCGTGATGCGCTGACTTGGTGCGGGTGACGCGATGCGATGGAGCGATCAGAAACTCGGCAGACTGATGCCCGCCGAATCCAGCACGTCGCGTGCGATCTGCGGCATGTCGATCGGCCGGCTGGTGATGGTGGGCGACTCCACCGGCTGCGAGAAATCCTCGACCCGCTGGTCGCCGATGCCGCCGACCGCGATCAACTGTTCGCAGGCCTGCAGCAGATCCCAATCGGTGGGGTCTTCCATCGGCCGGTCGCTGCCGCGCAACTGCGGATTGGTCAGCGCATTGGTCGAAATCACTTCGCCAAGACGGTTGGTGAGCCGCTGGTGGTTGCGCGCCAGCCAGGCGATCACGATCGCGCCGCATTTGGCCTGGGTGCGGAAGCGGTGGCTGTTGCGGGTGCCGCCGAGATAATTGGCGTTGACCTGGTCCATCACCTGCCACATGTCGCGCGCGCCGAACGAGGTGCGGATTTCCTGGTCGCTGAGCAGGTCGCGGTATTCGATGATCAGCGTCTTCAGCTCCTTCGAGAACTGGTACGCGATGCCGTAGCAGTTGCGCGACAGGCTGGCGGCGAGATCGCGCGCGGCCTTGCGCACCTGTTCCTGCGAGACCGACAGCGGAATCTGGCTGCGGAACATGCGGTCGACGGTGAGCTGGCGGCCGAACGACGACACCGACGACACGAACCGCCACCACAGATCATTGAACTCGCGATTCGGCTGGTTGATGCTGGGGTCGCCGCCGGGCGCGCCGAATGCGCGCATGTACAGGTCGCGGCGCTCGCCTTCGGTGATGCGCTCCGAGGCTTTCTTGTAGTAGCTGTAGAGATAGTCGCCGGTCTTGCCGTAGCTCAGCGGCAGCAGCCCGGCGCGGAACAGTTCGACGATCCGCTCGACCACCTGCGGCATCCGCGCTTCTTCCAGCTGGTAGGCGAAATAGATCGCCTGCGCGGCGTCGAGGTTTTCGCGCACGATCTCGCCGTCGGTGGCTTCCTCCAGATCCGGCAGCGGGATGTCCATCGACGACGGCGGTGCGCCGCCGACCACGCCGCTCTGCATTTCGTAGGTGTTCTCGATCCGGCTGCTCAGCCACGGGTCGTTGGCGCTGACGCTGTCGGCCGCGAGCTTGCGCACCACCGCCGCGACGTTGCGGCCGCTGAGCACGAACACCTTGTCGGCCGGCCCGGGATCTTTTTCATTGTTCGCCTTGCGCTCCGCAGGGTCGCCGCCCGGCATGATGCAGCCGTAGATGTCGTCGTCGATCAGCCGCGCCTGGACCTGCGATTTCAGGGCCACCGGATATTTCGTGCTCAACAACTCGAACGCGGCGTCGAACAGCGCGCGGCATTCGCGGTATTCGCCCTGCGCGGCGCTGACTTTCTGCACGAAACCGCGACGGGTGGCATCGGTGACGCCATCCAGTTGCAACAGGCCGCAGATGCCGACGATCTCGCGCTCGCCACGCTCGAGATGGTCGAGGAAATTCTGCGGCGTGCGCTGGGTGCCGATGAGGCCGTACTTGTGGATGAAGTCGCTGTCGTCGTCGTCCGCCAGTTCTTCCCACGATTTCTGGGCGTAGGTCGCGGCGACCTTGCGATAGAACGGGTCGGCGACGATGTCGTTGCCGAGGGTGACGACAATCGCGGCCAGTTCGTCGATCTGCGCTGGATTGGGGCCACCGCTGGTTTCGGCGGTGTCAATGATGGTTTCGAGGACCTGCCGCCGCGCGCGCAACTTCTGCCGTTCTTTCAGCTCGCGCTCGCCGAGGTCGACCAGGAGGATGCGGTTCATGGTGTTCCCTGCTGTGTGATTG
>JBAQRU010000029.1:0-4472 GCA_049296025.1 Lysobacteraceae bacterium | reverse complement strand
GCCCAGCCTACGGGATCGACAGATGGATCGATGTTTCAGGCGTGACGAGTACAGCGGTATTGGGTAAGCCGGGACGGTGCTATCGCCCGGCGTTGCGGGCCGGAAGGTTTGCAAGACGAGGCACGGGAAACGCATACGCAGCTTCCTTCCCCACGTCGGAATGCGTAAAGCGGTTCTCTTCACCGATCGCCGGCACTCCGGTGCCGGCGATCATCCATCGCGAAGATCTATCGCGGTCAATTCGCCAACGGGGAGAGCGCATGAAACTGATCACCGCCATCATCCGGCCGTTCAAGCTCGACGAGGTGCGCGAAGCCTTGTCCGAGATGGGCGTTTCCGGAATCACCGTCACCGAAGTCAAAGGCTTCGGTCGACAGAAGGGACATACCGAGTTGTATCGCGGCGCGGAGTACGTCGTCGATTTCCTGCCCAAGATCAAGGTCGAAGTGGCGGTGGCGAGCGATCGTCTCGACGCCGCGATCGAAGCGATCCAGCAATCCGCAGGCACCGGCAAGATCGGCGACGGCAAGATTTTCGTCACCGCGCTGGAGCAGGTCATCCGCATCCGCACCGGCGAAGTCGGCGCGGACGCGCTCTAACCCTTACTCGGAGACTGTCCCATGAACACTGGATTCTTTTCCGGGTTGCGAACCCGTACGTTGTTGCTCGCGCTGCTGTGCGGCGCGATGTTGTCCGGAACCACGATGACCGTTGCCGCACAGGCGACGCCTGCCGCCGAAGCCACGGTCGTAACCGCTGCAGAGCCCGCAGCAGTAGGGCCTGCGGCAGTAGGGCCCGTTGCAGCAGAAGCCACTGCTGCAGAGGCGCCACCTGCCGTCGCTGCGCCTGCTGAAGCGGCGCCAGCCGAAACCGCGCCGGCACCCACCGCCGACAAGGGCGACACCGCGTGGATCCTGGTGTGCTCGGCGCTGGTGATCTTCATGACCTTGCCGGGACTCGCGCTGTTCTACGGCGGCCTGGTGCGCAGCAAGAACGTGCTGTCGATCCTGATGCAGTGCATGGTGGTGTTCTCGCTGGTCGCGGTGCTGTGGGTGATCTACGGCTACAGCCTCGCGTTCACCGAAAACAACGCCTTCATCGGCGGCGGTGCGCGTCTGTTCGGCGAAGGACTCAACGGCGCGATGGGCGCCACCTTCACCAAGGGCGTGTATATCCCGGAGCTCGCGTTCTTCGTGTTCCAGGGCGCGTTCGCCTGCATCACCTGCGCGCTGATCGTCGGTGCGTTCGCGGAACGCGTGAAGTTCGCCGGCCTGCTGCTGTTCACGGTGATCTGGTTCACCTTCGCCTACGCACCGATGGCGCACATGGTGTGGTTCTTCCCGGGCCCGGATGCGTTCACCAGCACCGAGGCGGTCGACGGCGTGCTCGCCAAGTCCGGTTTCCTGTGGGCCAAGGGCGCGTTCGATTTCGCGGGCGGCACCGTGGTGCATATCAACGCGGCCATCGCCGGTCTTGTCGGTGCGTATGTGATCGGTCCGCGTCTGGGCTATCGCCGTGAAGCGATCCGTCCGCACAACCTCACCCAGACCATGGTCGGCGCCTCGATCCTGTGGTTCGGCTGGTTCGGCTTCAACGCCGGCTCGGCGCTGGAAGCCAACGGCGTCGCGGCGCTCGCGTTCGTCAATACGTTCCTCGCCACCGCCGCTGCGGTGCTGGTGTGGAGCGCGGTGGAATGGATCGCGCGCGGCAAACCGTCGATGCTCGGCGGCGCCTCGGGTGCGGTCGCAGGTCTGGTGGCGATCACGCCTGCGGCGGGTCTGGTCGGTCTGATGGGCGCGCTCGCCATCGGTGCGATCGCTGGCGTCGTTTGCTTCTGGGGCGTGACCGGACTGAAAAAGCTGCTGCGCGCCGACGATTCGCTCGACGTGTTCGGCGTGCACGGCGTTGGTGGTATCACCGGTGCGCTGCTGACCGGCGTGTTCGCGGCGCCGTCGCTCGGCGGTGCGGGCATCTGGGATTACGTGACCGAAACCGCGCTGGCCGACTACAGCATCGCCTCGCAGGTCTGGATCCAGCTGCAGGGCGTGCTGGTGACGGTCGCGCTGTCCGGCATCGTCTCGCTGATCGCATTCACGCTGGTGAAGTACACGATCGGCCTGCGCGTGACCGAAGAGGCCGAGCGCGAAGGCCTGGATATCGCCTCGCACGGCGAAGCGGCGTACGAGCACTGAGTATCGTCGCTGCGGCGATTCGCGGGATGTGTTTTCGCGACAATCGACGGCGCCGGAGTTTCCGGCGCCGTCTTGCGTTCGGTTGAACGTTCAGAGACTGCAATTGGTCATGAAGCCGCCGCCCGGGCGGTTGTTGCAGGTGACGTAGTACTGCGTGTTGGCCGGACCGAACCCCATCCGCTGTTCAATCAGCTGGCCGTTGAGGTAAAGATAGGTCGCGCCCCACGGATCGGCCTCGCGCCAGTAGTCGATGATCGCCTGCGCGCTCCGGAACGGGCCTTCCGCCGGGCAGTTGAGCCTGATGAGTGCATCCTGCGGGCAGACGTAGTAATAGCCCGTGGCGGCCGGGCCGAAGCCGTAACGCTGGAACACCAGACTGCCGTCGACGTAAGCGTAGCCGGCGCCCGCAGGATCGAACTGCTGCCATGCCTGGACGAGAGCCTGCACGCTCTGGAATGGGCCCTGCGGAGCTTCCTGGGCTTCGGCACGACCGCCGAACAGCAGGGCGCCGAGCAGGAGCAGTGCGGGAAATACGATGTTTCGGATCATGGGATACCTTCTGGATGCAAGGGGACGGTGCCTTCGGCGCCGGTGGATCCGTGCGTGGACCCACTTGCTCAAGCGAAATGGGTCGCCCGGGAGGATCACACCGGAGGCATCCGCAGGGCCGCCGCTGGCCTATGATCGAACCCGGCCGATGTGCCGGCCGATGTACCGGTCAATACGGCAGAGGACTCCTGGCAGATGGAACGACACCGCCACGCTTCGCGCACCTGCGCACCGCCAACATTCCGATGGCGTCCGGCATGAGTGTCAGTGCGCACGACGGTCTGCCCGATCTCCCGTTCGCGGCCGATACCGATGCCATCGGCGATGAGCCGATGCGCTACCTCGACCGATGGCGCCGTTCGCTGGGCGATCTTTACGCATTGCCGGTCGACGGCCCGCTGCTGTCGCGGTCGCCGGACTGTCGCGGCGTGATCGCGGTCTTCGGCGAAGCCCATCAGCGCGCGGTGCTCACCGATATCGAGCGTTTCGTACTGCCGGTATCGGCCGCCGTGCGGCTCGGCCTGCCGCCGACGCTGCAGAATCTCAACGCTAGCCTGCACGGGATGCGCGGCAGCGAGCACGAACGCCAGAAGCAAGCGCTGGCGCGCGTGCTGTCTTCCGCCGACGCGATGGCCGTGCGCGATGCTGCGCATTCCGCGGTCGCCGACGCCTGCGCACGCATGCGCACCCGGCGCAGCGGCGCCTTGCTTGCAGAGATGCGCGATCTGGTCCTGCAGGCGTCGTCGCGTCTGATGTTCGGCGACTGCGCGACCTGCATGCTGTCGCCGGCACTGTTGATGACCTATTTCCAACTGCGGCGCGAAGCTGCGGCGCCATGGCATTCGATGGATGCCGCGACTCGCGAGACCCTGATCCGGATCGGCGGCGACGTCGACGCGGGGTTGCGCGATTACCGCCGCGCTGCGCGGGCAGAGGCTGCGCATCCCGAACGTTTCGGTGCGCTGGCGGCGCTGGCGACGGCGCCGGAGGATGCCATCGACGAAGACTGCTTCGTTGCGCATGCCAATGTCCTGTTCATGTCCTGCAACGAACCGGTGTCGGTGGCGCTGGCGTGGACGCTGCTCGCGCTCAGCCAATTGCCCGGTCTGCGCGCGCGTTTGCGCGAGGCCGATGTCCGCAGCGGCGCGACTTCGTCGTTGCTCGATGCAGTGCTCAGCGAATCGCTGCGGGTGCTGACGCCCAACGCATTGATGGTGCGCATGACCCGCGAACCGGTGCGGTTGGGCCCGCATCGACTGCCTGCGGATTGCGAAGTGCTGCTGTGTCCGTTCCTGTCGCATCGCGAGCCGGCGCTGTTTCCGCAGCCGCAGCGGTTCCTGCCGTCGCGATGGTCGCAGTTGCGCCCGTCGACGTACGCTTATTTTCCGTTCGGTGCGGGCGGGCACGGCTGCGTCGGACGCGGGCTCGCGATGCGCCTGCTGCAGCAGACGATGACGGCGCTGATCCGGCAGGGCGATTGGGTGCTCGATGGCGATACCCCGGTGGATTGGCGCGTGCACATCATGCTGATGCCTGCGGACGACCCGCAGATGCGCTTTCGCGATGCCTCCGACGCGCCTTGCCGTGACGCTCGCGAAGATGGTCGTCTGTCCGGCGGCGTCACCGCGATCGTCGAGCTGTCAGATGATGGGTGTTGACAACGCCGAGAAGGCTGTGACATGTTCGCCGAATCGCAGTTTTCATGCTGGATTTTCGGAAGGATATTCGAAC
>JBAQRU010000028.1:0-5754 GCA_049296025.1 Lysobacteraceae bacterium | reverse complement strand
GCCGATGACCGTGCACGGCGGCGGTCGGCGGTTGCAGTGCCATCACTGCGGCGCGCGACAAACGCCGCCGCCGGCCTGCCCCGACTGCGCCAGCCTCGCGCTGCAGCCGCAGGGTGTGGGTACGGAGCGGCTGGAGGAACTGCTCGCCGAAAAATTCGCGGATGTGCCCGTGCTGCGCATCGACAGCGCCAGCACCCGGCGCAAGGACGCACTGGAAAAACTGTTCGTCGAATTCGGTGCGCAGCCCGGCATCCTCGTCGGCACGCAGATGCTGGCGAAAGGCCACGATCTGCCCAATCTCACCCTGGTCGCGGTGGTTGGCATCGATGAAGGCCTGTTTTCGGCCGATTTCCGCGCCGGCGAAAAACTCGCGCAGCTGCTCATCCAGGTCGCTGGCCGCGCCGGTCGCGCCGACAAGCGCGGCGAGGTGCTGCTGCAGACGCATCATCCCGAGCATCCGCTGCTGCAGACGCTCATCCACGGCGGCTATTCCGCTTTCGCCGAGATCGAGCTCGTGCAGCGCGAGGCCGCGTGCTTTCCGCCGTTCGCGCACATCGCGCTGCTGCGCGCCGAAGCCCTGCAGGCCGATGCGCCGATGCAGTTCCTGCAGGCCGCGAAAACGGTGCTGATGCCGTGGTGCGCGCCGAAACCCGCGCGCGGTGCGCCGCCTGCAGGATTGACGCTCGACGGCCCGGTGCCCGCGCCGATGCCGCGTCGCGCCGGCATGTACCGCGCGCAGCTGCTGTTGTCGTCGCCGACCCGGCGTGAACTGCACGCAGCGCTCGACGATGCGCGGTCGCTGCTGTTCGCCTTGCCGGAGACCCGTAAAGTCCGATGGTCGCTGGACGTGGATCCGATCGATCTGGCGTGAACGCCGCCCGGACATGGATGCGCAGGGGATGGCAGAATGGGCCGTCGCCGACGAATCAGGGCGCTGCAGCCCCTGAAACCACCAGACGGATCTCCTTCCCATGAACTACCGCTCTTCCTGGGCATATGTTGCCGGCTTCGCGCTCGTCGGTCTCTTGGCCGCATGCAAAGAGAATGCCGCTGCTGCCCCGATCCAAGCGTCGGCGCCCGCTGTCGCTCAGACCGCCGCCGCACCGGCGTGCCCGACCCAGGACCTGAAGCAGTTCGTCACGGCATTCGCCGAGAGCGAAATCCTCCAGCACGCCTTCACCGCCACCGAAGTCCAGACCGTCTACGTCGACGGCAATGCGCAGCCGGAACCGGCGGAAGTGGTCCGCGCCGTGAAGCGCGACCAGCTGACGTTCCCGGTGATGCCCAATCGGGCCCGCCAACGCGCGGAAGGCTTGCAGTACCGCGAGGTTTCGCAGCGCGGCGACCAGGCGATCATCGCGCTGGAAGTGCCTGACACCGATTCGCAGCTGCTCTACACCTTCAAGCGCAATGGTTGCTGGTCGCTGGTCCGCATCGTCGATCCGGGGTTCGCGCCGGCAGCGGCCGGGCAGCCCGTCGCCGCGCTGGAAAGCATCGCCGCCGACGTCATGCGTTCGCAGTACGGCGACACCTTCGATACCGTTCGCAACTGCTGGGCGACCACATTCGAAGACCAGGGCGAAACCCTCGATTACTGCATGCGCCCGGGCAAACCGCAGTCCGTGTCGACGCCGCGGGGCGCGCGGCTGTTCTTCATCGCATACAGCATCAGCGATTTCGGCCGAACGCCGCGTCGCTACAGTTACGACAGCCTGGCTCCGGGTCTGGCGGGCGCGTTCGCGGTCGCGCTCGACGCCAAGGGCGGATGGACGTTGCAGGCCGCGAGCAAGGCCGAGCCTTTCGGCACTGCCGGCGAGTGCGGCTGCTCGAACGCCACGCTGCATCGGCTGGGCCACGATCTGTACGGCTGGATGTTTTCGAGCGGCGGCGTCTGGCAGGGCGTGACCGTATCCAACACCGAGATCTGGGCGCCGTCCGATGGCGTGTTCAAACTGATCGGCACGATTCCCGACATCAGAGAAGACAAGCAGGATGTCAGCAACACCGTTACGGTGGATGCCTCGAACGAATCGCTTCCGCACTACCCGCTGACGGTCACGACCACGCACAGCGGAAAGAACATCGGCCGCCGCACGATCGTCTTCGACGCGCGGACCATGCGTTACGACATGCCGGGTACGCTGTAATGCGCGCTGCACCCTTCAATTAAGGACACTGGAGAGCCACGATGACAGGCAATCGCACACAGGAACGGTTCGACGAAGCGCACGAGCGTCTGGTCAACGCCGCCAATACCGCCGGCATCGATCCCGGCGTCATGATCAGGATCGCGGGTTTTGAGTCCCACGGGTACAACCCGGAAGCGCGTCCGGTGTCCAGCAGGCATCCGGAATTGAACACGGTGCGCCAGTTCGACGGCACGATGGCGATGTCGACAGCCTACGGTTACGGCCAGTTCCTGGACGGCACGTGGCAGGACATGGTCAACCGGCACGGCGAGCGATACGGCATCGAAGGCGCGTCGACGATGACGCGCGAGCAGGCGAATTCGCCAGAACTGCGCAACAACCGTGATCTGCAGGCCGGGATGCTCGCCGAATTCACGCGCGAGAATCTGGAGCGCATCGCACCGATCGCCGGGCCGAACGCCGACGCGAACGTTTACGCCATGCACAATCTGGGTGGCCGGGACGGGCCGGATTTCCTTCGCGCGATGCGCGACAACCCGGACGCGCTGGTTTCGGCGAATGGACTGCTGTCGTCGAACGTCATCAGCCGCAACCCGTCGCTGTACATGGACGGAGACCGGGTGCTGACCGTGCGCGAGGCCTACGGCAGGATGGGCGAACAGCTCGCCCCGTATCAGCAGTATTCCGATCAGGTGGGCGAACGCGCCCAGACGACGCCCGGCGTCACCCCGCCCGCACCCGCCAGGACCGCGGCCGACCCGCTGGCCGACGGCGCGCTGAGTCGAGGCGAACGCGGCGAACCCGTACGCCACCTGCAGGAACAACTGGTCACGCTCGGCACCGAGTTCAAGGACAGCCAGGGGCGCCCGCTGGCGCCGACCGGTGTTTACGCGCAGCAGACCGAAACGGCGGTGCGCAATTTCCAAGGCAGCAACAACCTGCCGCCAACGGGCGTTGCCGACGAAGCCACGCGCACAGCGATCGACGCCGCCGCAGCGCAGAGACGCACCGCGCCTGACGCTACGCCCGCACTCAATCCCGGCGCCAACCCCAACCCTGCTCCTGCAGGCGAACAGCCCGCCACGCCAGCGCAACCGGCGCGTACTACGGGCCCGCAATCGTTCGATGACGTCATGCGGGTCATGCTGCCCCCGCAGGCGGGCACCACGCCGCACATGACCAGCGATTTCGGTCCGCGCACGCTCAACGGCCAGCCCAGCAACCATGGCGGTGTGGACTTCAACTACGTCGGGGGCCAGAACGGCACCAATCTCGAACATCCGACGGTGCGTTCGCCGGTCAGCGGCGAAGTGGTGTTCTCCGGCGGGCAGTACGGTACGGTCAAGATCCGCGACGACCAGGGCAACATGCACGAAATCCTGCACATGGATTCGCGCTCGGTGCAGGCGACCAATCCGCCGACGCGGGTCGAAGCCGGGGACTCGATCGGCACGATGGGCGGTCGCGGTCCCAACGGCTCCGGCCAGTACGCGCAGCATGTGCATTACCAGATGCGTGACCCCAGCGGAAACCTGATCGATCCCGAGGCCCATTGGAACAATCCGCAGCGCACGCAGGGCCGTGAAGACCCGGCCACGCAGCCGCGTCAGGCGCCTGCGGAAACACCGGCAGCGGAAGGCCGTACACCTGCCGCCGCGAACATTGCGCCGGCCGTGCCAGCGCGCAGCGAGGCGATGGCTGACGGCGTGTTGCGTGAGCGGGAGCACGGGCCTGAGGTCGAGCGCTTCCAGCGGATCCTCGCCGATCAGGGCTATCGCGGCGCCGACGGCAAGTCGCTGGAAGTCGACGGCAAGTTCGGGCCGAACACCCGTCATGCGGTGACCGAATTCCAGCGCGACCACGACATCGATCGTCTTGGCGTCATCGGGCCCAAGACACAGGCGGCATTGGAAACCTCCGAACGCCAGCAGCTCACCAATCCCGGCAACGAACACAACGGACTGTACAAACAGATGCTGGGCCGGGTCGAAGAAACCGAAGCCGCACGCGGGATTCCCAAAGGCGACCACAGTTCGAAACTGGCGGCCGCGCTCACCGTCGAAGCAATCCGCGAGGGCGTCACCCAGGTCGATCGCGTCGATCTGAACCGCGACGGCACCATGGCGCGCGCGGTGCAGTTCAGCCAGATGGGCGACAAGCCCGAATTGAACCGCAACACCGACGCGATCAGCACGCAGCAGGCGACCCAGCAACCGGTTCGCGAAAGCAGCGAGCAGGCGCAACAGGTCGCGAACAACGTGCGCATGCAGCAGACGGACGACCGCCAGCAGGCGCAGGCAATGTCGCAGGGCGGCCGCTGAGGCCTCGATCCGGCTCAGTTCCCGGTGCGGATACGAACGGCCCGGTTTCCCGGGCCGTTTTCATATCGAAACGAGCGATGCGACGATGCTGCCGCGAGCCATCATTCGCGCCCGCCGTCGCGCAACAGCGCCTTGATCTTTCCGCCGAGCGTCATCAGCTTCATCAACGTCGTCGGTTCCAGCCGCAGCATTTCGTCGCCCCAGCCCGACAGCGCGTTCATCAGCGCCAGTGTTTCCTTGACACGTGCGCGCGCTTCCGCGGGTTCGTTCGCGAACGCTTCGTCGGCGGCCAACGCTTTCAGCACAGCGACGGTCGGATCGAACTCGCGCGCCTTGCGTTCGCGGACCACGGTGCGGAACAGCGCCCACACATCCTTCGAGGTCTCGAAATGATCGCGGCGGTCGGCGTGCAGGTGCACGATGCGCACCAGATTGAAATTGATCAACTCGCGCAGGCTGGTGCTGACATTGGAACGCGCGACCGCCAGGATCTCGGTGATCTCCTCGGCGTGCATCGGCCGGCCCGTGTAGAACAGCAGCGCATGGATCTGCGCCACGGTGCGGTTCACGCCCCAGCGCGAGCCCATTTCGCCCCAGTGCAGGACGAAACGGCGGCTCAGCGGCGACAGCGGATCGGAAGCGGGTTGTGCGGACATGGGCGAGGCCATCGGTACGGGCTTGCGGGCAGTCTGGTTTCGTCATATATTTCTGTCAAGACAGAAATCACTGACAAGACAGTCAAACCTCAAGGAGAGGCGCATGGGCGCTCTCGATGGCGATCCCCCGGGGCCGGTTCCCGCCTCCGTTCTGGTGCTCGGTGGCGCCGGCTTCATCGGCCGGCATGTGGTCGAAGCGCTCGTTGCCCGTGGTCAAATGGTCATCGTCGGCACCCGTCATCCGCAGCGGCGATCGCACGAGCATCCCGCGTGGGTCCATCGCGAAGTCCATCTCGACCGTCTGCTCGACGCCGCCGCCTGGGCCGGCGCGCTGCACGGGTGCTCTGCAGTGGTGAACTGCGTCGGCATCCTGCGCGAACGCGGACACGAAACCTATCGTCGCGTGCATCACCACGGGCCCGCCGCACTCGCCCAGGCCTGTGCGGCGCGTGGCCTGCGCCTGATCCACGTGTCCGCGCTCGGTCTTGATGCCGATGTCCGCAGCGGCTTCCTGCGCTCGAAGCGCGACGGCGAAAACGCGCTGCGGAACAGCGATGCCGACTGGCACCTCGTGCGGCCATCGCTGCTCGACGGCGAAGGCGGTTTCGGCGCGCGCTGGATCCGCCG
>JBAQRU010000027.1:0-1562 GCA_049296025.1 Lysobacteraceae bacterium | reverse complement strand
TGGCCAGCGTTGACGTGCTGCCATCGCCGAAGGTCCACAGCCGCGAGGCGATGGTGCCGTCGCTGTCGGTGGAGCTGTCGGTGAAGGTCGCGGTCAGACCGCTGGTCGTGAAGTTGAAATTCGCGATAGGCGCGGAATTGCCGCCACCGCCACCAACCGCGATCACCGCTTTGTTCGCATCGGCGACGCCCGCGCCGCAACCGCCGGTGCAGGTGCCGGCGAGCGCGCGCGTATTGGCCTTCAGCGTCGACTCGATCTGTGCCGGCGTGAGCGCGGGATTGCGCGAGCGCATCAACGCGGCCAGGCCTGCGATGTGCGGCGCGGCCATCGACGTGCCCTGCAGGCGCGCGTAGTAGCCGCTGGTGCTGGGATAGGGCGTGGTGGTGCCGAAATTCAGCGTCGACAGTACGCCGTTCACCGCAGAGGGGCTGGTCTCGCCCCCGGGCGCAGCCAGATCGATCAGGGCGCCGAAGTTGGAGTACGCCGCACGATTGCCATCGCGATCCAGCGCGGCCACATTGATCACGTTGTTGCAGCTTCCCGGGCGATGGCCGCTGGCATCGGCATTCGAGTTGCCAGCCGCGACCACGACGACCGTGCCGCGCGCGACCGCTGCATCGATTGCGGTCTGATACGCCGCATCGCAGGGCCCGGAGCCGCCGAGCGACATGTTGATCACTTTCGCTGGTGTCGCATTCGCAGGCACGCCCGCGATCGTGCCGCCGGACGCCCAGACGATGCCGTCGACGATGTCGGACACCAGGCCGCCGCAGCGTCCCATCACGCGCACCGGCTGGATGCGCGCGTTGAACGCGACGCCGGCCACGCCCAGCGCGTTGTTGGTCACCGCGCCCACGGTGCCGGCGACATGGGTGCCGTGCCAAGAGGAATTGCGCGCCGTCCACGTCGCTGTGCATTCGCCGGCAACGGTCCAGTCGCCTTCGTCCTGCGGGTTCGCATCGCGACCGTCGCCGTCGCGCGCGCGCGATGCATCGGTAATGAAGTCGTAGCCAGCGATGATGTTGCCGTTGAGATCCGGATGCGAGGTGACGCCGGTGTCGATCACCGCGACCACCACGCCGGTGCCGGTGGACAGATCCCACGCCGCCGGCAGATTCATGCCCGAAGCGCCGCCCTGGTAGTGCCACTGATCGACGTAGCGGGGGTCGTTGGGCACCAGCGTCGGAGACATCACCGCATCGGGCTGCACGTATTCGACGTCGGGATCGGCGGCGATGCGGCGCATGAAATCCAATGCTTCGGTGGACGACAGCGCGATGCCATCGACGCGCACCAGATCGGCGCCGATGCCGAGTCGTCGCGCGTGACGCACGCTGCGCCCGGTCTGCGTACCGATGCGCGCAGCGCTGCCGGCGGCATTGGCCTGGCGGGCGAGCGTGGTGCCGGTGCGGTACTTGACGATGAACTGGCCGTGGCGCTGCTGTTGATCGAGCGCAGCGGTGTAGACGTTGCCGGCGAAGGCGGTGGGTGTGAACGCAGCCGACAGCAGCAGACAGGCCGTGGCCCATGCGCGTGGCGCGGAGGAAGAGCGTAGACGCATC
>JBAQRU010000026.1:0-22473 GCA_049296025.1 Lysobacteraceae bacterium | reverse complement strand
CCTTTTTCGCGCTGGTGCGCGAGTTACTTTCTTTGGCGCAAAGAAAGTAACCAAAGAAAACATTCCAAGTCCAATTCTAAACTGCAATCCGAGGGGAAGCCGGGATTTTCCGATGAGACATCCATGTCTCAGTTGTAGACCCGGAGGGCGGCGCACAGGACGTGCGCCGTTTTTCGATGAGGCAGGACGCCTCATCGAAAAATCCCGGCTTCGCTTCAGATCGTAGGGTTGTATTGGACCTGAGTGCTTTCTTTGGTTACTTTCTTTGCGCCAAAGAAAGTAACTCGCGCACCAGCGCGAAAAAGACTCCAGGCCTTACCCATGAATCATGGCGCACCAGAATCCGTAGCGCCGTGAAAATTCAGACAGTAATCGCGAAAAAAACCCATGAGCCAATTCGAAGCCACTACAAACTCGACAAACCCCATTATTCCAACACCGGAAACATCGCCGCATTCGGCCTGAAACCTCTCGGCGAATAACCGAAATCACGCCGCGCATCCGCCGGATCGAACACCAGATCGCTGCGCATCCGCGCCACCGCCGCCTCGTTGAAATCCAGCGCAAAACCAGCCGCATGCGCAGCCGCGAGCACGATATTGAACACCGGCGAAGTCACCTCATGCAGCTTCGGCGGAGGCGACAGCACCGCCAGCACCCGCGCCACCATCTCCCGATAGCCCAGCGTTTCGCCGCCGGGCAACGCATAGCTGCGGCCGAACGCAGCTTCCGCGCCGATGCAGCGGAACGCGGCATCGGCCAGATCGTGCACGTGCACCGGCTGGCGCAGTCCGTTGGCGTCGCGCGGCAGCACAACCCGCCCGAAGCGGCGCGCGACCTGCGCGATGCGGTTGAGATTGCGGTCGCGGCCCGCGCCGTAGACCAGCGTCGGCCGCAGCACGGTGGCCGCAGCGCAGCGCGCAGCGGCGGTCTCGAACAACACGCGCTCGCCTTCGCGCAGACGCGTCGCGAGTGCGCGCTCCTCGGCATCGGCCGATCCACGCTTCACATCGATGCTGGTGGAACCGAAGGCGACGATGCGCGGCGATGCCACATTCGTACGCGCATACCACTGCGCGAACAGATCCAGCGGACCACAGCTGAAGATCGCGTGCACCTGCGGCGGCAGACCGGCGACATGGGCGAGGTCGCCCTGCAACCAGACCAGCCCCGGCTGCTCCGCGTGCGCGGTCCGCGATGCCGCGTACACGCGCCAACCGTCGTCGCGCAGGCGATCGAGCAAAGGCAAACCGAGCTGCCCGCTTGCGCCGAACACGAGCGCGGTCTTCATCAGAAATACCTTGCGTTGACCGCGAGATGCGTGGCGATGCTCGCGGCGTAACCCAACGCGATCGCCCACGTCCACTTGAGATGACTGAAGAACGTGTACTGGCCGCGCGCCTGGCCCATCAGCGCGACGCCGGCGGCGGAACCGATCGACAGCAGGCTGCCGCCGACGCCTGCGGTCAAGGTGACCAGCAGCCATTGACCCACGCTCATGTCGGGATTCATCTGCAGCACGGCGACCATCATCGGAATATTGTCGAGAATCGCCGACATCAGACCGATCGCGACATTGGCTTTCGTCGGCCCGAGATCGCCATAGAAATACTGCGAACCCAGCGCGAGATAACCGCAATAGCCCAGCGCGCCGACGCACATGATCACGCCGAAGAAGAACAGCAACGTGTCCCATTCGGCGCGCGCGACCTGTTCGTAACTGTCGAAGGCATCGACGTCGCCGGGCGCGCCCTGACGGTCGAACTCGTCGGCTTCCGGCGTGCGCGCGGTGCGCGACAACCGCCAGCCGTAGAGTTTCAGCAACGCCAGCCCGGTCATCATGCCCATGAACGGCGGCAGGTGCAGGAACTGGTGGAAGCCGACGGCCAGCGCGATGGTGACCGCGAACAGCGCGACGATCGCTCCCGCGCCGCGCTTGAGCGACACGTCGTCGGTCGTCGCGTCCGGCGCACCGTCCGGCACCGCGAAGTGCATGCAGATCGCGGGCACCAGCCAGTTCACCAGCGCCGGCAGGAACAATGCGAAGAACGTCCAGAATTCCACCCGACCGCTCTGCCACACCATCAGCGTGGTGATGTCGCCGAACGGCGTGAACGCGCCGCCGGCATTGGCGGCGACCACGATATTGATGCAGGCCAGCGCCACGTACTTCGGACTGTCGCGCCCCACCGCCAGCACCACTGCGCACATCACCAATGCCGTGGTCAGGTTGTCGATCAGCGGCGACAGCATGAACGCCAGCCCGCCGGTCACCCAGAACAGCGCGCGATAACCAAGCCCACGCCGCAGCAGCCGCACGCGCAGCGCTTCGAACAGATGGCGCTCGCTCATCGCGTTGACGTAGGTCATCGCCGCGAGCAGAAACAACAGCAATTCGGCGAATTCGAGCAGATAGGCGCGTACGGCATGGTGGGCGAGTTCCGACTGGTCCTGCTGCGCCGATGCGATCGCCAGAATGGTCCAGATCGCGCCTGCCGCCAGCATCACCGGCTGCGATTTGCGCAGATGGGTGTATTCCTCCGCGATCACCAGCAGATAGGCGCCGACGAACACCGCGATGGCCGTATACCCGGCCCAGTGCGCGGTGAAGTCCAGACCGGATGCTGACGCGAACGCGGCACCGGGCATCGACAGCAGCGCGATCGCGAGCGGATAGCGGAGGGAAGACATGCGTGACAGCGGAAACATGCGCGGCACTCGCGGCGGCATCGATCCGGGCAGTGTAACGTCGGCTGCGGCGATGGCCTACGTTTCGACGGCCGGTTCCGGCAACACCATGCGCAGCCACGCATAGCCGGACATGGCCGCGATCACCGACGCCACCAGCACGCCAAGCACGCTCGCCTCGAACAGGGCGCTGTTGTCGGCGAACGCCAGCGAGGCGATGAACAGGCTCATGGTGAAGCCGATGCCGCACAGCAGGCCGAGCCCGACGATGGCCTTGAAGCCGAGCCCATCGCCGAACGGCGCCAGCCGGGTCACATGGCCGAACGTGGCCGCAGCGATCACGCCGATGGGTTTGCCCAGCACCAATCCCAGCGCGATGCCGAGCGGCACCGGCGCGAGCGCATCTTCAAGCGCGACGCCGCCGAGCGCGAGTCCGGCGTTGGCGAACGCGAACAGCGGCAGGATGCCGTAGGCGACCCACGGATGCAGCGCGTGTTCGAGATGCTCCAGCGGCGAATGCTCGACTTCGTCATCGACCGCATCGTGCTTGTCGACGTGCGGGATCATCAATCCGGTCACCACGCCCGCCAGCGTCGCATGCACGCCCGACTTCAGCACGCAGACCCACACCACCACGCCCAGCAGCAGGTATGGCGTGAGCGAACGCACGCCGCGACGGTTCAACACGAGCATGACCGCGATCGCGATGCCCGCGCCGATCAGCGCGGCTGCGGACAGATCGCTGGTGTAGAACAGCGCGATGATGATGATCGCGACGAGATCGTCGAGCACCGCGATCGTGGACAGCAGCAGCTTCATCGCCACCGGCGCGCGCGAACCGAGCAGTGAGAGAATGCCGAGCGCGAACGCGATATCGGTGGCGGCGGGAATCGCCCAGCCCTGCATCGCCTGCGCGTCGTCGCGATTGACCGCGATGTAGATCAACGCCGGCACCGCCACGCCCGCGAAGGCGCACAGCAACGGCTGCAGCAGCTGCGCGCGGCTCGACAGCTGGCCACTGCGCACTTCGCGCTTGATCTCCAGCGCCACCAGCAGGAAGAAGATCGCCATCAGGCCATCGTTGATCCAGAGCAGCAGCGGCTTGGCGAGATTCAATTCGCCGATGCGCATCTGCACCGGCATGTCGCGGAAGCCGTCGTACAGCGACGACAGCGGCGAGTTGGCGCAGACCATCGCCAACACGGCGGCGGCGATCAACAGGACGCCGCCCGCCGCTTCCAGCCGGAAGAATTCCTGCAGGCCGTGCGCCGCACGGCTGGGCAAGGTGCGGACGATGCCGCCCGCGGTACCGGTCATCGTGGTTTCAGCGCGACAGCATCAGTTCGAACACGACCCACGCGATGAAGCTGACGAACAGCACCCAGCCTTCCGGGCGGCTGATCTGCAGATCGCGGCGCAGCATCGGGTACAGCAGCAGCGAGACCGCGAGGGCCGCCGGCAACTCGAAGCCGACGAACGACGCTGGGATCGGCAGATCGCGCAATGCGGCCATGCCGCCGACCACGATCAGCAGATTGAACAGGCTGGAGCCGATGACGTGGCCGACCACCATATCGCCCTGCCCTCGGCGCGCTGCGGACATCGCAGCGACCGCTTCGGGCAGCGCGGTGGCGATGGCGATGACGATCAGGCCGGTGAGCAGCGGGGTCATGCCCCAGGCGGTGCCGACGATCGGCGCGTGCTGCACCAGCCAGGCCGCGCCGAAATACAGCAGCACCGCGCCGATGCCGAAACGCAGCAGATTCTGTCCCAGCCCGTCGCTGGTCTTGAGGAAGCCGGAAATTTCATCCTGCAGTCCGGGCGTTTCGCGTCGGCTGCGGATCACCGCGATGGTCACCACCACCAGGAACGCGGCGACGAAGATCAGGCCTTCGATGCGGGTCAGCACGCCGTCGTAGCCGAGCGCGGCCAGTGCGATGGTGGCAATGATCAGACAGATCAGCAGCGGAGCAAGCGCGCGCCAGCGCACCACCAGCGGCGCGACGATCGCGGCCAGACCGAGAGTGAGACCGAAGTTGACGATATTGCTGCCGATCGCATTGCCGAGCGCCAGACTCTGGCTGCCGGTGAAGAACGCACGCGCGTTGACCGCGAGTTCGGGAATCGAGGTGCCGAAAGCGACCAGCAGCAGTCCGGTTACGAACGGCGACCAGCCGAAGCGGCGCGACAGCCCGGAGGCGCCTTTCAGCACCGAATCGCCGCCCAGTGCCAGCATCACCAACGCCAGCACGCACCAGCCGAGTGCCATGATCATCGCGCCGTCTCCCTCGAAGTGGTCCGCCCGATTCTATGCCAGATGGCATTGCAGGCGCACCAAATCGCGGCCCGGCCGCAGCGGATCGACCGATCAGTCGCGATAGTGCTTCTTCAACCCCGCCCAGCACTGCTGGTAATCGTGCTGACGATGCGCTGCCTCCAGCGCCTGCTGCGTCGGACGGATCGTCGCGCGGGTCTCGAACATGAAAGCCATGGTCTCGCGGATGTAGTCGGGCTTCGAAGTATCGATGCTCGACGCTTTCTCGAACGTCGCCGCGTCCGGGCCGTGGCCGGTCATGCAGTTGTGGATCGAGCAGCCGCCGGGCGCGAACCCATCGGCCTTCGCATCGTAGACGCCGTGGATCAGGCCCATGAACTCGCTGGCGATGTTGCGGTGGAACCACGGCGGCCGGAAGGTGTTCTCCATCGCGAGGATGCGCGGCGGGAAGATCACGACATCGAGATTGCCGACACCGGCCGAATCGGTCGGCGAACTGAGCACCAGGAAGATGCTCGGATCGGGATGGTCGTAACTGATCGAGCCGATGGTGTTGAACCGGCGCAGATCGTATTTGTACGGCGCGTGATTGCCATGCCAGCCGACCACGTCGAGCGGTGAATGACCGATCGCCGCGCGCCACAGATGGCCCTGGAATTTCGCGATCAGTTCGAAATCGCCTTCCACGTCCTCGAACGCCGCGTTCGGGGTGAGGAAGTCGCGCGGATTGGCCAGGCCATTGCTGCCGATCGGACCGAGATCCGGAATGCGCAGGAACGCGCCGAAGTTCTCGCACACGTAGCCGCGCGCGACACCGTCCGGCAGCGTCACGCGGAAGCGGATGCCGCGCGGAATCACCGCGATCTCCTGCGGCTCGATCTCGATCACGCCCAGTTCGGTATCGATCTTCAGACGACCCTGCTGCGGCACGATCAGCATTTCGGCGTCGGCGTTGTAGAAGAACCGGCCCTGCATGTCGCGATTCGCCGCGTACAGATGGATGGCGACGCCGGACATCGCCGCCGCCGAACCGTTGCCGGCCATGGTGAACATGCCGTCGATGAAATCGATCGGCGCCGCTGCGGCATCGGTGCCCGGCAGCGGCAGCGGATTCCAGCGGAACTGGTCGGGCGGCACCGGGCCGTCGCCGAAGTCGCCGTTGAATCCAGGATGCGCGTGCGCGACGAAACCGCCATGAATCGCCGCCGGACGAATACGGTACGTCCACGTGCGATGGTTCTGGTGGCGCGGCGCGGTGAACGCGGTGCCGTTGATCTGCTCCGCGTACAGGCCGTGCGCGACCCGCTGCGGCGAGTTGCGGCCGACCGGCAGCGTGCCGGGAATCGCTTCGCTGGCGAATTCGTTGCCGAAACCGGATTGGTAGCCGTTGGATTTCATGGTGTGCCCCGAATAGGGTGCGCCTCGGCGCACCGGTGCCGAATCATCGATAGTCGAAACGGTGCGCCAAGGCGCATCCTGTGAAAGGCGTGGGGTCAGAGGAAACCGCGCCGCATCTGGTCGCGTTCGATGCTCTCGAACAGCGCCTTGAAGTTGCCTTCACCGAAGCCTTCGTTGCCTTTGCGCTGGATGATCTCGAAGAAGATCGGGCCGATCGCGTTCTGGGTGAAGATCTGCAGCAGCTTGCGCTGCGAATCGCCCGGGTCGGCGTCGATCAGGATCTTGTTCTCGCGCAGGCGCGGCAGGTCTTCGCCGTGACCCGGCACGCGCTGATCGACGACATCGAAGTAGGTGTCCGGCGTATCGAGGAACTGGATGCCCGCCGCGTGCATCGCCTCGACGGTGGCGTAGATATCGTCGGTGAAACAGGCGATGTGCTGGATGCCTTCGCCGTTGTACTGCTGCAGGTATTCGTTGATCTGCGATTTCGGATCGGACGATTCGTTCAACGGAATGCGCACGATGCCGTCCGGCGCGGTCATCGCTTTCGACAGCAAGCCGGTCTTGGCGCCCTTGATGTCGAAGTAGCGGATCTCGCGGAAGTTGAACAGGCGCTCGTAATAGTTCGACCACGTCTCGATGTTGCCGAAATACAGGTTGTGGGTGAGATGGTCGATGAAAGTCAGGCCCAGGCCCTTCGGCATCATCTCCGCGCCCGGCAGCCATTCGTAGTCGGGATCGTGGATGGTGCCCTTGTCGTCGTAGCGATCGACGATGTACAGCATGCAGCCGCCGATGCCTTCGATCACCGGCGCGGCGACCGCCTTGGTCAATTCCTTGTTGGTGATCGGCGTGGCGCCGTTCTTGAGCGCCTGCACGCGCACCCATTCGGCCAGCTTGTTGACGCGGATCGCGAAGCCGCAGGCGCAGGGGCCGTGCTTGGCGGCGAAATCGGCGGCGAAGGAGTCGGGGTCTTCGTTGATCAGGAACGTGCAGTCGCCCTGGCGATAGGTGCTGATCGCGCGGGTCTTGTGGCGCGCGACTTTCACGAAGCCCATCTTGCGCAGGTACTCGTGCAGTGCTTCGGCCTGCCCCGGAGGCGCGGCGAACTCGACGAACTCGAAACCGTCGATGCCCATCGGGTTTTCGAAGGTGGTCAGCGGTATGCCGGGCGTGGACTGTGCGTTCATGGACGTGCTTCCTGAAGGGCTGGGCGGTGCCGGGAGACTGCGCCGAACCTGATGGCGGGCAGCGATCCGGGAATATAGTTTCACCTGAAACTATATGCAAGCCGGCCACGACGCAGGATCATGTGCATGGATCCCGCCGCCCGTTTCGCCAGAGAACTTATCGCCATGCCGGACACGCACGCCCTGCTCGACCTGGAGCATTTCCTGCCGTATCGGCTCAGCGTGCTCTCGAACCGCATCAGCCAGACCATCGCCGAAACCTACGCAGTACGCTTCGGGATCGGCATTACCGAGTGGCGGGTGATCGCGGTGCTCGGGCGGCATCCGGGCTTGTCGGCCAATGGCGTCGCCGAGCGCACCGCGATGGACAAGGTCGCGGTCAGCCGCACCATCGCGCGGCTGCTCGAACGCGGCCTGGTGCAGCGCGACACCCACGGCGACGATCGTCGGCGTTCGGTATTGGAACTGAGCGAGGCGGGCTATGGCATCTACGATGAAGTCGTGCCGCTGGCGCGCGCCCGCGAGCGTGCCTTGCTGGCGCATTTCAGCGCCGACGACCGGCAGCTGCTCGACGGGTTGCTGACGAAGCTGAGCCAGGGCCTGCAGGATGTGATCGGCGCCGGGAGCCGCATCGACTGAATCGCACGCGGGCGCACCAACGACAACGGCGACCGAAGTCGCCGTTGTCGTTTGCATCGGATGAAAGGCGCGCGGCTTGTTACTTCACGCCGTGCATCAGCTTCTGCACCAGCGGTGCGATCAGGAACAGCAGCACACCGGCACCGAGCAGCGCCCAGAAGCCGAAGGTGTAGCCCGAGAGCGCCGAAGTCGTGGTCATGCCGCCTTCGCCGCTGACGTGGCCGGCGAAGATGCCCGACAGGTTGTTGCCGATACCGGTCGACAGGAACCAGCCACCCATGCCAAGACCGACCAGACGCACCGGCGCCAGCTTGGTCACCATCGACAGACCGATCGGAGACAGGCACAGCTCGCCCACCGACTGGATGACGTAGACCATGAACAGGGTCCAGAACGGGATCTTCATGCTGGTCGGATCGATCAGCGAGGACAGCGCGAACATCAGCAGCAGGAAGGCGAGGCCGTTGAACAGCAGGCCGAGGCCGAACTTGCGCGGAATCGACGGATTGCGGCGGCCCATCTTCACCCAGATCCAGGCGATGACCGGGGCGAGCACGATGATCGCGATCGAGTTCACGGACTGGAACCACGCGGTCGGGAACTCCCAGCCGCCGAGGTTGCGATCGACGATGTTCTCGGCGAGGAAGTTGAACGAACTGCCGGCCTGTTCGAAGAACATCCAGAACAGGATGTTGAAGGCGAAGATGATCAGCATCGCGATCACCTTGTCGCGGGCTTCACCGCCGTTGCGCACGCCCTCGACGAACAGCATCGCGGCAAGGCCGATGAACATCGGCGTCAGCACCCAGTACTGCAGCTTGTCCGCACCCAGCGCGAGCAGGAAGTAGACGACCGGGATCGCCAGTGCGGCGCCGATGGCCACCAGCACCGTGCGCTGCATGCCCTGCGCGTCGGCCGGCGGCGCGCCGATGCCTGCGAGCTGGCTGCGACCGACCCAGAACCAGAACAGGCTGACCAGCATGCCGATACCGGCGGCGATGAAGACGACCTTGTAGGCCGGCATCGCATCGGTGCCGAAGACTTTTTCCGCGAGGATCTGGGTCAGGATCGGGGCGATGAACGCACCGGCGTTGATGCCCATGTAGAAAATGGTGAAGCCCGAGTCGCGTCGCTCGTCGGTCACGCCGTAGAGCTTGCCGACCATGGTCGAGATATTCGGTTTGAACAGACCGTTGCCGACGATGATCGTGGCGAGGCCGAACTTGAAGATCTGTTCGCTCGGCATCGAAATCATGAACAGGCCGGTGGCCATCACCACCGCACCGAGCAGGATCGAACGCTGGTAACCGATCACGCGGTCGGCGATGTAGCCGCCGAAGATCGCGCCCGCATACACCAGCGCCAGGTAGGCGCCGTAGGTGAAGCTGGCGGGCTTCTGGCCGGCGGCATCGCCGTTGTAGAACTGGGCGACGATGTACAGCGTCAGCGCCCAGCGGATGCCGTAGAACGCGAAGCGCTCCCAGAACTCGGTCATGAACAGCATCCACAGCGGCTTGGGATGACCCATCACCTGCTTGAACTCGGGGATGGCCGGTGGGCCAGAGTTGGTCGTCGCTCCGCTCATGCGGGTTCTCTCTTTGATTTGAAGTACGGAAATTGCGGGTACACGCGTCGAAACCCCTGTCGACACAGCGGGCCGGCGGAGAATGACCGACCCGGTGCGCATGCGTCAAACCGACACGCCGTTGTTGCGCCGCAGCATCGACGACGCGCCGCGGCTTTCATGGCCGATTCGCTTGGCAGTGGGCCATGGCGGCAAAGCGGCCGGTCGACAGGCCAATCGAGGTCAAGCCGCTGCTCAGCGTGAGCGCAGATAACGGGCGTCGTCGAAACTCGCGCACCACTGCGGGCGATAGACCACGATCAACGCCATCGCGCCGCCGCAGAAAAACCCCTCGCCGAACATCATCGGCGGCGTCGTCACCAGATAGGCTTCGAGCGCAGCGTCGTCGAGCGACCATGCGAACGCGGCCTTGGCCAGGTTCGACGCCGCGATGGCCAGCGCACCGCCGAGGAAGCCGCGCACCCAGACGTAGATCAGCGGATTGGGCGGCAACCTGCGTTCGATATACCGGCCTACGGCTTCCGTCACCAGCACCGCCAGCGGACCGCAGACCAGGAAATCGGGCGCCCAGCCCTGCCAGACGCTGCCCATCACCCAGGCGGCCAGACTCACCACCGCCATCGACCACAGCGCGAAGCGCGGGCCGAACATCAGCGCCGCGACAGTCGCACCGATGAAATGCAGATGGACGCCCGCCAGGGCATCGGTATTGAACCAGCGCATGGCCGCCAGCGCGGCGGTGGTCAGCAGCAGCACGCGTTGCGCTTCGGGATCGTCGCGAAGCTTGTACCAGGGCAATCCATGCGAGGCCCACGCCAGCACCGCGACGGCCAGCGCGAAAACCGCGACCGATACCGGCGTCGGATCGATATGCGGCAGACCAATCATGTGCGTCGTCTCCGTGCGCTGATCGCGATCAGCGTGCGGGGCCGATGACCGTACGCACGTCGAACAATTCCGGGAAGAACGTCAGATCGAGCGCCTGCTTGAGGAAACCGGCGCCGCTGGAACCGCCGGTGCCGCGCTTGAAGCCGATCACCCGCATCACCGTGCGCAGATGGCGGAAACGCCAGATCTGGAACTGGGTTTCGAGATCGACCATGTCTTCGCACAAGGCGTACTCGCGCCAGTAGCTGCCGGTGTCTTCGTAGATGCGTTCGAACACCGGAACCAGCGCCGGGTCATGGACGTGCGCACGGGTCCAGTCGCGTTCGATGTGCTGCGCCGGCACCGCGTGCCCCCAGCGCGCCAGATAGCGCAGGAATTCGTCGTAGAGGCTCGGCGCTTCCAGCACCGCACGCAGCCGCGCCTGTACTGTGGAGTCGTATTCGAATACCCGCAGCATCGCCGCGTTCTTGTTGCCCATCAGGAATTCGATGCTGCGATATTGCAGCGACTGGAATCCGGACGACGGCCCCAGCACATCGCGGAATTCCATGTATTCCGACGGCGTCAGCGTCTCCAGCACCGACCACATCGCAGTGAGTTGTTCCTGGACGCGCTTGCAGCGCGCGGCGGCCTTGCTGAACTGCCAGATGCGGTCGTTGCGCAAATGGTCGACCGCCGCAGTCAATTCGTGGCCGAGCAACTTCATCCACAGCTCGGCCACCTGGTGCTGGACGATGAACATCATCTCGTCGTGGTGCGGTGGGTCCGACAGCGGGTGCTGGGCGCTCAGCAGCCGGTCCAGCTGCAGATAGCCACCATAGGTCATGCGGCCGGACAAATCGGTATGGATGCCCGCTTCGAGCGGGCGTTCGTTTCGATCGATGCTCATCCGTACAGAGTATCGCAGGACCGTATGGGAAATCGGGCAAAGGACCTCGTTCCGGCGTTCCCAGGGCGCCCAGTCATCGGATTGAAACCCACAGCAGGCAGGATTTCCGTCACACTTCGCAGTCCGCGCGCTCTGCCGCGGCACCACATCCGGATCGGGGGATCACCATGCTTCGTCTCATGGGTCGCATATT
This sequence comes from Lysobacteraceae bacterium, assembly GCA_049296025.1. Classification (GTDB taxonomy): domain Bacteria; phylum Pseudomonadota; class Gammaproteobacteria; order Xanthomonadales; family Xanthomonadaceae; genus Lysobacter_I. The sequence goes on along the minus strand of JBAQRU010000026.1, from coordinate 10,728 downwards.
TGCGGCCGGTCTTATCTTGTTTGCCGGGGCGTCGCACGCCCAGGTCGTCATCAGCCAGGTTTACGGCGGTGGCGGCAACACCGGCGCCACTTACAACCGCGATTTCGTCGAGCTGTTCAACCGCGGCTCCACGCCAGTCTCGCTGAGTGGCCTCACCATCCAATATTCCAGCGCAACCGGCACCGGCAACTTCTCTGTCGGTTCCACGCTCCCCAATGTCAGCGTGTCACCGGGCCAGTATTTCCTGGTCGGCATGGCCAGCGGCGCCAACGGCGCGTCCCTGCCGACCCTCGACGCCACCGGCACCTCCGCCATGAGCGGCACCGCCGGCAAAGTCATCCTGGTGAACAGCACCAGTGCACTGGCCTGTAACGGCAGTTCCACGCCTTGCTCCGGCGCACAGCTGGCGCTGATCGTCGACCTCGTCGGTTTCGGCGGCGCCAATTTCTTCGAAGGCGCAGCGCCCACACCAGTGCTGGGCACCGCTCTTTCGGCAACCCGCGCTGGCGGCGGCTGCACCGACACCAACCAGAACGGCGCCGATTTCACCGCTATCACCCCGGTCGCGCGCAACACCTCATCGCCGCTGCAAAGCTGCGGAGGCGGCGGCCTGCCGCTGCTGGCGATCAGTGATGTCAGCGTATTCGAGGGCGACAGCGGTACCAGCACGATGACCTTCGGTATCGGCCTGAATGCTCCGGCCGGCGTCGGCGGCGTCTCGATCGAATTCACCACCGCCGACGGCACCGCGACCGCAGGCAGCGACTATGTCGCCAACAGCGGCACCGCGACCATCGCCGAGGGCGCGAACTCGACGACCGTCACTGTCACCATCAACGGCGACACCATCAGCGAAGCGGACGAAACGTATTTCCTGCGTGCGACGTCTGCGACCGGCGCGACGATCTCCGACGGCGAAGGCCTCGGTACGATCCAGAACGACGATGTCACCGTCGTTTCGATCGCGCAGATCCAGGGCAGCGGCCTGACTTCGCCGTTGAACGGCGCCGTCGTCACCACCGAAGGCATCGTCACCGCGCAGAAATTCAACAACGGCTTCTTCCTGCAGACCAGCGACGCCGAAGTCGACGCCGATCCGAATACTTCGGAAGGCATCTTCGTCTTCACCTCCACCGCGCCGCCGGCCACCGCGACCGTGGGCAACCGCATCCGCGTCACCGGTACGGTCACCGAGTTCACGCCCAGCACCAACCTCAACCAGCTGTCGATCACCGAAATCGGTTCCGTCACCGCGATCCAGGTGCTGTCCTCGGGCAACACGCTGCCGGCGCCGGTCGCGCTGGCCAGCGCCGACTTCAACGACACGTCCACGCCCGGCTCCGCCGAGAAGTTCGAAGGCATGCGCGTGAGCGCGACCAATGCGCTGGCGATCACCGGCGCCGACGGCAACATCAGCGAATCCGCCGCGACCTCCACCACCACCGGCGTCTTCCACATCGTGCTGTCGGGCGTGGCCCGTCCGTTCCGCGAGGAAGGCATCGACATCCTCGATCTGTTCCCGATCCCGGCAGGCAAGACACCGCCGCGCTTCGATCACAATCCGGAACGGATCATGGTCCGCAGCCGTGGCCAGATCGGCGCCACCGCCGTCGCGCTCGACGCCGAAACGCAGATCGATTCGATGGTCGGCGTGATGGATTACTTCAGCGGCGCATGGGCGGTCCTGCCCGATCCGACCGGCGGCCTCGTCGTCAGCGGCGGCAAGACTCCGGCCGCCGTGTCCACGGCCGGCAATGCGGACGTGACCATCGGCGCGTTCAACCTGCTGCGCTTCTTCGACGAAGTGAACGACAGCAACGGCGCGCCGACGCTCACCGCAGCCGCACTCGACAAGCGCCTGACCAAGACCTCGCTGGCGATCTGCGATTTTCTGAAGACGCCGGACATCCTCGGCGTGGTCGAAGTCGAAAACCTGCGCGTGCTCGGCCTGCTGGCCGACCGCATCAACGCCACCTGCGCCACCGCGCCGGGCTACGTGCCGTACCTGGTGCAGGGCAACGACGTCGGCGGCATCAACGTCGGCTTCCTGGTCAGCAATCGCAGCGTCGGCAGCGTCGCGCGCGTCGAAGTGCTCGAAGTCACCCAGTTCGGCAAGGACACGCTGTTGTCGAATCCCGACGGCAGCACCAGCCTGCTCAACGACCGTCCGCCGCTGATGCTCCGCGCCATCGTGCATCACCAGAACGGCGGGACTTATCCGGTCACCGTGATCGTCAACCATCTGCGTTCGCTCAACGGCATCGGCGACGCCGGCCCGGGCAGCAGCGGCTGGCCGACCGAAAACGCCCGCGTCAGCGCCAAGCGCGCGCAGCAGGCGGTGTTCCTGGCCGACCTGGTGGAAACGCGCCAGCTCGCCGACGCGAACGAGCGCATCGTGCTGCTCGGCGACTTCAATGCCTTCGAGTTCAACGACGGCTATGTCGATGTCATGGGCATCATCAGCGGCAACCCCACGCCGGAACCGCTGGTCCTGACCTATGCGGCCAGCCCGGTCACCACGCCGCTGATCAACGGCAATCTGCTGACGCCGAGCAAGCCCGAGCGCTATTCGTACCTGTTCGACGGCAACCTGCAGACCCTCGACCATGTCGTGGTGAACGAAGCGACCTTCCTCGACTCGGCCGACATCGAAGTCGACCACGCCCGCATCAACGCCGAGTTCGGCGTGCACCACTTCGGTACCGCCGGTACCGCGCTGCGCGTGTCCGACCACGACCCGGTGCGCGTGCGCATCACGGTCCCGGGCTTCCAGAGCGCGAATCTGTCGATCACCGCTGGCGCCAGCCCGGCCAATGTCGCCGCTGGCGGCGTCGCCACCTTCACCGCCAACGTGAACAATGCCGGCCCGGATGAGGCTGCGTTCCCCAGCGTCGCGCTGGTGTTCGATGCGCTGGTGCCGGTCACCGTCACCGCGCCCGCAGGCTGGACCTGCAACGCACCGGTGCAGGCGGGCAGCACCACCACCGTGACCTGCACCGCGACATCGCTGGCCAGTGCCGGCTCGGCCGCGTTCAGCGCTGCCGTGACCGCACCGTCGCTGCCGGTCGCCAGCACGCTGAGCATGGCCGCTGCGGTGACTTCGCAGACCAACGACTCCGCCAACGCCGACAACTCGGCGTCGGCGCAGGTCGCGGTGGCTGCGGTCGTCGTCGCCCTGCCCAATGCGGACCTCTCGCTGCGCATGGTCGGCGGCCCGTCCGGCTTCATCCGCAGCGGCAGCGCGGCGCTGTTCTCGGTCCCGGTGCGCAACACCGGCCCGAATGCGGTGCCGCAGGCGGTCGTGACCTTCACCGGCAACATTCCGCTGGCCAACGCCAACGTGATCGCGCCCCCGGGCTGGACCTGCACGCGCAACACCGCAAGCGGCGGCTTCTCGATCGCCTGTCTGTTCAACGCCACCTTCGGCGTCAACGGCCGTCACACCTTCACGTTCTCCGGTGTGGCCCCGTCGCATCTCGTGCAGAGCAGCATGAGCATGACCAGCAGCGTGAGTTCGACCACCACCACCGACCAGTTGCCGAGCAACAACACCTCGGTCTACTCGGTGAACATCGTCGCACCGTAAGCGCTGCGCCGACGGCCGCACTGCGGCCGTCGGCGGCTTCGACAGCACGACTGGCAGTTAGACAACCAGCGTGACCCCAGAAGCGCGGCTCCGGCCGCGCTTCTTTTGTGGCCGGGCGCCATACGCCGTCGCACGGCAAGTGTCATGACGCGGTGCGCAACGGACGCTTCAGGTGCAGCGGGTATGATTCGGGGACCGACGCAACAGACGGCACCACGATGACTGTCGTAGCACGATTCGAAATCGAATACCTGCAGTACCTCGGCCAGGACGGCACGCTCATCGCGGAACCGCCCCCTGCATACGCCGATCCCGCGACCCTGCTGCCGCTGTTCAAGCAGATGCTGATGGTGCGCAGCTTCGACAGCAAAGCCATCGCCCTGCAGCGCACCGGCAAGCTCGGCACCTACGCCGCCTGTCTCGGCCACGAAGCCACCCATATCGGGATCGGCGCCGCGATGCGCCCCGAAGACGTGTTCGCGCCGAGTTACCGCGAGTACGGCGCCCAGTTCATGCGCGGCGTGCGTCCGCGCGAAGTGCTGCTGTACTGGGGCGGCGACGAACGCGGCAACGACTTCGCCGTGCCCAGGCACGACTTTTCCTGGTGCGTGCCGATCTCCACCCAATGCCTGCACGCGGCCGGCGCCGCGCTCGCGTTCAAGCTGCGCAAGGAGCCGCGCGTCGCGGTGGCCACCTGCGGCGACGGCGGCAGCTCCAAGACCGACACCTACGCCGCGATCAATGCCGCAGGCGCGTACGCCCTGCCCTTCGTGCAGTGCATCATCAACAACGGCTGGGCGATCTCGGTGCCGCGCGCGGCGCAGACCGGCGCGCCGACGCTGGCGCAGAAAGGCATCGCTGGCGGCCTGCACTGCCTGCAGGTGGACGGCAACGACATCATCGCGGTGATGGAAGGCATGCGCCGCGCGCTCGACCGCGCGCGCAGCGGCGGTGGCGGCAGCGTGATCGAATTCATGACCTATCGCCTGCACGACCACACCACCGCCGACGACGCGCGCCGCTACCGCAACGAAGACGAAGTGAAAGCCGCATGGGCGCGCGAACCAATCTCGCGATTGCGCACCTACCTGACCGGCGCCGGCCTCTGGGACGAGGCGAAGGAAAGCGCCTGGGCCGACGAATGCGCGAGGATGATCGATATCGAGATCAACGCCTATCTGGAAACGCCGGTGCAGCCGGTCAGCGCGATGTTCGATTTCCTCTACGCGGAACTGCCGCCGGACCTGCAATTGCAGCGCGCCGAAGCCATCGCTGCGGAGGGCCGCAAGCATGGCTGACAGCGCACCCGTCACCCCGATCACACTCATCGAAGCGATCACCCAAGCGCTCGCCTACGAAATGCGCGCAGACCAGCGCGTACTGGTGCTCGGCGAAGACGTCGGCGTGAACGGCGGCGTATTCCGCGCCACCGCCGGCCTGCAGCAGGTCTTCGGGCCGGAGCGCGTGATCGACACGCCGCTGGACGAAACCACGATCGCCGGTCTCACCGTCGGCATGGCCGCGCAGGGCATGCGCCCGGTCGCCGAGGCGCAGTTCGACGGCTTCGTCTATCCGATGATCGATCACATCGTTTCGCACGCCGTGCGCCTGCGCTATCGCACCCGCGGCCGCCTCACCTGTCCGATGGTGCTGCGCGTGCCGTGGGGCGGCGGCATCCGCGCACCGGAGCACCACAGCGAAGCCAACGAAGCGATGTTCACCAACGTGCCCGGCCTGCGCGTGGTGATGCCGTCCTCGCCGCAGCGCGCCTACGGCCTGTTGCTCGCCGCGATCCGCGACGACGATCCGGTGATCTACATGGAACCCAAGCGCATCTATCGCCAGTACAAGGAGCTGGTGCCCGACGACGGCGAAGCGCTGCCGCTGGACGTGTGCTACGTGCTGCGCGACGGCAGCGATGTCACCCTGGTCACGTGGGGCGCGCAGGTGAAGGAATGCCTGGAAGCGGCCGACGCGCTGGCGAAGGACGGCATCAGCGCCGAAGTGATCGACGTGGCCACGCTCAAGCCGCTGGATTTCCCGACCATCGCCGAATCGGTCTGCAAGACCGGCCGCTGCGTGATCGTGCACGAAGCGCCGAAGACCGCCGGCTTCGGCGCCGAGATCGCCGCGCGTCTCGCCGAGCAATCGATGTACGACCTCGTCGCCCCGGTCGAGCGCGTCACCGGCTACGACACCCACATCCCGCTGTTCCGCCTGGAAATGAAATATCTGCCCAGCGTCGAGAAGATCGTCGCGGCGGCGAAAAGAACCTTGGCGGCGAGTTGATGCGATGGCGGCTTCCGCAATCAACCTCGCGCAGAAATTCGCACTGTTCGGCGAGCACTGGTCGCCACGCGTGATCGCCGAAATGAACGACTACCAGTTCAAGCTGGCGAAGCTGCGGGACACATTCGTCTGGCATGCGCACGAGGACACCGACGAGACGTTCATCGTGATCGGCGGCACCCTGCGCATGCGGTTCCGCGATCGCGAGGAAGTGGTGCAAGCGGGTGAGATGATCGTCGTGCCGCGTGGTGTCGAACACTGTCCACACGCCGACGACGAGTGCCATGTCCTGCTGATCGAACCCCGCGGCGTGGTCAACACCGGCGACGCCGGTGGCGAACTGACCGCACGCAACGACGTATGGATATGAGCCCCGCCCGCGTTACCCGCGACTACCGCACCCAGTACGCGGACCCGATCCGCTTCGCGCGGGGCGAGATCGTGACCCTCGGCGCACGCGACACCGAATGGCCCGCCTTCATCTGGACGATCACCGCCGACGGCAACGCCGGCTGGGCGCCGTTCGACTGGCTGAAGCCGCTCGGCGACGGCCGTGCCGAAGCGACGCGCGATTACTCCGCGCAGGAACTGGACGTGGATGCCGGCGACGATGTCGTTCTCGATGACGAACTCGGCGGCTGGTGGTGGTGTCGACACGCCGATGGACGATGCAGTTGGATACCGACTGAACACCTGGAGCGGACATGAGCGATAAAAAAGTCGAACAACTCATCCACGACCTGCAGCTCACCCACCCCGATCTGCATGCGATCGTGCAGGCGACGAGAACGCTGGTCCGTTCGGTGGCGCCCGAGGTGACGGAGCGCGTGATGTACGGCGGCATCCTGTTCGCCGCGCCCGGGCAATTCTGCGGCGTGTTCGCCTACTCCGCGCACGTCTCGATGGAGTTCGGCCAGGGCGCCGAACTGAAGGACCCGCACCGCGTACTCGAAGGCGGCGGGAAATTCCGCCGCCATATCAAACTGCAGACGCTCGCCGATCTGGAAGCGAAACATCTGCGTGACTACATCGCGCAAGCGCTTCGTTTCTCGGCCGGGTCGTCGACATGAACCCCCGACGATATCGGCAACCGCATCCAAGGAATCGCCCATGAGCCAGACCAAAACCTTCATCCTCCCCGACCTCGGCGAAGGCCTGCCCGACGCCACCATCGTCGAGTGGTTCGTGAAGCCCGGCGACACCATCAAGCTGGACGCGCCGCTGGTGTCGATGGAAACCGCGAAGGCGGTGGTCGAAGTGCCGTCGCCGGTCTCGGGCAAAGTCCTGAAGCTCGCGGGCGCGGCCGGCGACATCGTCGTCACCGGCACCCTCCTCGCGGAATTCGAAATCGATGCCTCGATGCCGCAGCGCGCCGAGGGACAGGACACGGGGCATCATCACGCGCCTGTGGGAGCGGCGGGAGCCGCGATTTCCGACATGGCGGCAACATCCATCGCGGCTTCCGCCGCTCCCACAGATGCCGCTCCCACACCCGCCGCCCCCAAAGACGCCGGTACCGTGGTCGGCGCGATGCAGAGCTCCGACGCGGTGCGCAGCGAAGCCGCCGTCGCGGTCGGCGGCGTGAAGGCGATGCCAGCAGTGCGCGCGATGGCGCGCAAGCTCGGCGTGGACCTATCGCGCGTGCGCGCCAGCGGCGCCGACGGCGTGGCGACGATGGACGATGTGAAGCGCGCGGCGGCGGATGGTTCGGCCAGGCCCGGCGCTGCTTCTGTGGGAGGGCCTTCAGGCCCGATCCAGACAACACCCGCACCGCTTCTCGCGGCTAAAGCCGCTCCTACGAACAGCGCACAGCAGCGCACCCAACTCTCCACCACCGGCAAACCCATGCGCACGCAGCCGCCATCGGTGTCGGTCAGCGGCCAGCCGGAACAGCTCAAGGGCGTGCGCCGCAACATGGCGCGGGTGATGGCCGACGCGCACGCGAAAGTGGTGCCGACCACGCTCACCGACGATGCCGATATCCATGCCTGGGCGCACGGCAACGACATGACCGCGCGGCTGGTGCGCGCGATCTGCGTCGCCGCGAAAACGGTACCCGCGCTCAACGCATGGTTCGACGGCGACAACCTCACCCGCACCCTGCATCCGCACGTCGATATCGGCATCGCGGTGGACACCGACGACGGCCTGTTCGTGCCCGCGCTGCGCAACGCCGACATGCTCGACGCGCGCGGCGTGCGCGAAGCGATCGGCCGCCTGCGCACCCAGGTCGAAGACCGCAGCATCCCGCCGGGCGAACTCAGCGGCTACACCATCTCGCTGTCGAACTTCGGCATGTTCGCCGGCCGCTACGCCACCCCGGTGGTGGTACCGCCGTGCGTCGCGATCGTCGCAGCCGGCCGCGCGCGCCATCAGATCACCCCGGTGATCGGCGGCTTCGAATCGCACAAGGTCATTCCGCTGTCGATCACCTTCGACCACCGCGCCTGCACCGGCGGCGAGGCGGCGAGATTCTTGCGGGCGATGCTGGACGATCTTGGATTGCCGGCATAGCTCGTCCGAAAATCAGGAATTAGTCATCATGGATGGGTTTCCGAATCACCCTGGCATGGTCCAATGCGCGATGAATGGGCGCCTATACGTCGATTCTTCCCATGGAATATGGGACGACGGCGAATGGATAAGCTGGGATTTCATCAACTCGCATCTTGACGAGGTGGAATTGCTTGCCGAGTATCCCGGCGCTTCCATTGACGCGATTCAAGCATTCGAAGACATCGTAGACGCTGCCCGGCGGTATCACGAATCCACTGGGCGATTCCTGGAAATATGGGGAGAACTCGGCGAGGTGTATGCCGAGCTCAAATTCGGCGTAAAGCGCCATACTCCCTATCAGGCTGGCTCAGACGGCACCCTCGACGGAGAACTCGTCGAGATCAAGACGCTTGCACCAAAGCGGCGAGGCGATCGCGTGGAAGTCAAAAATAAAGGCGACTTTCGCAAACTGATCGTAGTGAAAATTTCCGAGGATCTCGAATTTGAGGCAAAGATCATTGATCGCTCCACATTGCGCCAAAATCAAGGTGCTTTGTTGCGAACAAGGTGGTCGCAGCATGAAACTGATACGCAAGATTCCACTTCCAGCCAAGACAGGTGGGGACGCGTGGCGCTGCTGGTCGCACAAGAAATACCCGACGAAGACTGAACAAAAATAGCAACACACGAAATTATACAAGCCATGTTTCGGAGCATGCCTCGCTGCCTGCGCACGAGACTGGACGACCCGACTCTGCTCGCCTAGGATGCCTGCGCATACTTTGCTCCAGCGAGGCTCCAATGTCGGCGACAGGTGTAGTGATCGGTGGCGTGGTCGGTGGCCTGATGGGCCTGGGCCTCATCAATGTCATGGCCGCGATGGCCAAAGGCAAGAACAATCCCTGGGATGTCGTCACGCTGCCCGCACGCGATGACATCGCCGGCACCGTCGCGTCATGGGCCGCGGCGCATGGCTATCGGCTGGTCCGCACCGAAGGCCGGACGCAGGTCTACAAGAAAGGCGTCAACTTCCTGACCGCGCCGATGTTCCTGGAATCGACCGAGGATGGCGCGCAGCACGTGTTCAAGGCGTACACGCAGATCGACGGCCTGTTGCTCAAGGGCAATCTGGCGCTCACCGCCGACGGGATCATGGCGCGGTTGCCGCGCAGCATGGCGAAGAAAGCCGTCAACAACCTGCTGACCACCCTGCAGCAACCGCTGCTCGCCTGAGGCGTAGCCGGCGCTTCAATACCTCGGGATACCCGGATCGACGCCAAGACTCCACGCATCGATCCCACCGACGACGTTGTGGAGATTGCCGAACCCCTGCTGCGCGAAATACATCGCCGCCTGCGCACTGCGGCCGCCGTGATGGCACAGGAACGCGAGCGGCGCGTCCTTGGGCAGCGTCAACAACCTTTCGAGTCCGCCGTTTTCGAGTCCCGCGTATTCGACCGGTACCGCTGCGATCGCGCGCTCTTCGGGCGGGCGCACATCGACGAGGGTGATCGTGCCGGCGCGGGTCTGCGCATCGGCATCGGCGACGGAAAGATTGCGGAAGCTCATGGCGTGATCCTGAGACGCGTGGCGATGCATGGCATCATGCCGCGATGACGGCCCCCTCCGCCAGCCTGCATCGTATTCCGCGCCATCCGCACGCATGGGCGTGGCTGCTGGCGCTGTCGCAGTTGCTGGTCGCGGCTGCGTGGTGGCGCTGGGGCTGGACGCTCGGCCTGCCGCTGCTGCTGATCAGCCATGCGCCGTTCTGGTGGGGCACGCTGTGGCCGCAATCGGCGCTGTTGGGGCCGGTGCTGACTCGTGCAACGACCGACGGTCGCGATGATCGCGTCGTCTGGCTGACCATCGACGATGGCCCCTCCGACGACACGCCGGCAGTGCTCGATGCGCTCGATGCCCACGGTGCGAAAGCGACGTTCTTCCTGGTCGGCGAGCGCGCGGCGCGGCATCCCGAACGCGTGCGCGAGATCCTGCGTCGCGGCCACGGCATCGGCAACCACAGCGCCACCCATCCCGCGCGCTGGTTCTGGGCGCTGGGGCCGATGCGGATGCGCCGCGAGATCGCCGGGACGCAGAAGATTCTTGGCGATATCAGCGGCGAACCACCGCACTGGTTCCGCGCGGTGGTGGGCATGAGCAACCCGTTCGTGCATGCGGCGTTGAAAACGCATGGCCTCGCGCGTGTGGCCTGGAGCGCACGCGGTTTCGATGGTGTCGAAGCCGATCCACAGACGGTGGTCGCGCGCATCGAGCGCAATCTATCGCCCGGCGCGATCGTGCTGCTGCACGAAGGCGCGACGCATGGACGCAATGTCGAAACGATCTCGCTGTTGTTG
>JBAQRU010000025.1:0-9671 GCA_049296025.1 Lysobacteraceae bacterium | reverse complement strand
GCTCAGTCCTTCCTTCGCGCGCTTCGCCAGCAACTCAGTGGCGACCGCGGCGAAGGTGGTCTCGGCATGCTCCAGCTTGGCCGCACGCTCGACCCGGGCGACATGCGCCGGGTTGCCCCCGCCCTTCACCAGCACGCGCAGCCGGTCGCGCTCGGCGCGCGCTTCGGCGAGGGACACGGCCGGGTATTCGCCCAGGCCGACCATGCTGGCCTTGCCCGCGTAGCGGTAGCGATAACGCCAGATGCGCGCGCCGTTGGTACGCACTTCGATGCACAGGCCGTTGGTATCGGCGACGCGGTAGAGCTTCGCTTTCGCCTTCAACGTGCGCAGCTTGGTGTCGGTCAGCATGTGAGTACGCCGGTTGTGAGTAGGCCCCGCGGGATGGGGTATCTGTACTCACAGGCTTACTCGCTTTTCGCCGGGATGCAAGGGCGCCCCCCGGGATCGCAAGGGACAAAAAAGCCCGCGTTGTGCGGGCTTTCTGTTGCATCCGGGACGGTTCGGGATGCCCCGGGTGTACTATGTGGCGCGCCTGGAGGGATTCGAACCCCCGACCAACGGCTTCGGAAGCCGCTACTCTATCCGGCTGAGCTACAGGCGCCTGATGCCTTATTGTCCCCGATTCGAGCGGATGGCGCGAGCCCGCCGCGCCGCGACCCCAGAACGATGAGCGAAATCCCCGCCAATTCCGCTGAAATCCCCGTCTGGCGCGAACGCCTGGGCGTGTATTGGACGCTTGTGCGCGGCGATCGTCCGATCGGCTGGCTGCTGTTGTTGTGGCCGACCTGGTGGGGGTTGTGGCTGGCTGCGGAGGGCGTGCCGCCGTGGTGGACGTTGGTCGTGTTCTCGCTGGGGGTGTGGCTGACGCGGTCGGCCGGCTGCGTGATCAACGACTACGCCGATCGCTGGCTCGATCCGCTGGTCGAACGCACCAAGGGCCGGCCGCTGGCGATCGGTACGGTGCGCGGGCGCGAGGCGCTGGCGGTGTTCGCGGTGCTGATGCTGGTCGCGTTCGCGCTGGTGCTGACGATGAATCGTTTGACCATGTTGATGAGCGTCGTCGGCGTGGCGCTGGCGGCCAGCTATCCCTATCTCAAGCGCCATACCTATCTGCCGCAGGTCTACCTAGGCCTGGCGTTCGGCTGGGGCATACCGATGGCGTTCGCGGCGATTCGCGGTGAGGTGCCGCCGGTGGCCTGGGTGCTGTACGTGGCCAACATCTTCTGGACCACCGGCTACGACACTTGGTACGCGATGGTCGACCGCGAGGACGACCTGCGTGCGGGCGCCAAATCCACGGCGATCCTGTTCGGCGACCTGGATCTGGTCGCGCTGGGCGTGCTGTACGCGCTGTTCTTCATCGGGCTTGGGCTGATCGGCCGTCAGGCGGGGCTCGGGGCGGCGTACTGGGCTGGGCTTGGGGTTGCGCTGATGCTGGTGGCTTACCAGTTTTCGATCGGCCGGAACCGGGAACGCGACCGGTGTTTCCACGCTTTCCTCAACAATCACTGGGTCGGCATGGCGGTGTTCGCGGGGCTGGCCGTGGCGCTCTGGCAAAAGGGCTGACCGGTCCCGATTGGACAGGGTCTGTGAGCCGGCCACGAACCGTACCGCCGCATTGCTGCACCGCAACAACCGCCCAGACTACCCTGTCCGGGCCGCGCAATTCGCGACAAAAACGCTTCCATGGCCCTGATTTGACCGGGTTTTTGCATGAATACGTATGCAGGGCGCTGTCCGCCCCCCGGCCACCGACTACCATCGCCGGGCATGCCGGGGACAGGCTGGACGCCGGATATGCCGGGAACTGCGGAACACACGCGATTGACGCGGATTCGCGCATGGACCTGCTAACGAATTCCAGCTGATGTGGAGGGGATCCATGCAGCCTTTGAAGCGAAACCTGTTGAGTACGGCGTTGGCGTCCGCCACGCTGATGATGGTCAGTACCGCCTATGCCCAGACGGCCGACCAGAACCAAGCACAAGCCGAAGACCTCGATACCCTCGAAGTCGTCGGTATCCGTCGCAGCATCCAGGAATCCATCGATGCCAAACAGGCGTCGACCTCGATCGTCGAGGCGATTTCGTCCGAAGACATCGGCAAGCTGCCCGACACCTCGATCGCCGACTCCCTTGCACGCCTGCCCGGCCTGACCGCGCAGCGTTTCGGTGGACGTCCGCAGGAAGTCAACATTCGCGGTTTCGCCGGCGACTTCTCGACCACCACCTTGAACGGTCGTGAGCAGGTCAGCCTCGGCAACAATCGCGGCGTCGAGTTCGACCAGTACCCGTCCGAACTCGTCAGCCAGGTGCTGGTCTACAAGACCTCCGACGCGCAGCTGATCGGCCAGGGCCTGTCCGGCACCGTCGACCTCAAGACCATCCGCCCGCTCGCCTACGGCAAGCGCGCCTTCGCCGCCAACCTGCGCGGTGACCAGAACAAGGTCGCCGACGAAAAAGAATACGGCCACCGCTTCAGCGTCTCTTACATCGACCAGTTCGCCGACAACACCGTCGGTATCGCGCTGGGTTACGCGCACCTCAACAATCCCGGTCAAGCCAAGCAGTTCGGCGACACCTGGGGTTACGACGGTGGCGGCATCTACGGCGGCGGCAAGCTGTACGACGTGCAGAACGACAACCAGCGCGATGGTTTCATGGGTGTGCTCGAGTTCGCTCCCAACGACGGCTACCGCACTGTGCTGGATGTCTTCTACTCGAAGTTCGATAAGGAAGAGCAGAAGCGCGGCATGGAATTCGCTGCCGCCTTCGGTGGTACTCCTGCGGCTGGCAACACGCCTTCGCACGCGGTATTCACCGGCGGCATCAACCCGGTGGTCCGCAACGACTTCAACGCGGCTTACGATGATCTGTTCGCGATCGGTTGGAGGCACGAGCTGACGCTCAGTCCGCATTGGACAGCGTCGGCCGACATCAGCTACTCCGATGCGACCCGCAAGGAACGCATCCTGGAAACGTATTCCGGGGTGAATCCGACACTTGCCCGCGATTCCCTCACCATCGACTTCAACAGCGATGGTTACTTCGACCACGACTTCGGTTATGACTACGGCGATGCAGGCACCCTGCGTCTTGGTGATGCTGGCGGTTGGGGTCAAGACGGTTACATCAAGGACTTTGAAGTCAAGGACAGTCTGACTTCGCTGCGCTTCGATTTCGAACGCACCTTCGACGACGGCTGGTTCAGCAGCGTCGAATTCGGCGCCAACCTGACCGATCGCACCAAGAGCCGCGCGTCGAACGAATCCTTCCTCGACCTGACCGCCTGCCTCGGCGGCGTGTCGCCGAGTTGTCCGGACGGCGCTTCGGCACCGATCCCGACCAATCTGGCAACCTCCTCGGCGTTCAACGCTTACGGCGTGTCCTCCATCTACGGGTATGACGCGCTGCGGGCATACGAAACGCTCTACACCCGCCGCACCAATATCAATGCGGACATCAGCAACAAGAACTGGGAAGTGAACGAGCAGGTCACGACCGCATACTTCCAGGCCAACGTTAATACCGATCTCGGATCGATTCCGGTCAAGGGCAATGTCGGTATCCAGGCGGTCAGCGTCGATCAGAAGTCCCAGGGCTTCCGGACTTATCCCGGCAACGGAGTGGGTGCGGCCATCTCGGGCGGAGCGGCATATACCGACTTCCTGCCAAGTTTGAATCTGTCCTTCGGATTGCCATGGGATCAGTTCGTACGTGTCGCGGCCGGTCGCCAGGTCGCACGCCCGCGCATGGACGACCTCCGTGCAAACGCGGGCGTCGGCTATGACCGCAACTACCGGCGGCCGGATAACACGATCGTTCCGACTTGGACCCAAGGCAGCGGCAATCCCGAGTTGAAGCCATGGGAAGCAAACGCCTACGATGTGTCGTACGAGAAATACTTCGGCGGCAACAAGGCTTATGTCAGTGCGGCGTATTTCTACAAGGACCTGAAGTCGTACATCTATAACGAAACGACCTTGTTCAATATCGCCGACATCACGGAATTTCCGCCTTCGCAGTACCCGGCGGACGCACCGACCGACCCGATCGGTTATCAAACGCGGCCTGTGAACGGCAACGGCGGCACCGTCAAGGGTTTCGAGCTGGCAGCCTCCTTGCCGCTCGACGTGCTGTGGGAACCGCTGATGGGCTTCGGCATCCAGGCGAACTATTCGGACACCAAGAGCAGCGTCCAGCCGCTGGGTCCGAACTTTCCGAACGAGCCGCTGCCCGGTCTGTCGAAGTACGTGTCGAACATCACCGCGTACTACGAGCGCTTCGGCTTCTCCACCCGCGTCAGCCAGCGCCATCGCTCGCAGTTCGTGGGTGAGGTGCAGGGCTTCGGTGGCGATCGCACCCGTCGTACCTTCGAAGGCGAGACGGTGACCGATCTGCAGTTGGGTTACAGCATCCAGTCTGGCCCGATGAAGGATCTGTCCTTCCTTCTGCAGGTGAACAACCTCGAGAACGAGCCGTTCCGCTCTTCGTTCGGGGGCAATGACGCCCAGCCGCGCGAGTACTACGAATACGGCCGTACCTATCTGTTCGGCGTGAACTACCGCTACTAAGTTCCAAGCAATACCGCTCTCAACAGGCAAGCATTTGGCCCTTGTCCGGTTCCCCCCGGCAAGGGCCTTTTCTTTGCTGCGCGCTGCAGGCTTCATCAATGAATGCGTCAGGCGGACGTCTCAGCGAATCGCCATCGTGATGCTGCGCCGCAACAGCAACCGTATTCACCGCATCGCGTAAACCGACACGCTATGCTGCCCCACCACCTGGGGAGGACCGCTCATGCTGCGGATGCAACAACGACTGTCGCTGCCGTTCCTGATGCTGCTGAGCCTGCCGTCGACGGCGATGGGATTCGCGCTGGCGGTGCAGATTTCGGCGCTGAGCTGGCTGATGTCGACGAAGTACGGGCTGAAGCTCGACGAGATCGGCATCGTCTGGGCGGCGGGTCCGCTGGCGGGCATTCTCGGCCAGGTCATCATCGGCATCATCAGCGATGGCGTGTGGTTCTGGGGCGGGCGGCGACGGCCGTTCATTCTGGTCGGCGGCGTGCTGACCGCAGCGATGCTGCTGGCGTTGCCCTCGATCGGCGCGATCGACAAGGCGCTCGGTCTCGACGCGATTCTCGGCGTGGCGGTGGCGGTCGCGCTGGCGTTGGACCTCTCGATCAATCTCGGCTTCAATCCCACCCGTTCGCTGATCACCGATGTCACGCCCGAAGGCGCGAAGCGCACGGCGGGCTACACCTGGATGCAGACGGTGTCGGGCACGTTCGGCGTGCTCGCGTACGCCATCGGCGCGATCTACGGCAACATCGCATTGATCTATTTCGGCGCCGGTCTGGCGCTGGTGTTCTCGATCGTGCCCGCGCTGCTGGTCGAAGAGCCGCGGGTGCTGGCGCATACCGAAACCGGCGCGTCTGCCCAGAAGCTCGGTCTCGGCGCGCTGTTGCTGCTGATGCGCCCGCTGTGGGCGTTTGCGGTGTACGCGTTGATCGCGATGGGCCTGAAAATGGCGGGTTACCACACCCACAGCCTGTGGCTGGAAGTGGTGTTCGGTGCGCTGGCGCTGGTGTTGATCGCGCATGCGTTGACCGAGCGGCAGACGCTCGACGGCCACGAAGATCTCGCCGGCTTCCGCAAAGTGTTGGCGGCGCATGCGATCAGCTGGTTCGGCATGCAGACGCTGTTCGTATTCATCATCGGCTTCGTGCAGCAGCGTTTTCCGCAGCTCGACGACAACGCGACCGGGCAGTTGATGTCTTTCAGTTTCCTGTCGTTGAACGCGGTCGCGGCGGTGGTGCCGGCACTGGTGCTGAATCCGCTGGCGCAGCGTTTCCGCGAAGTGCGCGTGCATGCGACCAGTCTGCTGCTGATGGCGGCCGGCTTCGGTTTCGTCTACCTGTTCGTGCACAGCGCGCCGATGATGTACCTCGGCATGGCGATCATCGGTCTGGGCTGGGGCGCGATCGTCAGTCTGCCGTTCGCGATCTTCTCGCAGAGCGTGTCGCCGGCGCGGATCGGCCTGTACATGGGCGTGTTCAATCTCAGCGTGGTGCTGCCGCAGCTGGCGGTGAGCCTGGGCGTGGGCTATCTGCTGTCGCAGCTGGAGAACAAGTCGCTGGTGTTCGCGATCGGCGGCGTGTGCATGGCGCTGTCGGCGCTGGCATGGCTGGCGGTGAAACAGGGCCCGCGCCGCAACGTGGCTGCGGCCACGTCCGCTGGGCATTGAATGCGGTGACGAGTCATGGGCGCTCCACGCCCCGTCAACAAAATCAAACAGGTCGGTTGATTGCCGGGACGCAGGGATTTGCTCGTCGTTCCCGCGAACGCGGGAATCCGGTGTCTTTGCGCCATGCAACGTTGCATGGAAGTCGCTGGGTCCCCGCGTTCGCGGGGACGACGAGGCTTGATTGCTGTATCCGAAGAAAATCGGGAAGACATCCGGGCTCCGCGCTGGCGATACACCCTGCCTGGCGCTGGCAGTGCGGGACGACAGCCAAGGTTCTACACTTCAGGCCTGCACCTGATGGACCCGCTCATGTCGCTTCGTAAAACCAAGGCCACCTCGGTCGATATCGCCCACCGCGCGGGGGTGTCGCAGGCCACCGTCTCGCGCGTGCTGCGCGGCAGTCCGCTGGTCAATGCCGACACCCGCAAGCGGGTGATGGATGCGGTGCAGGAGCTGAACTACAAGGTCGACCGCCGCGCTTCCAGCCTGCGCACCCAGCGTGCGGGTACGCTGGCGCTGCTGCTGTTCGAGGACCCGACCGAAGACGGCTCGCAGATCAATCCGTTCTTCCTGTCGATGCTGGGCTCGATCACCCGCGCTTGCGCCCGCCACAACCACGATCTGCTGGTGTCGTTCCAGCAACTGTCGGACGACTGGCACGCGGACTACGAGGACAGCATGAAAGCCGACGGCCTGATCCTGCTCGGCTACGGCGACTATGTGGACTATCGGCCCAAGCTGGAGAAGCTGGTCGAACAGGGCACCCATTTCGTGCGCTGGGGCGCGGTGTTGCCGGGCCAACCGGGCGTGTCGATCGGCTGCGACAACTTCGCCGGTGGGCGTCTGGTCGGCGAGCACCTGCTGGCCCTCGGCCGCAAGCGCATCGCCTTCCTCGGCGATGCCTCCGGCCACTATCCGGAATTCTGGGAGCGCTACCGCGGCTGCGAGGTGGTGCAGCGCGAAGCCGGGATTCCGCCTGAATCCGCACTGCAGGTCGATGCGCTCAGCTCGGAAGAAGAAGGCTACGAAGCCGCCAAGGCGCTGCTCGGTCGCGGCGTGCTGTTCGACGCGGTGTTTGCGGCCAGCGATCTGATCGCGATCGGCGCCATCCGCGCATTGCTCGAACACGGCCTGCGCGTGCCCGAGGACATCGCGGTGGTCGGCTTCGACGACATCGCGATGTCGCGGTTCTGCAATCCGCCGTTGACCACCGTGTATCAGGACACCGCCAGCGCCGGCGAACTGCTGGTCGAGACCCTGCTCAAGCGCGTCCACGAACAGCCGGCGGAAAGCAAAATGCTGCCGGCGACGCTGGTGGTGCGGCGGTCGAGCGGGGCCTAGCGAACGCTTCGCGGGCTCACGCCTGCGGGTGGCGGTGCGGGTAGCGGTGGTATCCGTCGAAGTCGGCTTTGCCCACCGCCACGCCGCAGTTGCGCAGGATCGCGTACACCGTGGTGAGGTGGAAGAAGAAGTTCGGCAACGCGTATTCGAACAGGAACTCGGTCGCCGGCAGCGACAGCTCGGCGTCGCCTGCGCGGTCGTGGATCACCCGCGCGCTTGCGCCTTCGAAGCGTGCTGGCGCCAGCGTTTCGAGCAGGCGCCGGGTGCGTGCGATGCGTGCGCGCAGACCGTCGAAACCGGCCGGAAACTCGCCGTAATCGGGTACCGTCTCGCCCGCGAGCGGGAAACTCGCGCGCAGCGCGAAATTCGAGACGACTTCCACCTGCACGTGCAGCGGCAGCATGTCCGGGGCCAGCCGTGCCGCCAGCAACGCGTTGATGCGACCGGGATCCGGCCCTGCATGGGCCTGGGCAAGATCGAGCAGTGCCGCGAGTCGCGCGAGATAGCGCTGGAACACGACGATCGACGCCTGATGCAGTATTTCCGCCATGCGCGCTTCCATCGCCGAAACCGGAACAGCCTTCGAGTGTAGAAGAACTTCGAGCGTAGCCGCATCACGCGTGCGATGAATTCCTTTTCAGCGTGACTGCACACGATTTCAGCCAGTCGTGCGCTTGAAAGGTCGCTGCCAGCGGCTAGAGTCGGGTGATGTTGCGGTGCACAAAAAGTGCGCCGCAGCATCATCCCCCGCATGGAGAACGACGATGAAGGACACGAAATTGGCTGCCGCCGCGCCCGGTCTGGGCAGCATGGGCATTGCCGTGGATACGACGCCACGCGACGGTGCGCACCCGCTCCGCCGGATCGCCGCCACGCTTTGGCGCAGCGATCTGCGTTTCGCGCGCAGTGGATGGCAGCGGGTCGCGCTCGCGCTGGCCGCCCTCGGCGCGCTGGCGCTGTGGCTGCTGCCGCAGGCGGTGGTGAACGACCCGCTCTCGCTGCTGCATGCGCAATCGGTGCGCATTTTCTACATGGTCGACGATCTGCGGCTGTCGCAGCTGCCGTCGTCCTTCGCCAGTCTGCTGGTGGCGATCGCGGTCGGTCGCGCGATTTTCGTCATCATCGTCGGTCTGCTCGATCTGCTGCTCTACCATCGCGTCACCGGGCGCGCGTTCGATTGGGAGTCGATGATCAACGTAAGTCTGGTCAACGGGTTTCTGATGCTGTCGGGCGTGTTCGTGCTGGCCAACGATGGTCTGCGCTCGTTGCTCGCGCAATACGATCGGCTGCTCGCGAGCGTACCCACGCTGGTCGACCTCAACGGCGCGCTGGCGCTGGTGGTGGCGGCGCTCATCGGCGATTTCTGCTTCTACTGGTCGCACCGGCTGTGCCACAGCAACCGCTTCCTGTGGAACCTGGGGCATATCCATCATCACCGCAACCGCAACCTGACCCAGCTCACCTGCGCCATCGAACCGCCGCTGATGCTGCTGCAGGCGGCGGGTGGAATTTCGCTGCTGATGTTGCCGCTGTTGTCGAAGCTGTTCACCACCGACATCCACAGTGCGGGTCTGGCGCTGATCGTGATGATGCTGGCCGACACCTGGACCGATCCGTCGCATTCCACCGCGATGTATGCGCTGGAATCCAAGTCGCGGTTGCTGAAGTCGCTGCGCCGCGTGCTGGTCACGGTCGGCGTGCATTTCGTGCATCACTCGCGCGAAGTCGAGGGTCGCTACGGCACCGGCTGCAATTTCGGCGCGAGGCTCTCGATCTGGGACCGGTTGTTCGGTACCTACGCCGAACCGGGTGACGCGATTCCGGAAACCGGTCTGTTCGATCCGAAGGCCGACCTCTGCGTGAATCCGCTGCGCTACCTGCTGCTGCCGTATGCGCGGATGGGACTGGAGTTGCGCGGCAACGCGTTGCGCGACTGGCCGCGGATACTGTTCGGGCGTGTCGACTACGAACCGCCGAATCCTGTCCGGATGAGTCATTGACCGGTCGCGCCCATCCGTGGCGTGTCCTCGCCGCCCGCCCCGGCACGCAGGGGCGGGCAGGTGTCGCCGGGCGATGCGTCAGTGC
>JBAQRU010000024.1:0-14040 GCA_049296025.1 Lysobacteraceae bacterium | reverse complement strand
ATCGCGGACGGCAGCCTTGATGAAATCCGCATCTACTTCCCCGACCCGTGGCACAAGAAACGCCACAACAAGCGTCGACTGGTGCAACCGGAATTCGCTGAGTTGCTGGTGCGCAAACTGCGGGTCGGCGGCCGTCTGCACCTCGCCACCGATTGGCAGGATTACGCCGAACAGATGTGGGACGTGCTCGACGCTACGCCCGGGTTGCGCAATCGCGCCGGTGCACGCGGTCAAGTATCGCGCCCGGAATGGCGGCCGCAGACCCATTTCGAGACGCGCGGCCAGAAACTCGGCCACGGGGTGTGGGATCTGTTGTACGACAGGGACGCCGACGGCATGACCACCCACCCGACCATCGACCAGACGCCCCGACAGACCACCGACTGACCGATGGAAAACACCCTCACCCTCACCAGCGATATGCAGCTCGTCCTCGGGCTGACGGTGCTGACGATGGTGTTGTTCCTGTTCGAACGCCTGCGCGCCGATGTGGTCGCGCTGGTGGTGCTGGTGCTGCTGGGCCTGACCGGCCTGGTCGCGCCGGAGGATCTGTTCAACGGCTTCTCGGGCAACGCGGTCATGAGCGTGATCGCGACCATGATCCTCGGCGCCGGGCTCGACCGCACGGGCGCATTGAACCGCCTCGCTGCATGGCTGCTGCGCCGCGCGCACGGCGTCGAGCATCGGCTGCTGCTGTTCACCTCGACCATCGCCGGCATCAACTCGGCGGTGATGCAGAACCCGTCGGTGATGGCGCTGTACCTGCCGGTGGCGTCGCGCCTGTCGTCGCGCACCGGCCTGCCGCTGTCGCGGCTGCTGTTCCCGATCGCGACCGGCATCATGATGGGTGGCGCGCTGACCATGGTCGGCAATTCGCCGCTGATCCTGCTCAACGACCTGCTGGTCTCGGCCAACGCCAATCTGCCTTCCGGCCTGACCACGCTCAAACCGCTGCCGATGTTCGCGCCGATGCCGATCGGCCTCGCGCTGCTGGCGGCGGGGCTGGCGTATTTCCATTTCGTCGGCGGCAAGCGCCTGCACGAGAACGCCGCCGATGCCGGGGTCACGCCCGCGCGCACCGAAAGCTATTTCGCCAGCGTCTACGGCATCGACGGCGATGTCTATGAACTCACCGTCACCGCCGACAGCCCGCTGGTGGGCATGTCGCTGCGCGAGGCCGAAGACCTGCACGACGCACCGCTGATCCTCGCGCTGAAGACCGGCAACGACTCGCGGCTGGCGCCGCCGGGCGAGGCGCGGATCTGGGTGGGCAGCGTGCTCGGCATGATGGGCCCGCGCCAGGCGATCGTCGATTTCGCCCAGAACCGCTTCCTGCGCAGCAGCTCGCGGCTGCGCGAGTTCGCCGATCTGTTCAACCCGGCGCGCGCCGGCATCTCCGAAGCGGTCATTCCGCCCACGTCCACCTTCATCGGCAAGACCGCCACCCAGTTGCAGTTGCGCAAGCTGTACAACCTGCGGCTGCTCGCGATCAACCGCGACAAGCAGGTGCTGCGCGAGAACGTGCGCGAACTGCCGCTGCGCGCCGGCGATCTGCTGGTGCTGCACAGCATCTGGCAGGATCTGGCGCAGGCCGCGAGCAACCGCGATTTCGTGCCGGTCACCGACTATCCGAAAGCCGAGCAGCGCCCGCACAAGTTCAAGATCGCAATGACCATCTTCGGCATCACCATGCTGATCGCGCTGTCGTCGCGCATTCCCGCCTCGGTGGCGCTGATGACCGGCGTCGCCGGCATGCTGATCACCGGCGTACTGAAAATGGACGAGGCCTACGCCGCGATCAACTGGAAAACCGTGTTCCTGATGGCCTGCCTGATTCCGCTGGGCTGGGCGATGGATTCCAGCGGCGCCGCCGCCTGGGTCGCGGCGCATTCACTGGATCGCCTGCCCGAAGGCACGCCGCACTGGCTGCTGGAAATCGCGCTCGGCCTGCTGACCACCGCGTTCTCGCTGGTGATCAGCCATGTCGGCGCCACCATCGTGATGGTGCCGATCGCGATCAACCTCGCGCTGGCCTCCGGCAGCGACCCCACCTCGTTCGCGCTGATCGTCGCGCTGTCAGCATCGAACAACTTCATGACCGCCTCCAACCCGGTGATGTCGATGATCACCGGCCCCGCCGGCTACACCGCGAAAGAGCTGTGGAAAGTCGGCGGCCCGCTGTGCCTGCTCTACACCGGCATCGTCGTGCTGGTGGTCAACCTGCTGTTCTGAGCCGGGGATTCACCGATTCCTGCTCTGGCCGATTCCGGGCAGCGATTTCGTTCAAGCTCAAACGGGTCGCTGCATTTCGGGGAAGCGGGCCGAGCCGCATCGATCGCAACCACGAGGGCCTGTCGACGGACATCACGCACCGCGCCGCATCCCGGCGCACCGCATCGGGTTTGGCCGTCTGCCTCCTGGCGCTGGTTTGCGTTGCGTGCGAGCCCCCGACCGCGCCCGACCCGACAAGTCCCCCATCCAATCATTACGCGAACAGGTTTCCCATGACTCAGTTGCACACCCCCACCAACGCGGAAGACATCGGCCAGCGCGTGCTGAAGCTGGTCGAGAGCATCCACGGCCGCGACGATATCGCCCCGGCGCGCATCGAACAGCTCACCGGCATCAAGGTCGAATTCAATCCCGACGACGCCAACGAATACGGCTTCAGCGGCCAACTCACCGAGCAGTGGGCCTACAACCTCGTTTCGCTGCCGGAAGGCGACGACGAGAAGCCGTCGCGGGTGATGTTCTCCTTCGACGACGAAAGCCGCAGCAACGCCGACATGGCGCCGATCTGCGCGCTCGATTTCGACGCCTACTCCGCCGCGCTGCAGCGCGCCGGCTTCGTGTCGAATGCGGCGCGAGGCAAGCACGACCGCCTGCTGTACTGGGATTTCTCGCGCGATGAGGTCTCGGTGCAGATCTACGTGCGCGGCGAAAACGACGCCAAGGCGAATCACGCCTGCGTTTCCAAACTCATCATCAACGCCTGAGGAATACGACCATGGCCGCTGTTCCCGACGACGTTCTGAAAAAAATCGCCGAAACCAAACTCGACAAGATCCTCACCGATTTCGAGACCGCCAACGACACCAAGACCCAGACCCCGGGCAAGAACCTGCGCGCGCTGCTCGACCAGTCGCCGGATCTGAAAGAACGCATCGTCGATTCCGTGGCCAAGGGCCACCTCGAGAAATTCGAGCTGCTTCCCAAAGGCGAAAACGCCGGCGGCAGCTACAGCCCGGACGACAAAGCCATCAGCCTGCCGGTGGACGAATTGAACAAAGCCGGCAAGAACAAGGCCTCGGCCGCCGAGCTGGTGTTCGTGATGGGTCATGAGATCCAGCATTCGTTCAACAGCACCGTCGCCGACAAGGGCTACAGCGACTTCACCACGTCCGTCGACAAGATGGCCAAGGGACCGGGGCCGCACGATTACACCGCTGCGGTGAAGACCTTCATCCAGGTCAACCGCGACGACGAAGCCGGCGCGCACATCGGCGGCTTCAATGCGATCTCTTCGCAGGTACTGAACGACAATCCGAAGGCAGGCCTGAAAGAGCTCTACAACGCGCATCCGGGCCGGATGGAAGACTTCATCGATCGCGGCGGAAAAGCGCCGGCCTTCACCTACGCGCTGAAGCCGGGATTGACGATGGAAGCCGACATGACGCTCAGGGACTCGCCCGAGAACGTCAAGGCGATGGGCAAGTATTACTTCGATCAACCGCCGAGTTCGGCGGGCCTCGGCGCCAAGGGCAATCAGGACTACCCGAACTACTACGGCGAATGGGCGGTCAACGTCATCAACGACGCCGAGAAGCAGGCGCTGGCCGATGCCAGGAAGCTCGATCCCAAAGCGGTCGCACCCGAAGTGCAGTTGAACCTCAAGGAGATCGGTCTCGACAAGGCGCTGATGGACACCGGCCTGAAATACACCGACACCACGCCGAAGAAGCCGATCAGCGAAGCGCCGTCGCCGGAACCGGCGCTGTATCGCCAGGCAGAGGAGGCATTGAAGAAAGTCGACGGCCTCGGCCTGCAAGGCGAGGAGTTGCGCAACGTCGTCGCCGCCACGGCTCTGCAGGCGCAGAAATCCGGCATGGAGCGCATCGACGGTGCACTGCTCGGCAAGAACGGACAGGTCTTCGCCTATCAGGGCGATCCCGCCAGCGAATCCGCCGACCGCGTTGCGGTGAACGTCGCCCAGGCCAAGCAGCAGCCCGCCGACCAGTCGCTGGCGACGATGATGGTCCCGGACGCACAGCAGGCACCGGCCCAGCAACAGAGCGCACGCAGCATCGGCATGTAACGCCGGCACCTGCATCACGACGAAACGCCCCGCATCGCTGCGGGGCGTTTTTCGTTTCAGGATATCGCTCGGTGGCGGCTACAACCCCCGCGCCGCCTCTTCCACCGCACGGAACAACGCGCGGCCCTTGTTCATCGTTTCTTCCCACTCTTTCTGCGGGTCGGAATCGTAGACGATGCCCGCACCGGCCTGCACGTGCAGCTTGCCGTCCTGGATGACGGCGGTGCGGATCGCGATGGCGGTGTCGGCATCGCCGTGCCAGCTGATGTAGCCGATGCTGCCGGCGTAGACGTTGCGCTTCACCGGCTCCAGTTCGCGGATCACTTCCAGCGCGCGGATCTTCGGCGCGCCGCTGACGGTGCCGGCGGGAAACGTCGCGCGCAGCACGTCGGCGTAATTCAAACCTTCTTTCAAGCGGCCGGTGACTTCGCTGACAATATGCATCACGTGGCTGTAGCGCTCGATCACGAAGCGATCACCCACCTCCACCGTGCCCGGCTCGCTAACCCGACCGACATCGTTGCGGCCCAGATCGATCAGCATCAGATGCTCGGCGCGTTCTTTCGGATCGGCCAGCAGCTCCGCCTCAAGCGCGATATCCGCTTCTGGCGTCTTGCCGCGCGGGCGAGTGCCGGCGATCGGGCGCACGGTGACTTTTCCGTCATCGAGACGCACCAGGATTTCCGGCGACGAACCCACCACCTGGGTGCCGCCAACATCGAGGAAATACATGTAAGGCGATGGATTCAATGCACGCAGTGCGCGATAGACATCGACCGGGCGCGCGCGGAACGGCACCGACAGCCGCTGACTGAGCACCACCTGGAAGATGTCGCCAGCGCGGATGTATTCCTTCGATTTCTCGACCGCAGCGATGAACCCGTCGCGGGTGAAACCGGAGACGAAATCCGCTTCGTTCAGACCGGTCGAATCCAATGTTTCCGGATATCCGGCGCCGCCCTGGCGCAGACGATAGGTGAGCGCATCCAACCGCCGGTTCGCGCGCGCCCACGCCTGCGGTTCGCGCGGGTCGGCATGGACGATCAGGTAAAGCCGGCCCTTGAGGTTGTCGAACACCGCAACCTCGCGGCTTTCCATCAACAGGATGTCGGGCGTGCCCAACTCGTCGCGGCGGTCCGGATGCACGCCGCCGCTGCGCAGTCGCGGTTCGATGTATTCGATGCATTCGAAACCGAACCATCCCACCAGTCCGCCGGTGAAACCGGGCAGACCCGCAAGCCGTGGAACCTTCTGTGCGGTGCGCAGCCGTTCGACTTCGGCCAGCGGATCGGCGACTTCGCGCGCTTCGATCAGATCGCCCAACTCGGTGACGTACAGCGTATGCCCGGCGAACGCGTACACGCGATGCGCGGGCAGGCCGATGATCGAGTAGCGACCGAAGCGTTCGCCGCCCTCGACCGACTCGAACAAATAGGTGTAGGGGCCGTCGGCGAGCTTGAGATAGACCGACAGCGGCGTGTCGAGGTCGGACAGCACCTCGCGCACCACCGGAATCAGGGTATGGCCGTCGTCGGCGTATTGCTGGAATTGTTCGAACGAGATCACGCGGAAAATCCTTGAATGAAACGATGCGGGAGGATGGCGGGCCGGTTCAGCGGCGCCATCGCCGACTCGCGTCCTGTGCGACCGTTGCAGCCGCGTGTTGATGGTGAGTGGTCTCGTTCATGTCCGCGCCATCCTAGCGGCTTCGGCCCTGTCCCGCATCCCGGAGCCCGCTGCGGCTGTCATCGTCCCGTCACTGGCCCCGTGGAGAATCGAAGGCCATCGCAGGGACGACGGACGGAAGCGGGATTGCTTCCACTACACCGGGGGGCGGTACCGCAAGGTGCCGCCCTTCTTCTTGCGCATCGTCTCAACGCACCGCCGCGACCGCTGCCTTCATCTGCGCAACCACCGCGGCGTAATCGCGCTGACCGAAAATCGCCGACCCCGCGACGAAGGTATCCGCACCCGCCCGCGCGATCTCGGCGATATTGTCCGGCTTCACGCCACCGTCGATTTCGAGGCGGATCAGCTTGCCGGTACGCGCCGTCAGCGCATCGATGCGCTGACGCACCGCGCGCAGTTTGTCGAGCGCCGACGGAATGAAGCTCTGCCCGCCGAAGCCGGGATTCACCGACATCAGCAGCACCAGATCGAGCTCTTCCAGCACGTAATCCAGGACCTCGACCGGCGTCGCCGGATTCAGCACCACCCCGGCCTGGCAGCCCTGCGCCTTGATGAGTTGAATGGTGCGATGCACGTGGCGGCTGGCTTCGGGATGGAAGCTGATCAGCGACGCACCGGCCTTCGCGAAATCCGGCACCAGGCGGTCCACCGGCTCCACCATCAGATGCACATCGATCGGCGCGGTCACCCCATGCTTGCGCAGCGCCTCGCAGACCAGCGGCCCGATGGTGAGATTGGGCACGTAATGATTGTCCATCACGTCGAAATGCACCCAGTCGGCGCCGGCCGCGAGGACGTTATCGACCTCCTCGCCGAGCTTCGCGAAGTTCGCGGACAGGATGGACGGGGCGATGACAGTGGATTGCATGGGGCTCACGAGCGTTGTTGCTTGCGCAGGGTCTGGATGCGGTCGTAGGCACTGTTGATCTCGCTGGCCTTGTCTTCCGCCAGGCGTCGCAGCTCATCGGCCACGCCGACGAGTTTGTCCGGGTGGTATTGGCTGATCATTCGCCGGTAGGCCTGTTCGACTTCGGCGTCGGAGGCGTCCTCGGTCACGCCGAGCACGCGGTAGGGGGTGTCGCGGTTGCTCTTGAACCAGTCGGCATCGAAGGCGTGGCCCAGCAGCAGGCCGAGCAGGCCACCCGCTGGATGCCTCAGCAGCAGCCAGCCCGCGATGAATCCCAAAGCTTTTCCGTACCAGCGCGTCATGCCGGCAAGTTTACAGGTCCGAACCGATGTGACGAGTGCGAACCGATGTGACGGGCATCGCCGAAACCGCTGCGCGGGGGCCGTCAACCCGGGCCGCGCGGCCTTACACTAGGCGGCCCGACCGCTTCCGATGGACTGCGCGTGGCGACCACTCTGCTCGAATCCGACCTGCCCGGCCTGACCCTGCGCCATCGCGGCAAGGTCCGCGATGTCTTCGATCTCTCGCGGGACAGGCTGCCAGCCGAAGCCCGCGACCAGGGCCCGCTGTTGCTGATGGTGGCCACCGACCGGCTCAGCGCGTTCGACGTGGTGCTGCCCGACCCGATTCCCGGCAAGGGCGAGATGCTCTGCCAGATCAGCAACTTCTGGTTCGACAAGACCGCGCACATCCTGCCCAACCACCTCACCGATATCGACGTCGCCAGCGTGCTGCCGGCCGGCGTGGACGCCGCGCTGTACACCAAGCGCGCGGTGGTGACGAAGAAACTCAAGCCGGTGCCGGTGGAAGCCATCGCCCGCGGCTATCTGATCGGCAGCGGCTGGAAGGATTACCAGCGCACCGGCCGGGTCAGCGGCATCACCCTGCCCGATGGCCTGCGTCAGGCGGAACAGCTGCAGGAGCCGATCTTCACGCCCTCAACCAAGGCCGCCGTGGGCGACCACGACGAGAACATCGATTTCGACACGATGGTGAAGACCGTCGGCGCCGAGCTGGCCGAACAGGTGCGCGACGCGACGCTGCGCATCTACGGCTACGCCGCTGCCTATGCTGCGGGGCGCGGCATCCTGCTGGCCGATACCAAATTCGAATTCGGCACCGACGCCGACGGACGTCTGTACGTGATGGACGAAATGCTGACCCCGGATTCGTCGCGCTACTGGCCCGCCGACGAATACGAAGTCGGCATCAGTCCGCCGAGCTACGACAAGCAGTTCGTCCGCGATTATCTGGAAACGCTGGACTGGAACAAGACCGCACCGGGCCCGCATCTGCCGCGGGACGTGATCGATCGCACCCACGCCAAATATGCAGAGGCGTTGCAGCGGTTGGCGGGGATTTCGGTGGATTGATTTATCGATGCTTATTCAGCCCGACAGGCCCGACATCACAAGAGCCTTGATTCATCTGACTGGAGACAGACCAGGTAGAAGCGCTCGCGACGCCCTGGTTTCGATCATGTCTGAAGGGCTGATTCGTGGCTCTGGCAACTCTGGATATATCAAAGGAAAAAATAGGGCCGCATGCTTTACGGAAATGCCACTGTCAGCAATTCGCTACTTTATTCAACATCGACGATTGACCAATCATCCTTATCAAGCATTTGGAATTGCTGTTTCAAAACTAAGCGCATGGCAGCGCGGCGCTCGACCTGTCGTATACCTGCCAGATGACGAAGCACAATGGATTCCTGAGGAGGAACGTTGGCGCCACGTCCAACTCGACTATGGAAAAGTGGACTTTACGCACGAAAGGGAATGGCGGGTTAAAGGCGACTTTTCTTTGGATCAAATCGGATTCTATGTCGTCGTCCCAAATAAAGAAGAAGAAAATCTTGTTGCAGCAACATTTTCTTCTAAAGCTAAAAATCACGTCCTTGGATTTCTCCACTTGGATTACTTAAGCGACTTTCTTTGAAACCAAGACCACAAATTCACTCCTCGAAACAGGGAGAGACATGAATACCTCCATCGACCAACCTCAAACCACCGAACGTCCCATCGACCGCTGGTTCGACAAATACTCGTCGGACCACGTCAACGCGACCAACCAGAAGATCCATGTCATCGCGGTGCCCACCATCCTGTGGACGGTGACTGCGCTGCTGTGGTGCATTCCGGTGCCGGGCACGTGGTTCAGCGTCGGGTTCTGGGCCGCGATCGCGGCCTTCGCGGCGTGGATGTTCTACTACCGCGCCTCGCGTCCGCTGGGTTTCGGCATGCTCGCGGTGTTGATCGCGCTGCTGTGGTTCAACCGTTGGCTGTACGCGACCCTCGGCGGCACGCGGATGCTGCAGGTCGCCATCGCGGTGTTCGTGCTGGCGTGGATCGCGCAGTTCATCGGCCACAAGATCGAAGGCAAGAAGCCGAGCTTCTTCACCGATGTCGTGTATCTGCTGATCGGCCCGGCCTGGGTGCTCGGCAAGGTCTATCGCAAGCTCGGCTGGAAATTCTGATGCCGAACGGCCCGATGCGCAGGCCGTGAACGCGTGACGATGCCTGAGCGCCCCTTCGGCCGGCGCGACATCGCGCTGGCGCTGTTGATCTGCATCGTCTGGGCCGGAAATTTCCTGACCTCCGCGCATGCGCTGCGCGAGATTCCACCGTTCCTGTTCAGCGCGCTGCGGATGGGCATGCTCGCGGTGCTGCTGTGCGCATTCGTCAGGCCGCCGCCGCGCGCGCAGTGGCCGCGACTGATCGCGGTGGCGCTGCTCAACGGCGCGCTGCATTTCGGCACCAGCCTGTGGGCGCTGCGCATGGCCGGCGATCTGTCCTCGCCCGCGATCGTGATGCAGAGCTACATCCCGATGTCGGTGCTGCTGGCGTGGTGGCTGCTGGGCGAACGCTTCGCATGGCGCACCGGTTCGGCGATCGCATTGAGCTTCGCCGGCGTGCTGGTGCTGGGCTTCGATCCGCTGGTGCTGGATCACCCGGCGTCGCTGGCGATGATGCTGTTGGCGGCATTCCTGATCGCGTTGGGCACGGTGTTCATGCGCGGCCTGGGCGGGATCGACGCACTGAACCTGCAGGGCTGGACCGCACTGATCGGCATCGCGCCGCTGCTGGCCATCAGCGCGCTGATCGAACCCGGCGGCTTCACCGCGCTGCGCGATGCGCACTGGAGCAGTTGGGGCGCAGCGCTCTACTCGGCGGTGTTCGCATCGTTGATCGGCCACAGTCTTTTTTATCGTCTCGTCCAGCGTCATCCGGTGGCCACGGTGATGCCGTACCTGCTGCTGACACCGGTATTCGCGGTGGCATTGGGCATGATGTTCTGGGGCGACCGCCCGGGCCCGCAGCTGTGGATCGGCGGTGCGATGGTGCTGGGTGGGGTGCTGATCATCGCACTGCGCGCCCGCGCGAAGGCGCTGTCGACGCACTGAAAACCATGTCTTTCGGCGTCACCGCTGCGCGGCGGGTGTCCGGTTCGCCGGACCGCTTACGTGACTTCGGGTGAGGCTTCCTCATCAAGGCCGATGGATCGGCATCCATTCCCCCGGAGTTGGACATGCGCACGCCCCACAGCAAGCTCTTCCGCTACTGCACGATCGCCGCTTGCGCGGTCGTGGTCGCCAACGGCTGCCGACTCGAACGCAGCGTGCTGCCGAGCATCGCGAACGCGACGCCATCGGAATTCTGTCCCGGCGATACGGTCCGCGCCAGCTTCGACTATCTGGGCAGCGAAACCTGTCGCGACGCCACCGCCTGCGCGATGCAGTTTCCGACCGTGACCATGACGAGTACGCCGGAATCCTTCACGCCGCAGTCGATCCGCAATTATGCCGGCGGCGTCGATTTCGTTCCGGCCGCCGATGTCGTCACCTTGAACTACGGCATCGATCGCGACGCGGTGCTGGTGCTGACCAGTCGCACCGATGCCGAAGGACGCGTGGTGAACGTTTCGCGCAGCGTTCCGCGCACCCAGGCGCAGACGATCCGACGGATCACCGGATCGAGCGAAACCGAGCTGCAGCATGCCGGCATGTGCGCCGGCTCGACGCCGGTGAACGCACCGGCCAATTTGAACAGCGACCCCCGGCGTTCGCCGAATCTGCGTCTGACCGAACTGTGCAACATCAACGGCGTGGCGATCTCGGTAACGCTCAGCGGCAGCGCGCCGGGCACGACGTACACGCAGACGTTGGCGCCTCGCGAGTGCATCAACACCAGCATGCCGGGTGTGCCTGCGGGCATCAACGCCTCCACTATTGTCGAAGTCAGGTCACTGGTCGCGGATCCTTCGGCGCGCTGCAGCGCGACCGGACCCAGCACGCCGCCACCGCCGCTGCGGACGCTGGCGCGCAGAGGCTGCGGCTGAGCGCAACGCGGGGCATGCATGCGTGACCACGCGGGCGGCACTGCCGCCCGCATCGTATCCGGCATCGCATGCGGACTCGCGCATGAGGTGCGTGGCCATGCCGCCGGATGAACGTTGCTTGTTCAGCGCTGTCCGGCACTTCGCGCTTCGCCCGTATCAGTTGCACGAGTCTCTCCGGAATTGTCCGGCTTCGCAGGAAGCCAACCTTCTCTACAGGATATCCACATGCGCATGCTCCAAAATCCATGGTTCCGCGGCATCGTCATCACTCTCTGCTCGGTCGTGGTCGCCACCGGTTGCATCATCGAACGCAGGAATCTGATGGGGCCTGGATATGCCCGCCTGGAGCCAAACAACTATTGCCCCGGCGATACGCTCACCGCGTCCGTCGATTTCCTCGGCGCCGATGTCTGCCCACCCGACGCCAGCTGCGCGAGTTTCTTTCCAACCGTAGCCCTCAGCAGTACGCCCACCGCGTTTCCCGCGCAATCGATCACCAACTACACCGGCAGCGTGAGTTTCACCGCACCCGATGCGGAACAGGTCAGCGTGCTGTTCAATCCGGATCGCGACAGCGTGCTGATTCCGACGGCCGAAGTCAGGCCCGATGGGCGTGTCTTCACCCAGCGCGAGAGTCTGGACCAGACCAGAATCGCCACCCGCATCGCGATGGTCAATCGCGAACTGGTCCACGGCGGCATGTGCGCGGGCAGCACACCGGTCAACAGCTCGCAGCCATTGCCCGGTCTGCCGCAATTCTCGCCGAACCTTCGACTCACCGATCTGTGCAACGTCAATTCGGTGGCCGTGGTCGTGACCCTGTCCGGCGGCGCGGATGGCACAACGTTCACGCAGACGATGTCGCCCGGCCAATGCCTGAACGCGATGCCCGGCGTGCCCGCCAGCGTCGAAAACGCGCGCGTGGTCGAAGTCAGGCCGGTCAGCCCGGCTCCCGGCACGCGTTGCGACTCGACGGGCACGATGGACAACAACGTACCGCCACCGCCGCTGCGCACGCTGGCGCGGATGCAATGCCGTTGACGCATCGATGCAATCGCCGCTGTCCTGTCGGCAGTGGCGCTTGCGTTGAATGGATCGGCGCCGCATGCAAGGCGCTGTGCATGTAACTCCACGATTTCATTTGTCGATCGATACCGATATGGACCATCAAAACCGCATCATCAAACTCACCATTTCCACGATCGCCGTCGGCATGCTGCTCACCAATGGCTGCGCGTTGCCGCACGCGCCTGCCCCAGCAAGCGAATTCGGCAAAGTGTCGCCACAGAAATACTGCCCGGGCGACACCGTGACCGCCAGCTACGACCTGACGATGGAGACCGCCTGCGTGTCGCGGCCGGGTTTCGATTGCGCCACCATCGCGCCGCCGATCACCATCAGCAGTTCGCCGGCCGCCTTTCCGCCGCACACGTCCACCGGATTGATCGGCAGCACGATGTTCACACCGACGGAACCGCGCGTCGAGGTGCTGTTCTCGCTGCCCACCAGTCCGACGCTCGTCCTTTATCCCTCGATCAATGCGATGACCGGGGCGCCGCAGATGACGTCGCGGTACATCAAGAACACGACGCGCCCGGTCGAACGGCTCGAAGGCGAGATCATGCAGACGCTGATCCACAGCGGTATGTGCAACGGCAGCACCCCCGTCCATGCCGCAGCACAAATCGCCGATCTACCGGAACTCTCGCCCAACCTGCGCATCCAGCAGTTCTGCAACACCAGCACTGCGGCCATCGAAGCGACACTCTCCGGTGCAGCTGGCGAATTCACGCGTCGCCTCAACGCGGGCGAATGTTTCAGGCTGGATGAACCGGGCATTCCCGCAGGGCTGGGCACCGCCCGCGTCGTCGGCGTGCGCTCGCTGATGGTGGATCCCACCGCGCAATGCAATTCACTGCAAGGCATGACGCCGCCGCAATCGTTGAGCACGAGCGTCGTGCTCGCCTGCGGCGTTTGATCGGCACTCCCCCATTCCACTTCCCACGAGACACCGCCATGAACTTCATTCGCCCGCTTTCCTGCATCGCGCTCGCATTGACAATCACCTTGGGTTCGGCGCTGTCGGCGCAGGCAGCTTCCGCCACCAGTCAGCTCTATACCTTCGACAAGACTACCTACAGCGGTGCACTCGATGTCTCCGTCGATCTGTACGCGCCGCCGGACAAGAACGGCAAGGTCGACGCGCCGCAGCGCTATCCCGCGACGCTGCTGTTCGAGCGCCCCGATCGCTTCCGCCTCGTGCTGCGTCCCGGCGCCAAGGACGAATTCCGCGCGGTGGCCGAAGCCGGCATCGTGCGTTGGCTCGATCTGGCCACCGGCTTCTCCGGCAAGGACGCAGCCGACAAGCTGACCGATCCGCTCGCGCTTGCGATGCTCGGCACTGCTGGCGAGCTGCTGCGTTTCACCGCATCGAAGGATCTGGTGTTGTCGAAGGGCAGCAAGATCAGCGGCGCCAGCATCGCGCCGAAGACCTGGGGCAGCGGCGTGACGAGTGGGCTGGCGTGGTTTTCGTCCGACGGTCAGCCGATCGGTTTCGAGTTCGTATTGCACGATCAGACCCGGGTGTTTGTTTCTGTACTGAGTTTCAAGCAGAACGTGAAGACCAGCCCGGGGGATTTTCAGCTCTGATCGGGAGGGCGACACTTTACGAAATCATGTTGGGTATGGATTTACGCATAAACTTTGGTGGACGATGGGAGTCGGCCTGAATTTTCGAAGCGTTACGGATTATGGTGAGCCATGATTTACGGGTAAGGCTTGGAGTCTTTTT
>JBAQRU010000023.1:0-10439 GCA_049296025.1 Lysobacteraceae bacterium | reverse complement strand
AGAGCCTGTTCAAAATCTTCTGAGCACCAGTGCCAGGAAAGCCAGATGGACGAACTGCAGGCTGGTGTTGAGAAGCCGCTCGCAGTTCTTCCATAGCCTTCGGCACTTCTCCAGCCAAGCAAATGATCGCTCCACAATCCACCGCTTTGGCAGCACCTCGAAGCGGTGAAGCTCATTGCGCTTGGCGATCTGAACCGTCGCGCCCAGCGTGCTCAACACCTCATCGGCAAAGTCTTCGCCCGTGTAACCGCCATCAGCCAGCACGCTCGCCACGGACTGCAACTCGCCCTCACAGCGTTCAAAGGCCGCGACTGCACCGGCCCGGTCGCTGATATCGGCGGTGGTAATCGCCACAGCATGAGGCAGCCCCTGGGTGTCCACCGCGAGATGACGCTTGATCCCGGAGACCTTCTTGCCTGCGTCGTATCCCTTGCTGCCCGCCGTGTCACTGTTCTTCACGCTCTGTGCGTCGACGATCAAAAAGCTTGGCGAGGCGTTCCGCTCCAGTTTCACGCGGGCCGCGCCAACCTGATTTTTTTAACGCCCGCTCCAGCAGGCTCTTCCCCTCCTCGTCGACCTCCCGCCAGATCATGAAGTACGCATGCACCGTCCGCCACTTCGGAAAATCGCTGGGCAGGGCTCGCCATTGGCAACCGGTGCGCAGCAAGTACAGAACCGCACAAAACACCTCGTACAAATCAACCTGCCGAGGACGGGTTTGCTTGCGCGCCCCTTCAAGCAAGGGGCGGATTCGTTCAAATTGCTCGCGAGTCACGTCGCTGGGGTAAGGTTTCTTTCTCATCCGCCAATGATCGCCTCTTCGGCGAAGATTTTGAACAGGCTCTAAGGAGTTCTTCGCGATGAAACGTATCCTGCTGTCGGTGCTGCTTGCGTTCGGCGTTGTTTCGGCTGCCCAGGCCGTGCCGCCGTGCTATCCCGGGTCGGTGGTGAATGTCGGTCCCGGCCAATACCTCAGCCCCACCTATCTCGCCAACTGGTGGTCCGCGCACACGATTCCTGTGGGCGTCGCCAATCCGCATTATTACGTGGCTTTCCATGCCACCGATGAGCGTTGCAAGGCGCTATACGGTCCGTCGGCATGGGCGCAGATCACCGGCCCGTACGCGCTCACCAACACCACGACCGGCACCATCGCGGGCGGCGTCTACTTCCAGTGCAAGAAGTGTTCGGGCGTGATCGCCGTGCCGAGCGACCCTGTCAAGGAAAAGTGAAGCTCGCCGCTCGCGGCGGATTCGCGTGATCGTGGACACGGCGGAATTCTCCGCCGTGTCTTCTGCTCCGCAGCAGAGGCCAGTCGCCGGAGACGGTACGACCGATGATTCACAACGACGGCCACTGCTCTGGTGCGACAGTGCCGCGATCGATCGATCAGAACGAAGGTCTGCCGCGAATGCGGCAGGCCTTTTTCGTGTCGTGAGGATGTTCTTGCCGGAACGATCCAACATCAATCGCAAGCATCCGGGAAGACCATGAAAAACAGGCCCCGGTGTGCGGGGCCTGCGATCTTGCTCGATGCGTGGATGCGATGTCTGGCCGTTACCAGAACTTGTATTCGACCAGCAGCGTGTAGGCGCGTCCGCGCGGATCGGCGATGCGCGGTTCCCAGCCGGCACCCGCGGCGAAGTCGTTCATGTGCGCGGTGAACGGCGGGTCCTGGTCGAGCAGGTTCTTGATGCCGAACCCGAGCTTGAGGTCCTTGATGCCGGTCCAGGTCACGCTGTAGTTGTACGTGGTGTAGCCATCGACGCGCGGCTTCCAGTCGGCGGGGATGAAGCTGCCGTTGGCGACGCTTGCCGGCGGTTCGTCCTGGTAGCCATCGCGATGGATCTGGCTGAGGCTGTGCGACCAGTTGCCGCGGGTGTAGCCGAAATTGAGCGTGTGCTTCCAGGTGATCGGCAGATTGAAGTAGCGCACGTAGCGGTCGACGAGATTCGCCGAATAGGGCAGGGACTCCAGCGCCTTGGTCTGGAACTGGTCGATGTAGCTGCCGTTGAGGTTCACCCGCCACTGGCCGCCGGCCAGTTCGCCGGTGAGATTGGCGTCCAACTCCACGCCGCGCATCAGACTGCCGCCGGAGTTGATGTAACGGCGGTCGATCGCGACCACTTCGCCGCTGTCGTCGCGGATCCAGTTGTCCTGGAACAGGTCGTAGTACCGGACGAGGATGTCGCGCGGCGCCGAGCGGATGGTGTTCTCGCGTTCGATTTCCCACCAGTCCAGCGCGAAGTTCAGCTGGTTCATCGGCGAGTACACGAAGCCGATGCTCTTCTGGGTGGATTCCTCGGGCGTCAGATTGGTCTTGCCGCCGAAGATTTCGACCGGACGGATGGTTTCGCAGCCGACCACGTTCGGTCTGGCGACGCCGTCGGGGCAGGTCGCCGGGTCGGCAAGATCCTGGCCGGTGTACTGGATTTCGCTGACGCCGTTGAACAGCTGATTGAAGCTGGGCACCTTGAAGCCGGTGCTGTAGGCGCCGCGGAACAACAGCGTCTCGAACGGCCGGTACTTGAACGACACCTTCGGGTTGGTGGTGCCGCCGAAGCCGCTGTAATGGTCGTAGCGACCGGCCAGGTTGAGGTCGAAGTTGCTGAAGACCGGCAGCTGGAATTCCACGTAGGCGGCCTTGATGTCGCGGCTGACGTTGCCCAATGCGTTGGCGTCGTCGAACGGCGCGTTGAACACGGCGCGGCGGTTGCTGCGCTGGTCGCCGTCGAAGTTGAACTCCTCGCGACGCAAATCGACACCGGCGGCCATCGCGATATTGCCGCCGGGCAGCGGGAAGAAACCCAGATCGCCGGTAATGGAGGCATCCAGCGAAGTCATCACCGATTCGCCGCCATACAGCGTCACGCCCTGGGCGGACGCAGCCGCCAGCGCGGACATGGCGGCCGCCGACTGGCTCTGCCCCGGTGCGAGGAACGGATTGATCAGGCCACTGCCCAGGATTTGTCTCAGCGAATCGGTGTAATGGAAGCCGGTGCCGAGCGTCGACTCCGACTTGCTGCTGGCGCGGATCAAGCCGACGTCGTAGCTCCAGTCGTCGATCAGGCCGCCGTTGATCACGCCGCCGATGCCGGCGACGAACCGGTAGGACGTGGTGGTGGTTTCGATCTGGCGCGGGCCGCAGGCCATGCAGCGCCAGCGGTAAGCGATGGGCGCGCCGTAGTTGAGCTGTCCGGCGCCGAAATAGGCGGCCAACTCGTTGTACACCGCGTCGTAGGTGGTCTGGGTCAGCGGATTGAGCGGATACCAAGTGGTCGGCCCCAGCGAGGTGAGGGCGGAGGACGTGCTGGATGAGATCTGGTTCGGCTCGAAAGTCTTGCTCACGTCGACCCTGGATGCGGTCAACTCGACGTAGGCCTCGTGCGCGGTGCCGATGCGGTAAGTCGCGCGGCCGATGAAATCCACGCTGTCCTGCGGCTGCTGGATGACCGCAGCGCCGCCGTAATCCCAGGCGCAGGCATAGCGCGATGCCGGTGAATTCCACAGCCGGTAGCCGTAAGGCCCCATGTTCGGGCCGGCGGCTTCGCAGCCATCCGCGCCCGGAAGATTGAAGATGTTGACGGCGGTCATGCGGGTGGTGCCGCCGGCCGGGTCCAGCACGCCGTTGCGCAGCAGGCTGGTGGCGCCCACGCCGGTGCTGCCCAGGCTGAAGACGGTGGCGAACGGCGTGCCGCGGGTGTCCGGCGAGAGGCCGCGATCGGCCTGGAAACCGTTGGAGAAGTCGCGGTCGCTGCCGCGCAGGATCGTGTTGCGCTTGAGGTTGATCGTGCCGAACGCGTTCCAGCCGTCGCTGTCCAGATCGCCCGCGCCGAACAGCAGGCTGCTGACGTAGGTGTTGCCGCCGCCCGCTTCGGTGACGTCCAGAAATGCCGAGGCCTGCGCGCCCTGGTAATCGCGCTTGGTGATGAAGTTGATCACGCCGCCGATGGCGTCGGTGCCGTAGATCGCGGAGGCGCCGTCGCGCAGCACCTCGACCCGATCGATGGCGGCGAACGGAATCGAGTTCAGATCGACCGCGCGCCCTTTCAGGCCATGGGTCGCCACGCGCCTGCCGTTGAGCAGCACCAGCGTGGCGTCCGCGCCCTGGCCGCGCAGGTTGGCGCCGGAGACGCCGTTGTTGCCGCGCTGTTCTTCGTTGACGATGCCGGCGTTGCTGGCGAGGTTGTCCGAACTGTTGCCGGAAATATTGAGCGTCATCAGCAGTTGTTCTGCCGAGGTGATGCCGAGCTGGTCGATCTGGTCCTTGCTGAAGGAGGTGATCGGCAAGGCTTCTTCGGCCTGGGCGCGTTTGATGCGCGTGCCGGTCACCGAGATCCGGTCCAGGGTCTCGACGCCTCCGGTCCCGCTGGCGGGTGGAGCATCCTGTGCGGCGACCGGCAGCGCCATGGCTGCCAACAGGGCGATACAAAGACGATTGGCGCTTGGCTTCACGCGTGCGGTCATACTGGTCCCTCCCCGGGAGTCTGATATTGAGCTGGTGATCCCTGCCGGCAGTCGCCGGCCGCACCCGATCCGTCCCCCGGACCGGTCTGTAAGATCACTGTCACGTAATCTAGTCGTTTCCGGTCGCGCAGGGAAATCCGGGGGAATCGGCGCCCGGGGATGCCTCCATTTTCTTGGCGCGCTCCAAGACGACAGCGTCCAAAACAGATCCGCCCAAGACTGCTCCGTCCAACACGGCTTCGTCGTCCCCGCGAACGCGGGGACCCAGCGACTTTTTATAGCTCGACTTTTGAAGCCCGGCTTTTTGAAGCTGCCGGCACAACGCGAAAGACGCTGGGTTCCCGCGTTCGCGGGAATGACCAGCAAATTTCCAGGAACGACCAGTCAAAAACGATTGCAGTCGGGTAATTGAGTTGTCTGATTTTTTTGGATAAGTGAAGTATTGGAAGAATGATTCGAATAAGAGCAGGGCATCTGGCGGTGCTCCGCAACCGGCCGCACCGCCATCGCTCAGCCCTCGGCGTCTTCCCTGTACGCATCCACCGGGATGCAGGCGCACATGACGTTCTTGTCGCCGTAAACATTGTCGACGCGCGCGACCGGCGGCCAGTATTTCTGCTGGCGCAGGCTGGCGAGCGGGAACGCGGCGAGTTCGCGCGGATACGCATGCGTCCATTCGCTGGCGCCGATGACGTTGGCGGTGTGCGGCGCGTGCTTCAGCGGATTGTCCTCGCGATCGAGGCGGCCATCTTCGACCGCGCGGATCTCGTCGCGGATCTGGATCATCGCGTCGATGAAGCGATCAAGTTCATGCTGCGATTCGCTTTCGGTCGGCTCCACCATCAGCGTGCCGGCGACCGGGAAACTGAGCGTGGGTGCGTGGAAACCGAAATCGATCAGCCGCTTGGCGACGTCTTCGGCGCTGATGCCGGTGCTGTCCTTGAGCGGACGCAGATCGAGAATGCATTCGTGCGCGACCAGCCCGTTGCGGCCGGTGTACAGCGTGGCGTAATGCGGAGCGAGCCGCTTGGCGATGTAGTTGGCGTTGAGCAGCGCGACCTGGGTGGCGCGGCGCAGCCCGACGCGCCCCATCATCGCGATGTACATCCAGCTGATCGGCAGGATCGATGCGGAACCGAACGACGCACCGGAGACCATGCCGACGGTGCTGTCACTGTCGAGCGTCTTCGGCAGGAACGGCGCGAGATGCGCTTTCACCGCGCACGGACCGACGCCGGGACCGCCGCCGCCGTGCGGGATGCAGAAGGTCTTGTGCAGATTGAGGTGCGAAACGTCCGAGCCCCACTTGCCGGGCTTGGCCACGCCGACCAGCGCGTTCATGTTGGCGCCGTCGGTGTAGACCTGGCCGCCGTGCCGATGGACGACATCGCAGATCGCGACGATCTCTTCCTCGAACACGCCGTGCGTGGACGGGTAGGTGATCATCAGCGCGGCGAGGCGGTCGGAATATTTTTCGGCGTTGCGGCGGATGTCGTCGACATCGACGTTGCCGTTGCCGTCGCATTTCGTCACGACCACGGTCATCCCGCACATCTGCGCGGAGGCCGGATTGGTGCCGTGCGCGGATTCCGGGATCAGGCAGATATCGCGATGGCCTTCGTTGCGCGAACGGTGGTACGCGCGGATCGCGAGCAGACCGGCGTATTCGCCCTGCGCGCCGGAGTTCGGCTGCAGACTCACCGCGTCGTAGCCGGTGCATTCGACCAGCATCGCTTCGAGTTCGTCGATCAACTGCTTGTAGCCGGTAGCCTGTGCGGCCGGCGCCAGCGGATGCAGATTGCCGAACTGCGGCCACGTCACCGGGATCATCTCGGCGGTGGCGTTGAGCTTCATCGTGCAGCTGCCCAGCGGGATCATGGTCCGGTCCATCGCCAGATCCTTGTCCGACAGCGCGCGCATGTAGCGCAGCAGTTCGTGTTCGCTGTGGTGGGTGTTGAACACCGGATGGGTCAGGAAATTCGAGATGCGCAGCAGCGCCTCGGGCAGGGCGTCGTGGGTGTCGATGTCGAGGCCGTCGATATCAGACGCATCCGCGCCGAACAGCGCGGCGAGCGCGATCACATCGTCGCGCGTGGTGGTTTCGTCGAGACTGATGCCGAGGCTGCGCGCATCGATGCGGCGCAGGTTGATGTCTTCGGCGCGCGCGCGGGCATGCACCGCTTCGGCATCCACGCTGGTGATGTGCAGGGTGTCGAAGAAATCATCGCCCACATGCACGCCTTCCTTGCGCAGCGCGGCGGCGAGGATCGCGGCCAGACGATGGGTGCGGCGCGCGATGCGGGTCAGGCCTTCGGCGCCGTGATAGACGGCGTACATGCTGGCCATCACCGCCAGCAGCACCTGCGCGGTGCAGATGTTGGACGTGGCCTTCTCGCGGCGGATGTGCTGCTCGCGGGTCTGCAGGGTGAGGCGATACGCGGGATTGCCTTCGGCATCGATGGACACGCCGATCAGGCGCCCCGGCATGCTGCGTTTGTAGGCATCGCGGCAGGCCATGAACGCCGCGTGCGGGCCGCCGAAACCGAACGGCACGTCGAAACGCTGCGAATTGCCGACGACGATGTCCGCGCCCCATTCGCCGGGCGCGGCGATCAGGGTGAGCGCGAGCAGATCGGTGGCGACCGCGACCAGACCGCCGCGCGCGTGCACGGCATCGGCGAGCGCCTTGTAGTCGTGGATGCGGCCGAAGGTGTCGGGATACTGCAGCAGCACGCCGAAGCAGTCGGCGGTCATGGCGTCGGCATCGTTGCCGATCGTCAGTTCGATGCCCAGCGGCTCGGCGCGCGTGCGCAGCACTTCGAGCGTTTGCGGATGCACGCCGCTGGAAACGAAAAACACATTCGATTTGGATTTCGTCGAACGCTTCGCCAGGGTCATGGCTTCGGCGGCGGCGGTGCTTTCGTCCAGCAACGACGCGTTGGCGATCTCCATGCCGGTGAGGTCGGCGCACATCGTCTGGAAATTGATCAGCGCTTCCATGCGGCCCTGTGAAATCTCCGCCTGGTACGGCGTGTAGGCCGTGTACCACGCGGGGTTTTCGAGGATGTTGCGCAGGATGACGTTCGGCGTGTGCGTGCCGTAATAGCCCTGGCCGATGAAGCTGCGGAAGATCTGGTTCTGGTCGGCGATGGCGCGGATCTTCGCCAGCGCTTCGACTTCTGTCATCGCATCGGGTAGCGCCAGCGGCGCGGGCGATTTGATGCTCGCCGGCACGATCGCATCGGTCATTGCGTCCAGCGAGTCGTGGCCGACGGCGCGCAGCATGTGCGCGATCTCGGCGTCGTTGGGGCCGATGTGGCGTTCGAGAAAAGCGGAATGATGTTCAAGCTCGCGTAGCGTGGACGCGTGCAGCGTGGCGCGGAAATTCGAAGTCGAGGACATGGGCGGGCATCGTTTGGCGCGACCGTGGTCGCGGGGAAGTCCGCCCATCTGTCCTTTTGCCTGAGAGTTTGAACGCGAGGAGACGAGGAGCCCTGCGTTTTGCCCCTTCGGCGCCGACGCTGCCCCGCATGTCTGCGATGGGCGGCCGATCTCTCCAGAGTGTGTACACGCGGCGGTATCAGGCCTGAGCGATTCCGGGCGAATTGCGCC
Organism: Lysobacteraceae bacterium; assembly: GCA_049296025.1. GTDB lineage: Bacteria > Pseudomonadota > Gammaproteobacteria > Xanthomonadales > Xanthomonadaceae > Lysobacter_I. The sequence goes on along the minus strand of JBAQRU010000023.1, from coordinate 2,360 downwards.
TTCGGCAGCGACCCGGATGACCGGGGTCGCTTCTCCCACCGTGCCGGCGGAGTATACCCGGCGCGTTCGGGCCAGCGCCACGACATCCTGGACACCACTCCGAGTGGGACGCTGGGTTCCGGCATGCGCATCGCCCGGCCGCGTAACATGCGGGGTTGTTCCGCCTGCCGCCGATGCGATGCCCGCCCAGTCCGCCACGCCGTCCCGCGCCCGTCTGGCCCTGATCCTGGGTGGCCTGGCCATGATCGGCCCGTTCTCGATCGACACCATGTTCCCCGCCTTTCCGCAGATCGGCGAACAGTTCGCGGTCGACAAAGTCGCGCTGCAGCAGACGATCAGCGCCTATCTGTTCGCCTATGCGCTGATGAGCCTGGTGCATGGGCCGCTGTCGGATGCGATCGGGCGCAAACGGGTGATCCTCGGCGGATTGACGATCTTCACGCTGGCCTCGATCGGCTGCGCGCTGTCGACCAGCCTGCCGATGCTGCTGGCGTTCCGCGCGCTGCAGGGCATGTCCGCAGGCGTGGGCCTGATCGTCGGCCGCGCGGCGATCCGCGATGTGTTCCAGGGCCAGTACGCGCAGAAGCTGATGAGCCAGGTGTCGATGATCTTCGGCATCGCGCCCGCGCTGGCGCCGATCATCGGCGGTTGGATCCTCGGCTGGGAACGCTGGCCGGCGATCTTCTGGTTCCTGGTGCTGTTCGCAGCGACGCTGTTGCTCGCGACCTGGCTGATCCTGCCGGAAACGCATCCGCCCGAAGCGCGCATCCGGCCGTCGCCGAAACAACTGCTGCGCAATCACGGCTACATTTTTCTCAATCGCCGCTTCCAGCGTTTCGCAGCAGCCGGCGGTTTCAACTTCGCCGCGCTGTTCCTGTACATCTCGTCGGCACCGGCCTTCGTGCTGGATCATCTGCAACTGCGACAGGACCAGTTCGGCTGGTTCTTCGTGCCGACCATCGCCGGCATGGTGTTCGGTTCGTTCCTGTCCGGGCGTGCGGCGGGGCGAGTCAGCGGCACGCGTCTGGCCGGGATGGGTTTTGCGCTGTGCGGCTTCGCGGCGGTGTTGAATATCGGCTACAACCTGCTGGTACCCCAGCCATCGGCCCCATGGGCAGTGCTGCCGATGGTGATCAATTCGATGGGCATCTCGCTGGTGTTCCCGATCCTCACCCTCGCCATTCTCGACATGTATCCGCGCCAGCGCGGCGCGGCGTCGTCACTGCAGGCGTTCACCAGCCTGATCCTGCAGTCGGCGGTGGCCGGTCTGTTCTCGCCGATGCTCAGCCACCACACGATGTGGCTTGCGCTGGGCGCGGCGTCGTTCACGCTGATCGGTTTCCTGTTCTGGTGGTGGGAAGTCTCGCGGACGCGCCTGCCGCCGGAGTCCGAACCGGTCGCCGCCGTACCCCCGGCGTTGTAACGATTACCGGGATGTCTGCCGTTTCCAGAGGTAATGCAGCGGCAGTCCCGCGATCACCAGCACCGCGCCCCAGAGCAATGCATCCGTGCCGGTGCCGATCAGCGCATAGACGCTGTACAGCAGCGCCAGCGCCGCGACGATGCGGCCGCGCTTGCCGAGCTTCAGCCACGCCGCGCTGCTGAACACATAAGGCAACAGCGTCGCGGCGGTGGAGAGCAGGATCGAGAACGTGAAGACCTTCACCAGCGAGTCGGTGTAATTCGCGACGACCAGCAGACTCGCGAGCAGGGTGCTGACCACGATGCCCATGCGCGGCGTGCCCTGCGCGTCGAGCTTCGCGAACGTCCGCGGAAACAGGCCGTCGTGCGCGGCGGCCATCGGCAGTTGCGCCGACAGCAGCACCCAACCGTTGAGCGCGCCGATGCAGGAGATCGCGGCGACCACTGCGATGCCCATGCCCGCCGCCGGGCCCCACAGCGCTTTCGCGGCGTCGGCCATCGGCGCGGTGGAGTTTTTTGCGATTTCCGGCGCGAGCACACCGAGCACCGCAGTGCAGGCGAGGATGGTCGCGATGCCGGCGAGCAGCGTGCCGATCAGCGTGGCGCGCGGAATCGTGCGCTCGGCGTCCTGGATCGCGCCGGCGGGAATCGTCGCTGCCTCCAGACCGAGGAATGCCCACAGCGTCAACGCGACGGTGGCGTGGATGGTGGATGCCATCGACAGCGGTGCGTCGCTCGCGAGTGTGTCGTTGGTCGGTTGAAGATACTGGGGCTCGATCAACCAGATCGCGACCCCGCCGAACAGCAGCAGCGGCAGCAGCTTCAGCACGGTGGTGACGATCTGCAGCCGCCCGGCCTCGCGCACGCCGATCAGGTTGATCGCCGCGCACAGCCACAGCGCCGCCAGCGCGATCGCCGCGCCGCGCACGGGCGAGGCC
>JBAQRU010000022.1:0-7794 GCA_049296025.1 Lysobacteraceae bacterium | reverse complement strand
GTGTGCGCGCAGGGTTCGAGGGTCACATAGACGGTGGCGCCACGCGCGCGGTCGCCCGCAGCCTGCAGCGCGACGATTTCAGCGTGCGGCCCACCCGCGACCGCATGCCAGCCTTCGGCGATCACATCGTCGCCATGAGCGATGACGCAGCCGACCATCGGGTTGGGTTTCGTGGTGTACGCGCCGCGCTCGGCGAGGCGCAGCGCGCGCGTCATCATCGCGTGATCGGTCGCGGAAAATTCCGTGGTCGTCACGGTCGTCAGCGCTTCTTCTTGTCTTTGTCGAAACGCACGACGTCGCCGCCGAGCAGAGGCAGTTGGCCTTCGCCCGGCAGTTCGCGTTCGAGGCGGTCGAGCTCTTCGCGGAAATCGGCCACATCCTCGAACGCGCGATACACCGAGGCGAAACGCACGAAGGCGACATGGTCGAGTTTGCGCAATTCCGCCATCACGAACTCGCCGACGCGGCGCGACGCCAATTCGCGTTCGGTGGTCATCCGCAATTGATGTACGACCGCACGCACCGCCGATTCGATCTGTTCCTCCGACACCGGCCGCTTGTGCAGCGCGCGGTCGAAACTGTGGCGCAGCTTGCGCGCGTCGAAATGTTCGCGACGACCGTCGGACTTGATGATCGCCGGCAGCTTCAACTCCACGGTTTCCAGCGTGCTGAAGCGTTCACCGCAGGCTTCGCACTCGCGACGGCGACGGATCGTGGCGCCGTCTTCGCTGACGCGCGAATCGATGACCCGTGTGTTCTCGTGCTGGCAGAAGGGGCAATGCATGGTAGCTGGCGTAGGGTGGGCTTTATGCCCACCATGCTCCTTTCAATGACGCTGTAGTTTGTTGCCGCGATGGTGGGCATAAAGCCCACCCTACGAACTGGTTGCGTGGGTTCAACCGTAGACCGGAAACTGCCGGCACTGCTTGGTGACGTTTTCGCGAACCCCGGCGATGACGTTCTCATCGGCCGGGTTGTCCAGCACATCGCAAATCCAGTGCGCCAGCGCCACGCACTCCGGCTCCTTGTAGCCGCGCGTGGTCACCGCTGGCGTGCCGATGCGTAGGCCGGAGGTGTAGACCGGCTTCTGCGGATCGTTCGGCACTGCGTTCTTGTTCACGGTGATGTGGGCGCGACCCAGCGCCTCTTCCGCATCCTTGCCAGTCAAACTCTTGCCAGAAGCCGCCTTGCCGATCAAGTCGACCAGCATCAGGTGGTTCCGGGTGCCGCCGGAGACGATCTTGTAGCCGCGCGAGATGATCGTGTTCGCCATCGCCTGCGCGTTCTTCACCACCTGTTGCTGGTAGTCCTTGAACTCCGGCTCCAGCGCCTCCTTGAAGGCGACGGCTTTCGCCGCGATCACGTGCATCAGCGGACCGCCCTGCAGGCCGGGAAACACCAGCGACTGGAATTTCTTCTCCAGCTCTTCGTTGGCCTTGCAGATGATGAAGCCGCCGCGCGGACCGCGCAGGGTCTTGTGCGTGGTCGAGGTGACGACGTGCGCGTGCGGCACCGGGTTCGGATACACGCCCGCCGCGACCAGACCGGCGACGTGCGCCATATCGACGAACAGATACGCACCGACCTTGTCGGCGATGGCGCGGAAGCGCGCCCAATCGACGATCTGCGAATAGGCGCTGAAACCGCCGATGATCATCTTCGGCTTGCTTTCCAGCGCGATGCGCTCGACCTCGTCGTAATCGATCATGCCCTGATCGTTCACGCCGTAGGACACGATGTTGAAGAGTTTTCCGGAAATATTCGCCTTCGCACCGTGGGTGAGATGGCCACCGTGCGCCAGCGACATGCCCAGCACGGTGTCGCCCGGCTTCAGCAGCGCGAAGTACACGGCCTGGTTGGCCTGCGAGCCCGAATGCGGCTGGACGTTGGCGTAGTCGGCGCCGTACAACTGCTTCAGACGATTGATGGCCAGGGTTTCGGCGATATCGACATACTCGCAGCCGCCGTAGTAACGCTTGCCGACGTAACCCTCGGCGTACTTGTTGGTGAGCTGGCTGCCCTGCGCTTCCATCACCCGGGGGCTGGCGTAGTTTTCCGAAGCAATCAACTCGACATGGTCTTCCTGACGGCGGTTTTCCGCCGCGATCGCCGCGGCCAATTCGGGATCGAAACCTTCAATACGGGCATCGCGCGGAAACATCGGAACTCCGGGGGGCGGGGTGATCCGGTCATTGTAGCCCAGCGCCGCAGGCACTTCCGCCCACGAAAAACGCGCCCCGAAGGGCGCGTTGCGTTGGGTGGAAACTGGGTGGAACCAGGCGGAGGGGCCGTCTCAGTGGAACAGCACCTCGGCGATGATCCCGGTCGCGATCGCGACCAGCAGAAAATCGCCCCGGTCGTCGCGCCGCCAGTGATAGCCGCGCGGCGGCTGGCGCAGGCCATAGCCATAGTAGTCGTTCACGACATAGGTCGGTGCATAACCGCGGGTGTTGTAGCGCGCGCCGCGCGACCAGCGCGGGTACGCCTCGTAGCGCGGCGGGACATAGCGAGGGGGTGCGTAGCGGGGGGCGACATAGACGACACGATCACGCCGGTAGCGGCGATCGTTGCGGTCATCATCCCGCCCATATCGGTCATATCGATCATCACCATCACTGTCGTCGTAGCGGCCATGATCGCGGGACTGGCCCCGGTGGTCGCTGTAGTCGTCATTGTGATTGCTGTTGCCGCGATGGCCGTCACGGGCCAGCGCGGCGGGGGCTGACAGGACGGCGGCGACCGCCAGGATCATCAGTACAGGCAAGCTGCGGGCGGTGTTCGAACGCTTCATCCGGGTGTTCCTCATGCGTTTGCGGTGGGTACGGTGCGAGCATGCCCCGGCCTGTCTGAACGTATTCCATCCCGGAACCACGACATGAGCCGGCATTCAGTCGAACCGCGGCCTGCCGTCGACCGGACCCGATGACGCAGGCCCGGCCGCTGTCCGACCGCTATAATGCGCGGCTGTCCAGATCCTTGCGGCCCCTGCCACGCAGGTCGCTGCTGCCTGCCTGCGGAGCTTTCCATGTCGCAATACATCTACACCATGAACGGCGTCAGCAAGACCGTGCCGCCGAAGCGCCAGATCATCAAGGACATCTCGCTGTCCTTTTTCCCGGGCGCCAAGATCGGCCTGCTCGGCCTGAACGGCGCCGGCAAGTCGACCGTCCTCAAGATCATGGCGGGCGTGGACACCGACTTCCAGGGCGAAGCCCGCCCGCAGACCGGCATCAAGGTCGGCTATCTGGCCCAGGAACCCGAACTCGACCCGAACAAGACCGTCCGCGAGGCCGTGGAGGAAGGCGTCGGCGAAGTACTGCAGGCGCAGGCCGCACTGGACGCGGTCTACGCCGCCTACGCCGAGGAAGGCGCGGACTTCGACAAGCTGGCCGCCGAGCAGCAGCGACTGGAGTCGATCCTCGCCACCAACGATGCCCACCTGCTGGAGCAGCAGCTGGAAGTCGCCGCCGACGCCCTGCGCATCCCGCCGTGGGATGCCAAGATCGGCCCGCTGTCCGGCGGCGAGAAGCGCCGCGTGGCGTTGTGCCGCCTGCTGCTGCAGAAGCCCGACATGCTGCTGCTGGACGAACCCACCAACCATCTCGACGCCGAGTCGGTGGAATGGCTGGAACAGTTCCTCGCCCGCTACACCGGCACCGTGGTCGCCGTGACCCATGACCGCTACTTCCTCGACAATGCCGCCGAGTGGATTCTGGAACTCGACCGCGGTCGCGGCATTCCGTGGAAAGGCAACTACACCGACTGGCTGGTGCAGAAGGACGAGCGCCTGAAGCAGGAAGACAACCAGGAGAAGTCGCGGCAGAAAGCGATCCAGCGCGAACTCGAATGGTCGCGGCAGAACGCCAAGGGCGGTCGCACCAAGGGCAAAGCCCGTCTCGCCCGCCTGGAAGAGCTGCAGTCGGTCGATTACCAGCGCAGAAACGAAACCAACGAAATCTTCATTCCGCCGGGCGAGCGCCTCGGCAACTCGGTGGTCGAGTTCAGGAACGTCTCGAAGAGCTTCGGCGACCGTCTGCTGATCGACAACCTCAGCATGCTGATCCCGTCGGGCGCGATCGTCGGCATCATCGGCCCCAACGGCGCCGGCAAGTCGACGCTGTTCAAGATGCTGATGGGCATGGAAAAGCCGGACAAGGGCGAGATCGTGACCGGCCCGACGGTGAAGCTGGCGTATGTCGACCAGAGCCGCGACAAGCTGGAAGGCGACCACAACGTCTTCCAGGAAGTCTCCGGCGGCCTCGACATCCTCAACATCAACGGCATCGAGATCCAGTCGCGCGCCTACATCGGCCGCTTCAACTTCAAGGGCCAGGACCAGCAGAAGAAGGTCGGCACGCTGTCGGGCGGCGAGCGCGGCCGTCTGCATCTGGCGAAGACCCTGCTGCAGGGCGGCAATGTGCTGCTGCTCGACGAACCGTCGAACGACCTCGACATCGAAACCCTGCGCGCACTCGAAGACGCGTTGCTCGAATTCCCCGGCAACACCTTCGTGATCTCGCATGACCGCTGGTTCCTGGACCGCATCGCGACCCACATCATCGCGTTCGAAGGCGACTCGCACGTCGAGTTCTTCCAGGGCAACTACCGCGAGTACGAGGAAGACAAAAAGCGTCGCCTCGGCGCGGACGGCGCGCAGCCGCATCGACTGCGGTTCAAGGCGTTGAAATAACGAATCGACGCGCTCGCGCGTCGCGCGAGCGCGTTTGCGCGAATGCCATCCCGACCCAAGCCATGATCCCGATCACAGCCTGCGAACGCGGACGGACCCGGCGGTTCCGGTTTGCGACACAGTTCACCCCGCCGCGCTATCCGGCGCGCCTGCCTCTCTGAAATCATGATCGCCCCCGGAGTCGTATGAAGACCGAACCGATGCGCAGCTTCATGGACCGAGTGCAGAGCCGCTGGCAGCACGCTGACACCCTCGTCTGCGTCGGCCTCGATCCGGAGCCCGCGAAGTTCCCGTCGAAGTTCGCCCACGACCCCGACGCCATCTTCAATTTCTGCCGCGACATCATCGACGCCACCGCGCCTTACGTCTGCGCGTTCAAACCGCAGATCGCGCATTTCGCGGCGGCGCACGCGGAGGAAGCGCTGCGGATGCTGATCATGCATATCGGCTTCCGCTACCCGGACATTCCGGTGATCCTCGACAGCAAGCGCGGCGATATCGGCAGCACCGCCCAGCACTACGCCAGCGAAGCCTTCGACCGCTACTGCGCCGACGCGGTGACGGTGAATCCCTACCTCGGCCGCGATTCCGTACAGCCCTTTCTCGACCGCGCGGACAAGGGCGTGGTCATCCTGTGCCGCACCTCGAACCCCGGCGCGGGCGATCTGCAGGACATGGTGGTGGGCGGCCGCCCGCTCTATCAGCACGTGGCCGAGAAGATCGCCCGCGACTGGAACGACAACGGCAACTGCGCGCTGGTGGTGGGCGCCACCTGGCCGGAGCAACTCCGCGATGTGCGCGCGCTCGTCGGCAACGTGCCGTTCCTGGTGCCGGGCATCGGCGCGCAGGGTGGCGACGTGCAGGCGGTGGTGTCGAACGCGAAGACCGCCGACGGCACCGGCCTGATCATCAGTTCGTCGCGTGCGATCCTCTACGCATCGGGCGGCGACGATTACGCCGATGCCGCCGCGAATGCCGCGCGCGACCTGCGCGACGAGATCAACCGCTATCGCTGAACCGCACGTCGCCGGTCAAGGGTGGGTGGGCAGCGCGAGTGCGATGGCCGTCAGAACAAGACTGAACACAACATTGAACACCATGAAGATCCCGAAACCGAGCAGACTGCGCAGCACGGATTTCCAGCGCGGGTGCGGTTTGAAGAACTGCGTCAGCGATACGACGGTATAGACGAAGACCAGCGACAACGCCCAGCCGCGCACCTGCGGGAACCAATACTCCAGCGGGGCCGCCGAGATCATGATGGCGAAGGACTGCGCGGTCAGGAAGGTCGTGATCACCAGCCATTCCGGATAATTCAAATTCCCGACACGGCGGAATGCCAGCTTGAAAGCCAGCGCCTCCAGCGGCAGCAGCATCAGGGTCGTTGCCGTGTAATTACGGTTCATCCATTCATTCACGACCTCGAATGCGTTGACCAGCCGCGTCGGATCGAACTGCCCACCCACCTTCGTGCCGGCAGCAGCGGCGCCGCCTGCAGAGATATCCAAGCCGACCGCATCGCCATCCAGAAAGTATTTGGCAAGGAACACCATCGCGGCCGAGAGGATCATGATGAGCATCAACGGCTTGACGTGACGCGCGCGCCGACCCTCGATGTAATCGCGAATGAAATGGCCGGGCCGCAGCATCAGATTCTTGAGCGAATAGAAGATGCCGCGATCCATGTGCAGCACGCTGTGCTCGAGTTCGTGCCCGAGGAAATGCCAGTCGATGCGATGCGCCGGCGTGGGTTGGCCGCAGGCCGGGCAGAACTTCTGGTCCACGCCACCGATGGCGAGGCCGCAGTTGGCGCAACGAGCCGGATCGAGCATGTTTCAGAATCCCCCGCGAGTAATGGATCGACCCATCTTGTTCAGTAGCGCCAGCGAACAGCGCGCCCATATCATCATCCACACCGCCGCGCGCGTCGACAGTCCGTGGCGCCGTGCGTCGAACTTGCGGAAGTAGCGCCACAGCCCGCGATGCTTGTGCCACTCGACGAACAGCGGCCGCGACCGGCTGGAGACGCCGCGCACGTGGACGACGCGCAGGTCGTTGGCGACCGCGACGTACGCACCGGCTTCGCGCGCGCGTCGACACAGATCGAGGTCTTCGACATGCAGGCGATAGCCCTGGTCGAAGCCTTCGATGCGTTCGATCAAGGCGCGCGGTGCGAACATCAGCGCGCCGGAGATCGCCGGCACCGCCTGCAGCGCTTGCGTGGCGTCAACGGGGACATCGAGTTTGCGCGCGGCCGCGCTGCGCAGCATCGCCACGAAATCTGGATCGCGCCGACGCGCGGCGCCATCGCGCACGCCGGCCTCATCGACGAGATCGACGCCGAGCAGCGTCTCGCGCGCGCAGCCCTGCGCATGCGCACGCAGTCGCGCCAGCGTATCGACTTCGACCATGCAATCCGGATTGACGAACGCCAACCAACTCGAATCGCTGTCGTCGGCGCCCTGGTTGCAGGCGATGCCGAAACCCGGATTGTCGGGATTGGCGATGAAGCGGAGGCGCGCGTCGGCCAGCGCATGGCGCTGCACGATCTCCAGCGTGCCGTCGGTGGAGGCGTTGTCGACGACGCGGATCTGGGCGATGCCATCGGCCGCGCGCAGCCGCTGCAGGCACAGTTCGATGGTTTCGGCGCTCTGGTAGGTGACGACGACGACCGCGATGTCGGCCGCTTGATTCATGGCGCCTCCTCGTTGTCGCTGGCGGCATCGACGGTAAAGAGATCGGGCTGGGTGCGCAGCTCCGCATTGTCGTAGGCATGGCCGAGCGCTGCGCGCAGGGCGTGCAAAGGATCCTGCATCAGGAACTGCGCGAGCCGCGCGTGCCACATCGGCCAACGCGCGGCGAGCGTATCGACATCGTCGCCCAGCGGCATGCCCTCGCCGCCGCGCGCGACGAATGCGGTTTCGCACAGGACGTTCCGCCAACCGAGGCCGGCCATGCGCAGCGAAAGATCGACCAGCGCGGCATGCCAGGATGCGTAACTTGCGGCATCCAGTCCACCGGCCCGTTGCCGCGCGCTGCCGCGCAGGAACACCGCGTGGTTCACCGCTGCGGGCAACTCCGGATGATGCGGCGGCAGCGAGGCC
>JBAQRU010000021.1:0-1990 GCA_049296025.1 Lysobacteraceae bacterium | reverse complement strand
CTCCTACAAAAGCGTGATGCCGCTTAAGATGCGGGAATGCTGAAGACCCGCGCATCGAAAGAATTCTGGCTGCTCGCCATCGTCGCCCTGCTGATCCTGGGGGCCGGTCTGGGTCTGCGCGATCCATGGCCATCGGACGAGCCGCGCTTCACCCTCGTCGCCAAGCAGATGATCGAAAGCGGCGACTGGCTGTTCCCGCATCGCGGCACCGAGCTGTACTCGGACAAGCCGCCGATGCTGATGTGGCTGGAAGCCGCGTTCTACACGGTCTTCCGCGACTGGCGCATCGCCTTCCTGCTGCCGTCGCTGCTCGCGGCGCTGGGCACGCTGTGGTGCGTGTACGACCTCGGCCGCCGGCTGTGGACGCGAAGGGTCGGGCTGTACGCGGCGTGGGCGCTGCTGTTCGCGCTGCAGTTCACGTACCAGTCGAAGAAAGCGCAGATCGATCCGCTGGTGACGTTCTTCATCACCCTCGCGAATTACGGACTGCTGCGCCATCTGCTGCTGGGGCCGAACTGGAAACTGTGGACGCTGGGCTGGTTCGCGGCCGGGCTGGGCACCATCACCAAGGGCGTCGGCGGTCTGGCCCTGTTGATGATCCTGCCTGCGACGATCGCTTCGCTGATGCACTGGTCGCGGGTGCGCGTGCATGCGCGCGATCCACGCTTCTGGATCGGACCGCTGGCCTTCGCGTTCGCTGCGGCATTGTGGCTGGTGCCGATGGTGACCACGGCGCTGAGCCAGGACAATCCCGAATACAAGGCGTATCTCAACGACATCCTGTTCCGGCAGACCGCCGGACGCTACGCCAAATCCTGGGACCACGCGCAGCCGCCGTGGTACCACTTCGAAGTGATGCTGACGGCGTGGCTGCCGACCGTGTTCGCACTGATCTGGGCGCTGCCCGCATGGCGCCGCCGCCTGCGCCGGCGCGATGCGCGCTATCTGCTGCCGTTGGCGTGGTGGGCGCTGATCGTGCTGTTCTTCTCGATTCCCAGCGGCAAGCGCGATGTCTACATCCTGCCGGCGCTGCCGATGATGTGCCTCGCACTGGGGCCGCTGTTGCCGGGCATCGTGCGCAAGCTGTGGGCGAAGCGGATCGCGTTCGGCTTCGCCGCGCTGCTGGGTGCGGTGCTGCTGGGTGCGGGTCTGGCGATGTGGTTCGGCGATCCCAAATTCGAAACGAAACTGATGTCCGACCGCGGCTTCACCGACGGCGGACGCGCGCTGTTCGGGCTGTTGATCGCGATGGGCGCGTGGTCGTTGGCATCCGTGTCGTGGCATCGGGTGCGCAACGGCGTGGCTGGGCTGCTGTGGGCGATCGGCGGCATCTGGGTGCTGTACGGTCTGGTCGCGCATCCGCTGTTGAATCCATCGAGCTCCGCGCGCAGATTGATGGAATCCGTCGGCGAGCGCATCGGGCCGGATGCCGAACTCGGGCTGGTCGGCTGGAAGGAACAGAACCTGCTGATGGCCGACCGCCCCGCCGCGACCTTCGGCTTCAAGGCGACGTGGACCGATCAATTGTCCAAAGCCATGGCATGGCAGGCCGATGCGCCCACGCGGCGCTGGCTGCTGGTGCAGGAACCCGCGCTGTCGCAATGCGTCGACAGGACCAAAGCGCAATTCGCGGGCGTGTCGAACCGCCGCCGCTGGTGGCTGGTGCCCGCCGCCGCCGCCGACACGACCTGCGTGCCGAAAGGCGTGCAGACGCAGAACCAGGCGGACGGCCAGGAAGACTGATGCAACTGCGCTATGCACGCATGGCGCAGGGCAATTTCGGCGACGATCTCAACGTCGAACTGTGGCCTGAACTATTTCCGGATCTTGCCGCGCATCATCCCGACGCGCATCTGTACGGCGTCGGCACCCTGCTCGGCGGCTCGCGTCCGGAAGGGCCGAAGATCGTGCTGGGTTCCGGCAGCGGCTATCGCGGCGCGCCTGCGCTCGATGACGATTGGCGCGTGTACTGGGTGCGCGGGCCGCGCAC
>JBAQRU010000020.1:0-9533 GCA_049296025.1 Lysobacteraceae bacterium | reverse complement strand
GGCGATAACGGGCCGGCGAAGGCCTCGGGGTCAGCTGCGCATCCCGACGCCGCGCTTCAACAGCCACAGGCTCAGCCCGCCCAGCGCCACCACGAAGCCCAGCATCAGCGCATAGGCCAGCCACAGCGGCACGTCGGAGACGCCGAGCAGGCCGTAGCGGAAGGCGTTGACCATGTAGAAGATCGGGTTGAGATGGGTCGCGGCTTCGGCCCAGTCCGGCAGCAGCTTCACCGAATAGAACACGCCGCCCAGATACGTCAGCGGGGTGAGGATGAAGGTGGGCACGATCGCGATGTCGTCGAATTTCTTCGCGTACACCGCGTTGACGAAACCGGCGAGGGCGAAGATGGTCGCGCCGAGAATCACCGTGCTCAGGGTGACGAACGGATGCGGCATGCGCACGTGGGTGAAGAACATCGCGATCACCAGCACGATCGCGCCGACCATCAGCCCGCGCAGCACCGCACCGGCGACGTAGCCGCCGAGGATCACCCACGATGGCATCGGGCTGACCAGCAATTCCTCGATGTGGCGGCCGAATTTGGCGCCGAAGAAACTCGACGAGATGTTGCCGTAGCTGTTCTGGATGATGCTCATCATCACCAGCCCGGGGACGATGAAGTCCATGTATCTGATGCCGTCCATCTCGCCGACGCGCGAACCGATCAGGCCGCCGAAGATCAGGAAATACAGGGTCATGGTGATCGCGGGCGGGACCAGGGTCTGGCCCCAGATGCGCAGGATCCGCGCCACTTCGCGGCGGACGATGGTGTACAGCGCGACGCGCTGGCGTTGACCGACGCTCATCCCGGCGGAAACGTTCTCCTGCGCGCTCATGCCGCCACCGCCTTGTCGCTGTCGTTGCCGGTGAGCCGCACGAACAGCTCCTCCAACCGGTTGGTCTTGGTGCGCATCGAACGCACGCGGATGCCGGCGGCGTCCAGCGCGGCGAACACCTGATTGAGTTCCATCGCGCGCGGCTTTTCGATGTCGATGGTGTGGTCGTCTTCGGCCAGCAGCGTCGCGCCCTCGATCTTCGGCAGCTCGGCCGGCAGCACATGCTCGATATCCAGCAGGAAGCCTTCGACATCGAGTTTCGCCAGCAGCGCCTTCATCGGCCCTTCCTCGACGATCCGGCCCTTGTCGATGATCGCGAGGTTGCGGCAGAGGTTTTCGGCCTCTTCCAGATAATGCGTGGTCAGGATGATGGTGGTGCCCGAGGCGTTGATCTCCTTCAGCGTCTTCCACATGCCGCGACGGATTTCGATATCGACGCCGGCCGTCGGTTCATCGAGGATCAGCAGGCGCGGGCTGGTCATCATCGCGCGGGCGATCATCAGCCGCCGTTTCATGCCGCCGGACAGCGTGCGGCTCATCTTGTCGGCCTTGTCCCACAGCTGCGCTTCCTTCAGCACGCGCTCGGCGCGTTCGCGGGCGATGGCGCGCGGTACGCCGTAGAAGCCCGCGTAGTTCACGCAGATGTCGAACGGCTTCTCGAACATGTTGAAGTTGATTTCCTGCGGCACCAGGCCGATCAGGCGCATCGCGGCGTCGCGGTCGGCGGAAATGTCGACGCCGAAGATGCGCACCTCGCCCGAGGTCTTGTTGACCAGCGAACTGGTGATGCCGATCAGGGTGGATTTGCCGGCGCCGTTGGGGCCGAGCAGGGCGTAGAAATCGCCCGGCAAGACATCCAGCGAGACACCCTTCAGGGCTTCGACGCCGTTGTCGTAGGTCTTGCGCAGGTCGCGGATCGAAAGCGCCGGCACCTGGATGCCGGAAGCGGAGTCTGGAAGCATGGGGTCCTCACTCCGCCGCAGGGAGGGGGAACAGTACGGCGGAACCGCTAGTATAGGCGGCCATGCCCGGCTGCTTTGATGTCTTCGCCCGGCAACACTCCTTTCCGCAGAGTCGCCCTGTGTCCGCTCATTTCCCGCTCAAACTCGTCGGCCGCCGGATGTTGGCCCCCACCGTCGCCCACCTCGGCTTCGTCCGCGACGATGGCGCACCGCTGGATTACATCCCCGGACAGTTCCTGCAGGTGCATTTCCATTACGCCGACGGCACCGCGACCAAGCGCAGCTATTCGCTCGCCACCCAGCACGATCATGCGCTGGCGCCGGGCGACGCGGTCGAGATCGCGGTCAGCTACGTGACCGGCGGCGCTGCGACCACGCTGTTCGAAAGCCTGGATATCGGCGGCACCATCACCGCCAGTGGCCCCTACGGCCGCTTCTGCCTGATGCCTGCCGACACCAACCGCCGCTATCTGCTGATCGGCACCGGCACCGGCGTGACGCCATACCGCGCGATGCTGCCGCAGCTGGCGGCGCAGATCGCCGGACGCGGGATCGAAGTGGTGCTGCTGTTCGGCGCGCGCACGCCCGAAGAGCTGCTGTACGGCGACGAATTCCGCGCCTTCGCCAACGCCCACCCGAACTTCCGCTTCGTGCCCTGTTTCTCGCGCGAACTGCCCGCCGACGGCTCGCCGCACGCGCATGCCGACGTGCGCAAGGGCTATGTGCAGGACCAGCTGGCCGAATTCGCCCCGCGGGCCGAGGGCGACATCGCCTACCTGTGCGGCAATCCGAACATGGTCGATGCCTGCTTCGAGACGCTGAAGAGCCACCATCTGCCGGTGCCGCATATCCGCCGCGAGAAGTACGTCAGCAGCAAGTAGGCGGGCCGCAGCGCCGGGTTTGTGGGAGGGCCTTCAGGCCCGAACGCCCTTCCCGAAAGGCATCGCGCCTGAAGGCCCTCCCTCCCACAAGGCCGCGCCACTTTATTCGCATCAGCCGCCGGCGCGGCATTATTGGCGCCGCTGCTGCAAGTTCTGCCTGGGCCGGTCACATTCGGCGTGCGCTGTCGTCTTGGCCTACGAAGCGCAGTTTCGTCCTCATGATCCATATCGAGAGTTCCGTCATGCCCAAACTTCTTCTGCTGTCCACCCTGGCCTTGGCGCTCGCCGCCTGCGGCCAACAGGCCGAAAAGACCGCAGTCCCCAAAACCGACGCCAACGGCGATCTGCGCTACGGCGGCCTGGTGTTCAAGCCCTGCGCGCTGGGCGGCGATCGTGGTGGTGGCGTGGAAGCGCAGTGCGCTGTGCTGCAGGCGCCGGAGAATCACGACGCGCCCAACGGCCGCAGGATTTCCCTGGCCGTGGCGATGATCCCCGCCAAGAACCAGACCCAGTCGGACCCGGTGGTGATCATCGCCGGTGGCCCCGGGCAATCGATCCTCGAGGCCTACCCGATGCTGCATCCGGCGCTGAGCGATGTCAGCCGCAATCGCAATATCCTGCTGTTGGATGCACGCGGCACCGGCGGCTCGCATCTATTGCAGTGCGACGAAATGACTCCGCTCGACGAGAATGCCGAGGACAGCGAAGACCCCGCGAAACTGCGCGCATTGACCGAACGCTGTCGCGACCGCTTGGCCAAAACCTCGGACCTGCGCTTTTACACCACCGCCGACCACATCCGCGACCTGGATCTGCTGCGCGCCACCATCGGCGTGGAACAACTCAACGTCGCCGGGATTTCCTACGGCACCCGCGTCGCACAGCAATACGCGGCCCGCTATCCGACACACACGCGTACCGTGACCCTCGACTCGATCGCACCGAACACGCTGGTGCTGGGCCAGGAACACGCGCTCAATCTGGATGCGGCGATCAAGAAGCAATTCGCGCGCTGCGTGGCGGAAGCGGCCTGCAAACGCAACATCGGCGACCCCGCTGCGCTGCTGGCCAAGGTGCGGACGACGCTGCAGGCAGGCGGCCTTGCGCCGGTACGCTATCGCGATCCGACCAACGGCGAATGGCGCGAAGAAGTGCCGCAGTTCGGACATCTGGGCAGTCTGCTGCGGTTTTACGCGTACCGTCCGGAATCGGCATCGATGCTGCCGCTGATCCTGCACGACGCGGCGCTGGGCCGCTACGAAACCCTGCTGTCGCAGTCGCGCGCAATGAGCGGCGATATCGGCGATTCGATCGCGCTGGGCATGCATCTTTCGGTGAGCTGCACCGAAGACCCTGAAATCCATGCGCGCGCGGAAGACGACAAGACCATTCTGGGCAACAGCATCGCCGAGTTCATCCAGACGCAGTGCGCCGTGTGGCCCAAGGGCACGCGCGACCCGGACTTCCGCAAACCGTTGACGGGCGATGTTCCGGTTCTGGCGATCAGCGGCGAGTACGACCCGGTCACGCCGCCGCGCTACGGCGACGAAGTGGTGAAGACGCTGCCGAACGGCCGGCATCTGGTGCTGCCGGGCCAGGGCCACAGCGTGTTGACCACCGGCTGCATGCCGAAACTGTTCGCGCAGTTCATCGAAACCGCCGATGCGAAAAAACTCGATGCAGGCTGTCTGAAACGCCTGAAGCCGACGCCGCCGTTCGCGGGCAATTACGGCTGGGAGCCTTGATGCTGTTCGCCTCACCTTGCGCAAAGCGCAGGGCACTCCTCCCCAACCCTCCCCTTGGCCTGCGGCCAAAGGGAGGGAGCCAAAGCTTCAAACTGCTGCTTTCCGACTCCCGATTCTTCATTCCAAATTCCCGGACCTTCCCATGATCGATGTCCAGAATCTGCACAAGGCGTTCAAGACCAAGACCGGTCTGGTGCAGGCCGTGCGCGGCGTGAGTTTCACCGCCCACGACGGCGAAATCACCGGTCTGCTCGGCCCGAACGGCGCCGGCAAGACCACCACGCTGCGCATGCTCTACACGCTGATGTCGCCCGACCAGGGCACGGTGACGGTCGATGGCTTCGACATCCAGAAGGATGCGACTGCGGTGCGCCAGCGCCTGGGCGTGCTGCCCGACGCGCGCGGCGTTTACAAGCGACTGACCGCACGCGAGAACATCGCGTATTTCGGCGAACTGCACGGACTGGATGCGAAGACCATCGCGGCGCGCACCGCGCGGCTGGCCGAAACGCTGGGAATGGAGGATGTGCTCGACCGCCGCACCGAGGGCTTCTCACAGGGCCAGCGCACCAAGACCGCGATCGCGCGGGCGCTGGTGCACGATCCGAAAAACGTGATCCTCGACGAACCCACCAACGGGCTCGACGTGATGACCACCCGCGGCCTGCGCCAGTTCCTGCTGCAGCTTCGCGCCGAAGGCCGCTGCGTGATTTTTTCCAGCCACATCATGCAGGAGGTCGCCGCCCTGTGCGATCGGATCGTGGTGATCGCGGCCGGTGAGGTCAAAGCGATCGGCACGCCCGATGAGTTGCGCGCGCGCGCCGGCCACGAGAATCTCGAAGACGCCTTCGTCCAGTTGATCGGCTCGGAGGAGGGCCTGCACGCATGAGTACGTCCTTGAATATTTTCATGACCGTGCTGCGCAAGGAACTCCGGGATTTCGCCCGTGACCGGCGCACGTTCCTGATGGCGTTGCTGCTCGGCCCGCTGATGTATCCGCTGTTGATGCTGGGCATGGGCAAGCTGATGGAAGCGCGGATGAGCACGCAGCTGGAGAAGCCGCTGGAGATTCCGATCATCGGCGCGCAGCACGCGCCGAATCTCGTCGCCTGGTTGGCGACGCAGGACATCCACACCAAGCCCGCGCCGAAGGATCTGATCGCCGCGATCCGCAACCAGGACGAGGATGTGGCGCTGGTGATCGCACCCAACTTCGGCGAGGAATGGCGCGCCAGCCGGCCGGCGAAAGTGGAGATCGTCGCCGACACCACCCGCACCAATGCCGATGTGCCGATCGAACGGTTGCGCTCCGCGCTCAACGCCTACAGCAACCAGGCCGGCGCATTGCGTCTGATCGCACGGGGCGTGAACCCGCTGTTGACGCAATCGGTGGCGGTGACCCAACGCGACGTGGCCACGCCCGAAGCGAAGCAGGGGCGGATGATGTCGATCGTGCTGCCGTTGATCCTGGTGCTGTTCGCCTTCATGGGCGGCGCGCATCTGACCATGGACGTGACCGCGGGCGAACGCGAACGGCAATCGCTGGAACCGCTGCTGGCGACGCCGGTCGCGCGTGGAACGCTGGTGAGCGGCAAGATGGCGGCAGCGTCGCTGATCGGCATCGCCAGCGTGATCCTCACCCTGCTGTCGTTCAAGCTCAGCGCGGCGCTGTCGACCAGCGCAATGGCGAGCTCGCTGGATGTTTCGTTTCTCGCCATCGGCAGGATGATGCTGGTGCTGCTGCCGCTGGTGCTGATCGGAACGGCGCTGCTGACCTTCATCGCCGCCGGCTCGAAAAGCATGAAGGAAGCGCAGAGCCACATGGTCTGGCTGATGTTGATGCCGATGCTCCCCAGCTACGCGCTGATGGCGTATCCGCTGAAGGACCAGGATCTGTGGCAGTACGCGATTCCGTTCCTGTCGCAGAACCAGATGCTGGTCAAAGCCAGCCGCGGCGAGAACGCATCGGCCGAACAATGGGCCATCTATCTGCTCTGCGCACTGGCCTTGGCCGGGGTGCTGTGGCTTGCGGCGATCTGGCGCTACCGTCAGGAAAAACTCGCGATCTCGGCGTGATTCGAGTTCGGCATGAGTCGGACGACCTGGGGAAGGCCGATACGCAACAAAACAGCCCGGCTTTTGCCGGGCTGTTTTGTTTCGCAATGCGGATGAAGCGGGTTCGCGAAGGCGTGCGCTCAAGCGCCGGGTTTGAAACCGATGGTGCGTCGCGTAGTGACCGGCGAAGCCACCGGCTGGAAGCGCCAGCGTTTCACCGCAGACAGCGCTTCACGATCGAAGGTGCGCGGCGGGTTGCCGCGAACGACGCGCGCGGCGCTGACCGAACCATCGGTCGCAACGGTGAATTCGACCAGCACTTCACCCGAGAGACCGGCGCGCTGCGCTTCCAGCGGGTATTTCGGTGACGGTGTGCTGATCGCGCGCAGGTCGCTGGCGGTCGCCGTGGCCGATTGCGCCTGCGCCGCACGCTGGGCCGCTTCGCGTTGCGCGGCTTCACGCTGCGCGGCCTCGCGCTCCGCAGCCTGGCGCTGTTCGGCTTCACGCTGGTCCGCCGCCTGTTGCGCCGCCAACTGTTGCGCCGCCTGCTGCTGCGTCGCCTGCTGCTGCGCAAGCTTTTCCGCTGCTTTGCGCTGGGTTTCTTCCTGTTCCTTCTTGCGATCCTCTTCGAGTTTGGCCAGGCGCGCCTTCTCGGTTTCCGCATCGACTTCGGTCTGCTGCTGGCGCTGGGCAAACGAACTCTGCGCATCGGTCAGAGACTGCTTCAGGCGCGGCAGCGCGGGCGCGACCTTGTCGGTTTTTTCCATCAGCGCATAAAGCCGCTGCGCTTCCGGAAAATCATCGCGGGCGATACTTTGCTCGGTGGCGATCAGCGCGTACGGCATCAGGTCGGTCAACGCGCTGGAGACGGCGGCATCGTTCGGCTGCTTGTCGCGCAGCGCGAGGTAATACTCCATCGCATTGTTGCCGGCAGGCGCGTACATGCGCTGTTCCAGCTGGGCAGCGCGCGCGGCCTCGCGGAGCTGATCCACGCTCATCGCCGCCACTTGGGCGGAAACGGCCTGGGCCGGCACCTGCGCGGCCGTGGTTGTGGCCGCCGCTGGTTGGGCAGCCGTGTCGGGTTCGGCCTTGTCGCCGCCGCATGCGGTGATCGCCAAGACCAGTGCCGCAGACAGTGCGGCATGACGGAAGCCGTCACGAAGCAGACGGAAGGACGAAGAAGCTGTGTCTTGGGCGACGGACATCACGGTGATTTCCTGCTGGCTGGAGTCGATGATCTGCAAGCACGTCTTGTGCCAGCAGCCCCCTTTGTCTCGCTCACCCGCGTCCCCGGGTGCCACACGTTTGTGTTCAGGTAATTACTTTCCAATACAAAAACGAGAAAAAATGTGACCGAGTAAGTCATCCGGCGCAACTCGACCTGTGATTTCTCCCAGGGTGTCGTGAGCGATACGCAGCGCTTCGGCGGACAGTTCCAGCATATCCCCATCCAGCGATTGCTGCGCACCCGCCAGTTCCTGCGCCGTACGGCGTAACGCATCGACCTGGCGCGCGCGCGCGCTGAACGCGCCATCCGCGCCATCGGCCGCGGCGCCCGCGAGGGTGCGGAGCTGCGCATGCAGGCGGTCCAGTCCGGCGCCGGTCTGCGCCGAGACCCAGGCTTCATCCTCGGCTGGCGGCGGCAGCTGCGCAAGCAGGTCGGTCTTGTTGATCACCCAAAGGCGCCGTGGAACATCGGCGATGGCGTCCGCGACCGCCGCACGGCCTGCGTCGACCTCCCGGGCATCGAGCACCACGATCGCCAGATCCGCCCGGGTCAGCTCCGACATCGCCCGGCGCATGCCTTCGCGCTCGATGCTGTCGCCGCCCGCGCGCAACCCGGCGGTATCGACCAGGGTCAGCTCCACGCCCTCGACCCGCACCGCTTCGCGCAGCAGGTCGCGGGTGGTGCCGGCGATATCGCTGACGATTGCGCGGTCGCTGCCGGCCAGCGCGTTCAAGAGCGAACTCTTGCCGGCATTCGGCGGCCCCACGATCACCGCATGCAGCCCATCGCGGAGCTTCTGCCCACGCTCGGCTTCGCGCAGCAGTGCGTCGAGATCGCCCGCCGCCTGCGCCATTCCGCTGCGCAGGGCTTCGCCGCCAAGCGTATCGAGCGGTTCGTCGGCGAAATCGATCGCGGCCTCCATGTGCAGGCGCAGGCGCAGCAGGACATCTGCGAGTGCATTCACGCGCTGCGAGAACACGCCATCGAGCG
This sequence comes from Lysobacteraceae bacterium, assembly GCA_049296025.1. Classification (GTDB taxonomy): domain Bacteria; phylum Pseudomonadota; class Gammaproteobacteria; order Xanthomonadales; family Xanthomonadaceae; genus Lysobacter_I. The sequence goes on along the minus strand of JBAQRU010000020.1, from coordinate 835 downwards.
AACGCCGCGCGGCGCGCGCCGCACGTGCGTCGCCAGCGGCGATCAGATCGGCGACGGCTTCGGCCTGGGCGAGATCGAGCTTGCCGTTGAGAAAGGCGCGTTCGCTGAATTCGCCGGCACGCGCCATCCGCGCACCGAGGACGCAGCAGCGCGTGAGCAGCAGCTGCAACACTGCGGGGCTGCCGTGCGCCTGCAGTTCCACCACGTCCTCGCCGGTGTAACTCGCTGGCGCCTTGAAATACAGGGCAATCCCATCGTCGAGCGTCTCGCCGTGTTCGTCGTGGAACCGGGCGTAGTGCGCGTGGCGCGGCTTCAATGATTTCGCGCAGATGGTGTTCGCGATCCTGTGCGCATGCGGACCTGACATGCGTACGACGCCCACGCCGCCGGCTCCGGCGGCGGTGGCGACGGCAGCGATGGTGTCCTGGCTCTGCATCGTGCGATCAGCCATCGACGGCTGCGGCCAGTCGGAAGATCGGCAGGTACATCGCGATCAGACACAGCGGCAGCAGAATCACGCCCAGACCGAATCCGATCACCAGCGCGACGATGCCGCGCTCGTTGCCCGGCGGCGCACGACGCGGTGTCCACGCCCAGGCGGCCAGTACGATCAAAGGCAGGCCGAAAAGCGCGTAACGGGTTTCGACGAACAAACGCGTCAGTAGTGGAAGTTCAGCGCCGAAATTCCGGAACACATCTTCGAATCGCGGGACGACGAGGTTGACGCCCGCTGCGATCGCGATGGCAGCGAGAAGCCCTGTGGTCAGCATCCAGTGTTCGGTGGCATTGCGCATATCGATTCACTCACCCGCTCACGGAAGACAGTGTCTTATGC
>JBAQRU010000019.1:0-2509 GCA_049296025.1 Lysobacteraceae bacterium | reverse complement strand
GCTCTCGCGGGCGGCGAGAGCCGGGCTACGTCACTGCGGATGTGCTGTATCACCTGATCGTGCTGCTTCGCGCGCGCGGGTTGGATCTCGATGCGGTGAAGCGGACGTTGGCGAAGCGCCGCAGTTGATCGGGTGTGGCTTCGGCCTGAGCTCTCCCCACTTCTTCGAGCATTTCAAGATAACGTCGTCATCCCGCGTTCGCGGGAACGACGAGTGAAAGAACGGCTACGGCCAATCAATCGATTCGTTTGATTTTCTTGAGGGAAAAGCGGGGAGGCCTCAGGCCGAAGGCGCACCCCATGTGCTATCACGCGGCGGTGATCGACGTGCGCACGCAATCCCGGCCGTTGGCTTTCGCGCTGTACAGCGCCTGATCCGCCACCGACAGCGCCGCATCGGAATCGATATCGGCTTCCGGTTCGACCGTGTGCACGCCGATGCTGGCGGAAACGCGCAGGCGATGTTCGCCGCTGCTGCATAACTCTTCGATCAACCGCTTGCGGACACTCTCGGCCACGCTGACCGCGCTGCGCAGATCGTGTCCGGGCAGCACGGCGACGAATTCCTCGCCGCCGAAGCGCGCCAACAGCGAGGTTTCGTGCACGCGCAGCGACTGTCCGATCCGCTGCGCCGCCCAGCGCAGGCAATCATCGCCGGCCAGATGCCCGTATTTGTCGTTGATCGATTTGAAATGGTCCAGATCGATCATCAGCAGCGACAGCGGCTGCTTCTGTTCTCGCGACTCCCTCAACAGCAGCTCGAAGTTTTCGTGGAAATGGGCGCGGTTGTAGAGGCCGGTGAGGCCGTCGCGGCGGCTGGAATCGCGCAGCCGGCGGTGGGCGTCCTCCAGTTGCATCAGCGTGCTGCGCACTTCCTGGGTGCGCTGCGCGACCTTCCGTTCCAGCTGCAGATTGGCTTCGGCGGCGATCCGCTCGTTCTCGTTGCGCAGCGATGCGTAGCGGTAGCTCAATGCGATCGACAGCAGCAGCATTTCCAGCGCCGAACCGATCTGCACGCCGTATTCGGTCATCATGTTTTTCGGCAGCAGGCCGAAGGCGAGCGCGGCGATCATCGCGGCGCCGGTCAGGAACACCGCCCACGCGACGAGGAACAGACGCGCCGGCATGTAGCCGCGGCGCAGGACGACGATCGCGACCGTGACCGTCCACAGCACGCTGACGATCACCGCGCGCGTGGCCCATGGCGTTGCGATGCGATACGGCAGCCACAGCGCTGCGACGCCCAGCGCGACGCAGACGGCGATGACGCAGAGGCTGACGATGTTGCCGCGCGGGAAGCGCTTCGGCAGTTCGAGGAAATTGCGCGAAAACTGCTGCATGCCGACGATTGCCATGCAGATCGACAGCGGCACCGCGACATTCGCCAGCCACGGACTGTTGGGCCACAGATGCTCGAAGCTGTAACCGTTGAGCGTGAACAGCACCAGGCCGAACGCGCTGATGTGGAACAGGTACCAGAAATAGCTGGCATCGCGCAGGGTGATCCACAGCACCAGGTTGTAGACGAACAGCGCGAGCAGAATGCCGTAGTACACGCCCATCACGAACTGCGCGTCGCGCGAGATCGAGGTGAACGCGGCCGGCGTGTACAGCTCCAGCGGCACCTGCATCGAACTCTGGCTTTGCGTGCGCACCAGCAGATCGACGGCTTCGCCCGGCGGCAGCGCGATCCGGAAATTCGGATGCCGATAGGAAATGCTGCGTGCGGAGAACGGCAGCGAGTCGCCGCTTGCGTGCTGGACGATATGCCCGTCCGGATAGCGCAGATACACGTCGACGCGGTCAAGCAGCGCGAAACTCTGCACCAGCATCCAGTAGGGTTCGTCGGGATTCTGGTTGATGATCCTGGCGTGGAACCAGTACGCGCCTTCCTGGAAGCCGAAGGCGGTCTTGCCGTTGGGCACACGCTCGAAGCGACCGGCGGCGATCAGCCGCCATGCATCGTCCGCGGAATCGACCGTGCGCTTGTCGTGCAGATAGCTGAGGTATGGCGTGAGCTGCAACGCATCGGTGCGGTCGTCCAGTTCGGCCGGTGGTGCATTGGCCGCAGGGCAGCTGATCGCGAACAGCACCGCAACCGTCGCCAAGGCGGTTGCCCATAACCAGGTGCTTCGAAACGGCATGCATCTCCCCCAGTGATCCGGATCAGCGAGATGTTACTGCAGTCTGGCCGGCGGATACCGTTACGACCGGCGTCGATGGGAAGGCATAATCCTGTACTGGCCCGGGCAATAAAGAGGCGACGATGCGGTTTCGCAATGGTGTGCTGTGGCTGGTGCTGCTTGCGGCAAGCGGGGGCGTGCAGGCGTCCGACGAGGTGCGCACGCTGGTGGGCACGGTGTTCGAAGACGGCGATGGCGATGGTCGCCAGGGCCGAGGCGAGCGGGGTATCGCCGGGGTGGCGCTGTCGAACGGCCGAACGCTGGCGATCACCGACGCTCGCGGGCGCTACCGGCTGCCGGTGTCGCCTGGGCAGACGGTGTTCGCGA
>JBAQRU010000018.1:0-16701 GCA_049296025.1 Lysobacteraceae bacterium | reverse complement strand
GCGTGCGCCTTGGCGCATGGGTTTTCTGGGTGATTTCAAGCATTGGTGCGCCGAGGCGCACCCTATAGAACGGATTCAGACGGGTCCAGGTTCGTTCGACACCATTGGACGTGCATCCCGGCACGTTCCGGGCCTTGGGTTGGCTGTGGATCGGGCCCATAATCCACGCATGAATATCGGCTCCGACCATCCCGACCACGGCTTCCAGTTTCCGGGCGTCTTCGAGATCACCGCCATGGGCCCTGCGGGCGCCGGGCTGGAGGAGCGCATCCCGGAAGTGCTGGAGGCGATCGGAATCCCGGTGCTGCGCGAGACGGTCGCGACGCGCAATTCCTCGGGCGGCAAGTTCGTGTCGATCCGCCTGAGCATCCACGCCGAAGATCGCAGCCGCTACGAAGCGGCGCACGACGCGCTGCGCGCCGATCCGGACATCAAGTGGACGCTGTGACTCTGTCGGCGCAGGTCCGCGACCTCGGACGTTACGCCTACGAACCGGTCTGGCGGGCGATGCAGGGTTTCACAGACGCCCGCAACGCCGACACGCCCGACGAGCTCTGGCTGGTCGAACACGACCCCGTCTTCACCCTCGGCCAGGCCGGCAAGCCCGAGCACGTGCTGATGCCGGGCGACATCCCGGTGATCAAGGTCGATCGCGGAGGCCAGGTGACCTATCACGGTCCCGGCCAGATCGTCGCCTACCCGCTGCTGGACCTGAAGCGCCTGAAGATCGGCGTGCGCGACTACGTCTGCAGGATCGAGCAGGCGGTGATCGACACCCTCGACCACTGGAACATCCGTGCCGTACGCCGCGACGGCGCGCCCGGCGTGTACGTCAACGACGCCAAGGTCGCTGCCTTGGGCATCCGCGTGCGTCGCGGCTGCACCTTCCACGGGCTGGCGTTCAACGTCGATATGGACCTTGCGCCGTACCACCGCATCAACCCCTGCGGCTACGCCGGACTGCAGGTGACCTCGATGCTGGACCTCGGCGGCCCTTCCAGCCTCGATGCGGTCAAACCCGTACTGCTGGACAACCTGGCCGCGCAGTTCGGCCTGCGGCTGCAGACCGCGCCGCCGCCGGACCTTGCCGCACTCTCTTTCCTTTCAGCCGCTGCGGCGGCGCCCCAGGCCGCCTGATGTCCACACCGACGCCCGCCGAGAAAACCATTCCCCTGACCGTCGTCGGCGAGGCGCCCGCGTCGCTCGAACCAGGAGCGAAACAGGTGGCCGCCGACAAGATCGCGCGCTCGCCGGTGCAGTTCGCCGATGCCCCGGTGCTGCGCAAGCCGTCGTGGATCCGGGTGCGGATTCCCGCCGGCAACGCGGTGCAGGCGCTCAAGAGCAAGCTGCGCGACAACCGCCTCGTCACCGTGTGCGAGGAAGCCAGCTGCCCGAACATCCACGAATGTTTCAACCACGGCACCGCCACGTTCATGATCCTCGGCGAGGTCTGCACCCGCCGCTGCTCGTTCTGCGATGTCGCCCATGGCCGGCCGAAGCCGCCGGATGCCGACGAGCCGCTGAGCCTCGCCCGCACCATCGCCGACATGCGCCTGAAGTACGTGGTGGTGACCAGCGTCGATCGCGACGACCTGCGCGATGGCGGCGCCCAGCATTTCGTCGACTGCATCGCGGCGGTGCGCGAACACAGCCCGCAGACGAAGATCGAAATCCTCACCCCGGACTTCCGTGGCAAGGGCCGGATGGAGCGCGCGCTGGAGATCCTCGCGAAGCATCCGCCGGACGTGTTCAACCACAACCTCGAAACCGTGCCGGAGCTCTACCGCAACGTGCGCCCGGGCGCCGACTACCAGTGGTCGCTCACCCTGCTGCAGCAGTTCAAGGCCCAGCATCCGGACGTGCCGACCAAGAGCGGGATCATGCTCGGCCTGGGCGAAACCATGGACCAGGTGCAGGGCACCCTGCGCGACCTGCGCGCGCACGACGTCGACATGATCACCATCGGCCAGTACCTGCAGCCCAGCGCCTACCACCATCCTGTCCTGCGCTACTGGACGCCCGACGAGTTCAAGGCGCTGGAGGACTACGGCATGTCGCTGGGCTTCAGCCACGTCGCCTCCGGCCCGATGGTGCGCAGTTCGTATCACGCCGATCGGCAGGCGGCCGGGGCCGGTGTCGGCTGAAGCCGTCCCGCGCATGAACGGCGGCCCGACCGACCGTCGGGATACCCGCATTCACGGGTCGGGCATGACCATGGGTGGTGTGTGTCCGCCGAAACTTTAGGTACTCTCCAGAGTCGTAGGCTCCAAGGGATGAGTCTCCGGGTGCATCCCGGGGCCATTCGCCTTCCGTAGCGGCATTGCGCCACCGTTTTTTGAATACTCCGTTCCCGAAACGCTCGCTCCAACCAACGCTCGCTCCAATCAATGAGATCGCCGATGAAAGTCGCCAAAGCACTTCCGGTTACCCTGCTCGCCCTCGCGCTGACCGCGCCGGTGGCGTGGCTCACCGCGCAGGCCGATGCCGGCAGCCCCAGCGCCGAGCAGGCCACCGCCGCCAAGCTGGTCTACGGCATCCTGTCCGACAGCCGTTACGCCTACCGGCCGCGCGCGCTGGACGACAACCTTTCCGCGGAAGTGTTCAAGCGCTATCTCGAATCGCTCGATCCCGCGAAGCTGTTCTTCACCGCTGCGGACATCGACAAGCTGACGACCTACCGGGTCAAGCTCGACGACGCGATCAAGAGCGGTGAAGTGGCGCCTGCGTTCGAGATGTTCGCGCTGTACCAGCAGCGCGTGAACGAACGCGTGACGCATGCGCGCGGCCTGCTCGACAAGGACATCTTCCGCTTCGACGGCAGCGACCGCTGGGAATACGACCGCAAAGACGCGCCATGGGTCGCCGACACCGCCGAACTCGACAAACTGTGGCAGCAGTCGGTGCGCAACGACTGGCTGCGTCTCAAGCTCGCCGGCAAGCAGCCCGACGAGATCCGCAAGACCCTCGACAAGCGTTACGCCAACCTGTCCAAGAGCGTGGCGGAACTCAACGGCATCGATGCGTTCCAGACCTTTCTCAACGCCTACGCCACGTCGATCGATCCGCATACCGACTACTTCGATCCGCGCGCGGCCGAACGCTTCGAGCAGAGCATGAGCCTGTCGCTGGAGGGCATCGGCGCGCAGTTGCAGAAGCAGGACGACGTGGTGGTGATCCGCGAGCTGATCGCGGGCGGTCCGGCGATGAGCAGCGGCAAGCTCAAGGCCGGCGATCGCATCGTCGCGGTCGGCCAGGGCGCGAACGGCGCCATGGAGGACATCATCGGTTGGCGTCTCGACGATGTCGTCGACAAGATCAAGGGCGCGAAAGGCACCCAGGTGCGCCTGGATATCGTGCCGGCCGAAGCGGTGCTCGACAGCAAGCCGAACCGGATCGTGCTGAATCGCGCCAAGATCCGTCTGGAAGAACAGGCCGCCAAGGGTGAAGTGCTGACCATCCCGGGTGTCGATGGACAGCCCGCGCGCCGCATCGGCGTGATCAAGCTGCCGGCGTTCTATCAGGATTTCGAAGGCAAGCGCCGCAACAGCGACGATTACGCTTCCGCCACGCTGGACTCCAGGAAACTGCTGCTCGGCTTCCGCGAGCAGAACGTCGACGGCGTGGTGATCGATCTGCGCTACAACGGCGGCGGTTCGCTGGCCGAAGCGGTGGACCTGACCGGCCTGTTCATCGACAAGGGCCCGGTGGTGCAGGTGCGCGAATCCGGCGGCCGGGTGCAGGTCGACAGCGACTCCGACACTGGCGTGGCGTGGGATGGCCCGTTGGCGGTCCTGATCAATCGCGGCTCGGCTTCGGCTTCGGAAATCTTCGCCGGTGCGATCCAGGATTACGGCCGTGGCCTGATCATCGGCGAAACCACTTTCGGCAAAGGCACGGTGCAGAATCTGGTCGATCTGGACCGCTGGCCGATGAACAACGGCCAGCGTTTCGGCCAGGTGAAGCTGACCATCGCGCAGTTCTTCCTGCCGGGCGGCAGCAGCACCCAGAACAAGGGCGTCGTGCCGGATATCGCCTTCCCGGTCAGCGTGGACGCCAGCGAATTCGGCGAAAGCACCTACGACAATGCCTTGCCGTGGACCCGGATCGCAGCGGTGCCGCATACCCAGTACGGCGATTTCGGCCCGCTGCTGCCGCAGCTCAAATCGCTGCACGATGCGCGCGTGGCGAACGACAAGGAATTCCAGTGGTGGTCCGAGGACATCGCGCAGTTCCGCGAGGAAACCGCGAAGAAGTGGATCTCGTTGAACGAGGCCGAGCGCCGCACCGAGCGCGACCGCGATGCCGCCAAGCGCAAACAGCGCCAGGAAGCGCGCAAGGCGATGGGTCTGGACATCGATCCACTGGCCGAAGACACCGACGACGGTCTGACCTCCAGCGAGCGCAACGTCGCCCAGGATGCCGCGCGCGAGAAAGCCGCGCAGAAGCGCCCCGATCCGCTGCTGCGCGAGTCGGCCGCGATCCTGGTCGATGCGGTGCACGTGCTGGGCAACGACAAGCCGCTGTCGGCGCAGGTCCTGTTGACCGAAGCGCGCAAACCGGGGCAGTGGGCGAACTGATCGCCCGACGATACGACGACAAGGAAACGGGCCCGCGAGGGCCCGTTTCTGTTCATGGAATTCGAAGTCGCGCTCTGGATGCATTCACGGGCGCAAGAATCGGATAGCGGGTGCCTGAAACCCCCGTTAGTCTCTGCCGCATGCGCAACATCCCTCATGACCCGCTCGAACGTGCCCGCGAACTGCTCGATGCCGGCGAACCGACGCTCGCCGAACTGTCGGCGGCGGTCGGGCTCAGCGCCTCGCATCTGCAGCGTCGTTTCCGCGCGCGCTTCGGCCTGAGCCCGGCCGAGTATCTTGCCCAGCGCAAACTCGGCGCACTGAAATCCGCACTGAAAGGCGGTCGCGATGTCAGCGCGGCGCTGTACGACGCCGGCTACGGGTCGCCGTCGCGGGTGTACGAAACCGGGGCCGCGAAGCTCGGCATGACGCCCGCGCGCTATCGCGCCGGCGGCGGCGGCGAGGAGATCCGCTGGAGCATCGTTGCGACCGCGCTGGGACAGGCGATGGTGGCCACCACCGCGCGCGGCATCTGCATGGTCGAGCTGGGCGACGATGTCGATGCGCTGGAGCGCAGGCTCCACGCCGAATTTCCGCGCGCGCAGCTGCAGCAGGTCGATGCCGGGCGCGACGAATTCCTCGCGCCGCGCGTGCGTGCGGTCGCCGATGCGCTTGCGGGCAAGCGGATGCGGGCTGCGGACAGGATTCCGGTCGATCTGATCGGCACCGCGTTCCAGAAACGGGTCTGGGATGCGCTGATGAAGATTCCCGCGGGCGAAACCCGCAGCTATGCCGAACTCGCCGCGTCGCTGGATGCGCCGAAGGCGGCGCGCGCGGTCGCCAGCGCCTGCGCCCACAACCGCGTCGCAATTGTGGTCCCCTGCCATCGGGTGATCCGTGGCGATGGTTCGCTGGGCGGGTATCGCTGGGGGCTGGCGTTGAAGCAGCAGTTGCTCGGGCGCGAGGTCATCGGCGCCCGATAGGCCGCGTGTTTTTGCAGGAGCGACTTCAGTCGCGAAACCGACCGTGATCTGAAACAACGCATGTTTCGCGGCTGAAGTCGCTCCTGCAAGCGCTGGGCATCGCGACGAAAAGCTTTACTGTGTTCCGCGACGCGCGCCAATCGTCTGAAACGCGAGCGTAGAATGACCCGGTCGCTGCGGCGCTGCGACATGTCTTCATTTCCCCCATTTTCTTTTCGAGCACTGCGATGGCCGCTCCATCCGCGGGCGACCCGCGCCCTGCCTCCACGCTCGCCGTCGCGCTTGCGCTGACGGCGGTGTATCTCATCTGGGGCTCGACCTATCTGGGTATCCGCTTCGCGCTGGAAGGCGGCTGGCCGCCGCTGCTGGTGGTGTCCGGCGGACGCATGCTGCTGGCGGGCGGGTTGATGTACGCGGTGCTGCGCTGGCGCGGCGTCCCTGCGCCGACGCGCAAGCAGTGGCCGTCGCTCGCAGTGATGGGCCTGCTGATGATGCTGCTCGGCAACGGCATGGTGGTGTTGGCGGAAGAGGACGTGTCGTCCGGGCTCGCGGCCATCGCGATCGCATCGATGCCGCTGTGGATGGGCCTGTTCGGGGCGATGTCCGGCCGTCATCCCAGTCGCGGCGAATGGCTCGGCATCGGTATCGGTTTCATCGGCGTGCTCTGGCTCAACGCCGGCAGCAGCCTGTCGTCGACACCGCGCGGCCTGACCCTGCTGCTGATCGCACCGATCGCCTGGGCGTTCGGCTCGGTGTGGTCGCGCGGGCGCGATCTGCCGTCGCCGTTCATGGCCGCCGCCACGCAGATGCTCTGCGGCGGGGTGATGCTGATCGCGCTCGGTCTGGCGGTGGGCGAGCGCCTGCCCGCCGCGCCGACCACGCAGGGCAGCGCAGCGCTGATCTATCTCGCGGTCTTCGGCTCCATCGGCGGCTTCGGCGCCTACATCTGGCTGTTGAACCATGTGCGCCCGGCCCTGGCGTCGAGCTACGCCTACGTCAATCCGCCGATCGCGGTGATGCTGGGCGCGTGGCTGGGCGATGAGCACTTCGGCCTGCACGATCTCGGCGCATTGGCGGTGATCCTGATCGGCGTGGTCGCGATCACTCGAGCGAAAGCGCGCGGATGACGCCGGCGCAGGGACTGGATCGCAAAGGGCTGTCGATCGCCGCCAGCGCGTTCGTGCTGTGGGGGCTGATGCCGCTCTACTGGCATCTGCTCAAGGCGCTGCCGTCGCTGCAGATCGTCGCCCATCGCGTGCTGTGGAGCGCGGTGCTGGTCGCGCTGTGGCTGCTGTGGTCGCGGGGGCGCGGCTGGTTCGCCGTGATCCTCGCCAAGCCGCGGCTTGCTGCGATGCTGACCCTCAGCGGCCTGTGCATCGGGATCAACTGGGGCCTGTACATCTGGGCGGTGAACGCCGGGCACGTGGTCGAAAGCAGCCTCGGGTATTTCATCAATCCGCTGCTCAATGTGGTGATCGGCACGCTGTTCCTGCGCGAGCGGCTGAATCCGATCCAGTGGCTGTCGGTCGCCATCACCGCTGCCGGCGTGCTCTGGCTGACCTTCAATTACGGCAGCTTTCCGTGGATCGCGCTGACATTGGCGGGATCGTTCGGGCTTTACGGCGTGATCCGCAAACTCGCGGCGGTCGACTCGGTGACCGGGCTCGGCTTCGAGAATTCGGTGTTGCTGCTGCCGGCGCTGGCCTATCTGCTGTGGATGGAAACCAGCGGGCAGGGCGGTTTCTTCGGTACGTGGGGATTCACCGCCGACGCGCTGCTGATCTTCGGCGGTGCGCTGACCGCGCTGCCGCTGATCGCGTTCTCGTTCGCGGTCCGGCGCGTGCCGCTCTCGACCATCGGGCTGATGCAGTATGTGGCCCCGACCATGCAGTTCCTGATCGGCGTGCTGGTATTCCGCGAACGCTTTGACCGCGACCGCGCGATCGGTTTCATCGTCATCTGGATCGCATTGGCGATCTTCGCGTTCGACAGCCTGCGCCGGGCGCGGCGCGCTTCGAGCCCATGACTGCTTGCCCTTGGGGATTTGTCGCGCGCGTCGGGAATCGCATGGCGGATCAGGCTCCCGCTGCGATTCCGCAGCGGCGGCCCGTCGCGATTTTCCATGCCCCGAACGCGAACGAGGCGCCGATCGGCGCCTCGTTCGTGAACCACGCAAGACCTGGACTCAGGCGCTGCGCAGCGCCGTGGTGACCGACTGGCGCGCCGCGATCGCTGCCGGGATCAGGCCACCGATGAAGCCGACCACGATCGAGATCAGCAGGCCGATGCCCACCAGGATCGGCGTGACCTTGAACGCGAACACCACCTGGGTGAAGTTGGCGCCGACGGTCGAGACCGACATGTTGTTGAACAGCACGTAGGCGATCAGCGCACCGATCACCCCGCCCGCCAGCGCCAGGGTCAGCGCCTCGATCATCACCGAGACCAGCACCGGGAAGCCGCCAAAACCAATCGCGCGCAGCGTGGCGATCTCCTTGGCGCGGGTGGCGACCGCCGCGAACATGCTGTTGAGCGCGGCGAAGATCGCACCGAGGGCCATGATCGACGTGACCACGATCGCCAGCACACCGATGGTCTCGCGGAACTGTTCGGTCTGGGCGCTGAAGTATTCCTGCTGCGAGATCACGTCCACGTTGAGCCGCGGGTCGGCCTTCAGCGCCGCGCCCAGGCCCTTGAGCGATTTCTCGCTCTCCATCCCGGCCAGCACCGAGCTGTGGCCGTTGCGGCCGAAGCTGGACTGCGCGACCTCCACGTCGGTCCACAGTTCGCTTTCGTGGGCGTCGCCGGATTCGAACACGCCGACCACCGTCCAGTCCGAGCCACGCATGCGCAGGGTTTTGCCGACCTGCGCGTCGTCGAACTGCTTGCTCACGCTGCGACCGACCACCAGTTCGCGCAGGCCCGGCTTGAACTGACGGCCTTCGACGATCTTCAGCTTGGGCCGCAGCGCGAACGCGGCCGGTTCCACGCCGCGGACGGTGAGGTTCGAGCCGTTGAGGGTCTCGCCGATCTTGAACAGCTCGGCGATCACGATGATCTCGGCCGAGGCCAGCGGCTTGCCGTCGGCCCCCTTGCGGATGCCGGGCCCGAGCTTGATCAGGTTGGCTTCTTCGCGGCTCAGGCCCGAATTCAGCTCGGTGGCCGAGCCGCCGCGCATGATCAGGGCGTTGTCCTTGCTGCCGGTGGCGGCGAGGGTGGCGCTGAAGCCTTCGCTCATCGCCAGCAGCGCGGTGAACACCGCCACCACGCCGGCCAGGCCGATGATGATGACCAGCGATGGCCCCCAGCGCTCCGGGATGCTTTTGAGGTTGACGCCGGTAATGGCGAAGATCTGCGACAGCATTGGGATTCTCTCCTGAAAGGGGTGCGGTCAGCGGCCCGCGAGGGCGTCGACGATCTTCAGCCGCTTGGCGCGCAGCGCGGGCAGCAGCCCGACCGCGATGCTCAGCAGCAGGATGGCGATGATGCCGGCGGTCCACACCCGCCACTCCACGCGCAGCGGAATCGGGATGCCCGACTGCGCGATGAGCCAGCCGGCGACCGTGGCCAAGGCCAGTCCGATCAGGCCGCCGATGGCGCACAGCGCCACCGTTTCGGCCAGCACGAAACCCAATACGGTGGTGTCGGAGAAGCCCAGCGTTTTCAGCACCGCCATCTCCGGCACGCGTTCGCGCATGCTCTGGGCCATCGTGTTGCCCACCACCAGCAGCAGGGTGAAGAACACCGCGAACAGGATCCAGCGGACGATCAGGCCGATGTCGCCGAACTGCTTGGCGAAGCCGAGATTCCAGTCCTTTTCGTTCTGGGTCTTGGTCTCGTCGGGCGAGTTCTCGAACTTCGCATCGATGATGCGCGCCACCTTCGCGGCGGCTTCCGGATACTTGAGCTTGATCAGGTAGATGCCCCCGGAGCCGCTGCCGAACTGGTTCTCTTCGTCGAAATAGCCGTGGTTGATCCAGACCTGCGTGGCTTGGCGTTTCCACTCCTCGTCCTTGCCGTCGACGATGCCGACCAGATCGAAGACCCAGTCCTTGCTGCCGTTCTTCTGCGGGAAGATGTTGGAGCTGATCGGCACCTTCTGGCCGACCTTCCATCCGTACTGGTCGGCCACCTTGCGCCCGGCGACCATCGCCGTGCGGGTTTCGGCGAACTGCTTCCACTGCGCTTCGGGTAGATCCCACTCGGGATAGACCGCGTGGAAGCGCAGCGGATCGACCGCGAGCGCGACCAGTTGGTCCTTGCCCTGCCACACGCCGCCGAACCACTGCGACTGGGTCACCGCTTCCACGCCCGGCACGTTCTCGATCTCGGCGCGCATGCGCATCGGCAGCGACTGGGTGAAGGACACGCGGGCCTGGGTGATGAGGCGGGCGGTGCCGAGGAAATCGGCGCCAGCGTTGAACAGCACGTTCACCGACTGCAGCAGCCCGAACAGCAGGAACGCGGTGACGATGGACAGCATCGTCAGCGAGGTTCGGGCCTTCTTGCGGAACAGATTGGCGACGACGAATCCGGTCTTGGTCATGACGATCTCCCTGCGCGGCTCAGGCCGTCGCGTGCGCTGCGTGGGCCTGCTCGATCAATCGGCCCTTGTCGAGATGGACCGTGCGCTTGGCGTACTCCGCGGCGAGCGGATCGTGGGTGACCATCACGATGGTTTTGCCGTGTTCGCGGTTGAGCGTCTGCAGCAGTGTCAGGATCTCGTCGGCGGTCTTGCGGTCGAGGTCGCCGGTCGGTTCGTCGCAGACCAGCAGACTGGGGTCGGAGACGATGGCGCGGGCGATGGCGACGCGCTGTTCCTGTCCGCCGGAGAGTTCGCGCGGCTTGTGCTTGCCGCGATCGCCCAGGCCCACGACCTGCAGCGCGACTTCGGCGTTGCGCTTGCGCTGGGCCGCATTGAGTTTGGTCAGCAGCAGCGGCAGCTCGACGTTGCCCTGGGCGGTGAGCACCGGCATCAGGTTGTAGAACTGGAAGACGAAGCCCACGTTGCTGGCCCGCCATTGGGTGAGCTGGCCGGCGCTGAGGGTGTCGATGCGCTTGCCATCGATGCTGATCTCGCCGCCGGTGGGCTGGTCCAGTCCGCCGATCAGGTTCAGCAGCGTGGTCTTGCCGGAGCCGGACGGGCCCATCAGTGCGACGAAATCGCCCTTGGGAATTTCAAGGTTGATGCCGTGCAGGACTTCGACCTGCTGCTTGCCGCGGCTGTAGGTCTTGGTGACGTCGCGGATGCTGATCAGTGCGGACATGGGCGATCTCTCACAGGGGACTGATGGTGGATGAGGAAAGCGCCGTCTGAGGCGCGTAGTGGGCGCTCGCGGGGGAAATTACTTGTCGGCCTTTTCGGACACTTCGACCCCGTCCTGCAATACGACGGGCGGTGCGGACACCACGGTGTCGCCGGGCGACAGCCCGGACAGCACCACGCGCTGCTCGCCCCGGATCTCCGCGGCCTTGACGGGCGTGGCGACGGCCTTGCCCTCCTCTACGATGAAGACGACATCGGTGTCTTTTCCGTCGATCTGGCGCTGGGTGATGGCGTCGTTGGGGACCAGTACGCCGACCGGCTTGGGCGCCACGGGTGCGGACGGGTCGCCGGCTGTCTTCTTGTCGAGGAAGCTCACCCGCACGCCCATGTCCGGGACGATGCGTCCGTCGCGCTGCAGCAGTGCGATGCGGACCTTCACCGTGGCCTTGCTGCGGTCGGCGGTGGGAATGATCGCGATGACTTCGGCCGGAATCTTCCAGTCCGGGTAGGCGTTGAGCGTCGCCTCCACCGGCATCTTCGGCTGCACTTTGCCGATGTAGGCCTCGTTGACGTCCACTTCGATTTCCAGCGAATCCATATCGACGATGGTGCCGATACCGGTCCGGGTGAAGCCGCCGCCAGCGGCGGCCGGCGAGATGATTTCGCCCGGCTGCGCGGATTTGGCGATGATGATCCCGGCGAACGGCGCGCGAACGATGGTGTTGTCCACGCCGTTGTCGGCGATGCGCAGCGAATCGGAGGACACCTGGGCGTTGCGCTGCGCGGTGATCAGCTGTGCGCGCAGCGAGTCGCGCGCGGCGACGGCCTGTTCGTACTGTTGGCGCGAGACCAGCTTCTGGCCGACCAGTTGGCCCAGACGCGAGGCGTTGGCTTCCGCTTCCTTCAGCTGCGCGGAAACGCTGCCGACCTGGCTGCGCGAAGCTTCCAGCTGCGACTGCGCCAGTGCGCGCGACGAGTCGGCATCGATCGGATCCAGCGTTGCCAGGATCTGGCCGGCTTCCACCCGCATGCCTTCTTCGATCAGGATTTCGCGGACCTTGCCGGTGACTTTCGCCGAGACCGTGGCGATGCGGCGCGGGACGACATAGCCGGTCGCGTCCAGTACCGAGGCGGCGCCGCTGCTGGTGGCGGCGATCGGAGCGGCGGTGGCCATGCGCACTTCGATGCTGTCGTTGCCGGCGAACAGTTTCCAGCCGCCGATCCCGAGCGCCGCCACCACGGCGGTTGCCAGCAGGCCGATCCAAAGCCCGCGCCGCGAAGGCGGTGGTTCGGCGGCGGCGTTGCGGTCGATGCGGAGTTCCTTGAGCAGATCGGCGTTGGTATTCATGGTCTTCCAGGACGAATTCGTAATTTTGTCGCAAAGTGTGACCGAAAACCGTAGAACAGCCCAGAAGTCTGAATTCACGCCGCCGCTGGCAGCCATTGCCGCAGGCGCTGCTGAAGCCGGCGGCATTGTCGCGATACGGTCCGGGGATCGATGAACCAGGCGCGCGGGCGTCTGCTCCGACGGAGTGGGCAAGGGGTGCCCGGGTTTCCGGTCACAGTAAGCCTGTCCGGGAGGGACGGGCTCAAGCGACGGCAAGAGTAATGCCTCGGCTCCCGGTCGTCAGCTGACGAATGTCATGGTCGATGGCTGACGCTTCCGACTGCCCGCCGGCCGGGCGGGTGCCTACTCTGGCGCCATTGCAACCAGAGTGCCGACGATGAGCCCGACCTTCCACGACCGACCTCTCGCGCAACTGTGCGGCAGCCGCAAGCGCTACGGCGCCATCCGGGCGCTGGACGGGTCGACCGGTCCCTCCAGCGCGGCGAGGTGCTGGCGCTGCTGGGCGCCAACGGCGCCGGCAAAAGCACCGCGATCGCGCTGCACCTGGGCGTGCTGATTGGTGTCACGGTGCTTCTTCGTGCTGGCGCGTCGCCGGATCGCGGCCTGAGCCGGCGGCCGTTACAGTCGCCGGCATCCATTCTCTCCACCCGCGCACGAGGCCTGTCATGAGTCCACCGCTGAAGTCGCTGCTGCTGCGCTGGCGCGGGCGTCTGGTGCCCGAGTCGCACGGACTCGGCTGGATGCCGTTCTACACGCTGGGCTATCTGGTCTTCCTGTTCCTGCCGATCGTGCTGTCGTGGTTCGGCGAAACCGAGGCCTGGCGTGGGCCGCTGCCGCGCATCCTCGGGCCGACGCTGCTGTCGATCGCGGTGTTCCTGCCGTTCCACTTCGCGGCCTATCGCACCAGCGGAGTGCGGTCGCTGCTGTGCACGCTGGCGATCGCCGTCATCGGCTATGCGTTGCTGCCGTCGAACCCGTTCGCCAATGCCTACACGATCTACGCGGTCGGCTTCGCGGCGATGCTCGGCGGCCCGCTGTGGAAGCGGCTGCTGCTGGCGGTGGCGATCCTCGGCGGCTTCCTCGCCGAAATCATGGTTCTGGATTACCCGGTCTTCGTGTTCCTGATCACGCTGATCGTCTCGGTGGCGGTGTTCTTCGGCAACCATTATTTCGTCGAGAGCAACCGCAAGCGCGCCGAACTGAAGCTCTCGCACGATGAAGTGCGCCGGCTCGCGGCATTGGCCGAGCGCGAGCGCATCGGCCGCGACCTGCACGATCTGCTCGGCCACACGCTGTCGCTGGTGGCGCTGAAAAGCGAGCTGGCCGGCAAGCTGCTGCTGCGCGGAGATTCGCCGCAGGCGCGCGAGGCCGCGCACCGCGAGATCGTCGAAGTCAGCCGGGTCGCGCGCGACGCATTGGCGCAGGTGCGTTCGGCGGTCACCGGTATCCGCGCCACCGGACTCGCTGCGGAACTGGTCTCGGCGAAACTGCTGCTCGGCAGCGACGGCATCGCATTGGTTTCCGAGATCGACCCGCGCAGCAACGACCCGCGTGCGCTGCCCGCGAAAGTGGAAACCGCGCTGGCGATGACCCTGCGCGAGGCGGTGACCAATCTCCAGCGTCACGCGCAGGCCCGCGAAGCGCGCATCTCGATCGCATTGATCGATGGCGAAGCGGTGCTGCGGGTCGCCGACGATGGTCGCGGCGGCGCGATCGTTCCCGGCAACGGCCTGGACGGCATGCGCCAGCGGATCGAAGCGCTCGGCGGACGGCTGCGCATCGACTCGCGCAAGGGCGAGGGCACGCGCATCGAAGCGCAGGTGCCGCTTGCCGAGCATCTCGAACACGACGATGCATCCGCCGCGCCGTCGCCCAACCTGGCGATGCAGGCATGATCCGCGTGCTGCTGGCGGAAGACCAGGCGATGGTGCGCGGCGCGTTGACCGCACTGCTGTCGCTGGAGACCGACATCGAAGTGCTCGGCGCCGCCGCCAACGGCGAGGCCGCATGGCGCGAGCTGCAGCGGCTCAAGCCCGATCTGCTGGTCACCGATATCGAAATGCCCGGTCTCACCGGGCTGGAGCTGGCGCAGCGCATCCAGCGCCATGCGCTGCCGACGAAGGTGGTGATCGTGACCACCTTCGCGCGCGCCGGTTTTTTGCGTCGCGCGCTGGATGCCGGCGTGTCCGGCTATCTGCTGAAGGACGCGCCGGCCGAAGACCTCGCCGAAGCGCTGCGCAAAGTGCATCGCGGCGGCAAAGCGATCGACCCGCAGCTCGCGCTCGAAGCCTGGTCCGAAGCCGATCCGCTCAATGATCGCGAACGCCAGACGCTGCGCCTTGCCGGCGAAGGCCTGTCCGCCGGAGAGATCGCCACCCAGCTCAATCTCTCGCACGGCACCGTGCGCAATTACCTCTCCGAAGCCATCGGCAAGCTCGGCGTCGGCAATCGCATCGAAGCCTACCGGCTGGCAAGACAGAAGGGCTGGCTGTGAACACGCCCCGCCCGCCACCGCACCCCTGACGCCGGCGCCCGCGTTTCAAGGAAATGTCTGCCGATGTCACATCGGCGGCCTTGGAGCGTCTTGTCCCTCCAAACCCGTCCCATGAGGAATCCCGCCATGAAACGCTGCACACGCCGCTCCGGTGTCGGCCTCCCGGTCGCCATCGCGATTGCGATCGCCGCCTCCGTCTCCAGCGCATCGCACGCCGCCGCGCCTGCCCGCGACAACGACGCCGCCAACGATGTCGTCATCCGCAACGTCCGCGTCTTCGACGGCGTGCGCGTGCTGCCGAACACCAATGTGCTGGTGATCGACGGACGCATCGCGGCCGTCGGCGCCAAATTCGACGCGCCGAAGGATTTTTCCACCGTCGACGGCAGCGGCAAGACGCTGTTGCCCGGGCTGATCGACGCGCATACCCATAGCTGGGGCGACGCAACGCGCGATGCCTTGCGCTTCGGCGTGACCACCGAGCTGGACATGATGGGCGACGTCGGCCGCTTGTCCGCGCTGAAAAACAAGCGCGAATCGCTGGCGCGCACCGATGAGGCCGATCTGTGGAGCGCTGGTGCCGCGGTCACCGCGCCCGGCGGCCACGGCACCCAGTACGGCATGAAAGTGCCGACGCTCGCCGCCGATGGCGATGCAGCCGTATTTGTCGCCGCGCGCGTCGGCGAAGGCTCGGACTACATCAAGCTGATCATCGAAGACATGAGCGCGTACAGCGCGACCACGCGCATCCCGACGATCGCCGAAGCGCAGGTGAAGTCCGCGATCGCCGCCGCGCACCAGGCGCGCAAACTCGCGGTGGTGCACGTCTCGCGCCTGAGCGAAGGCAGGTCGGCGATCGACGGCGGCGCCGATGGCCTCGTGCATATCTTCGGCGAGCCGGGCGACGCGGCGTTCTTTGCTTCCGCGAAAAAGAACAGGGCTTTCGTCATACCGACGCTCTCGGTGCTGGCGACGATGGCGCAGGCCGGCGAAGGTCGCGCGCTCGGCGAAGACGCCAGATTGAAACCGTGGCTCGCCGCTGTGCAGATCGACAGCCTGAAAGCGACCTTCGGCGCGGCGACGCCGAAGCCGGCGATCCTCGCCGACGCCATCGCCAACGTACGCGCGCTGCATGCGGTCGGCGTCGATATCCTCGCCGGCACCGATGCCGGCAACCCCGGCACCGCGCACGGCGCGAGCATGCATGGCGAACTCGAACTGCTGGTACGTGCCGGTCTCACGCCGAGCGAAGCATTGGCAGCGGCCACTTCCGTGCCCGCACGTCGCTTCAACCTCGCCGATCGTGGCCGTATCGCGGTGGGGCAGCGCGCGGATCTGTGGATGGTCGAGGGCGATCCGACCCGCGACATCCTCGCCACCCGCGCGATCATGACGGTGTGGAAGAACGGTTACGCCGTCGCGCGCGTGCAGCCGCAGGCACCCACTGCGGCGCCCATCGGTGAAGCGATTCCCGCCGGCAGTCTGGTCGATGATTTCGAAGGCGATGTCGCGACCTCGGCGATGGGCATGCTGCCGGCGAAATTCGGCGCCGGCTGGATGCAGACCACCGACCAACTGGCCGGCGGCGCGTCGATCGCGACGCTCAAGCGCGAAAACGGCGCGCTTGCGGTGAGCGGCGAAATCAAGACCGGCTTCGCCTTCCCGTGGTCCGGTGCGATGTATTTTCCCGCCGCGCAACCGATGCAGCCCGCTGATCTTTCCGCACGCAAGGTGTTGGTATTCCGCGCGCGCGGTGACGGCCGCAACTACAGCGTCATGCTGTTCTCCGGCGTGCAGATGCAGTCGATGCCCAGCGTGAAACCCTTCGTCGCCGGGCTCGAATGGACCGAAGTGCGCATCCCGCTCGACGGCTTCAACGGCGCGGATCTCAGCCGGGTTCGCGGCCTCGCATTCACCGCCGGTCAGCCAGTCGGCGCGTTCGCGTTCCAGATCGACGATGTCGAATTGAAATGATCATCGAATCGAAATGACGCAGGCCAAACAAAGCATGCGAAATGACGCAGCCAGTAGGG
>JBAQRU010000017.1:0-15019 GCA_049296025.1 Lysobacteraceae bacterium | reverse complement strand
CTGCAGCGCCAGACCACCGGCCAGCGTACCGGCGCATGCGCTGGGCGATCTGCTGGCGCACGCGTTTCCCGACCGCATCGGCTACCGGCACGGCAGCGATCTGCGCCGCTATCCGCTCGCCAACGGCCGCATGGCGCAGTTGTTCGACGACAGCGCGATGATCGGCGAACCGTGGATCGTCGCCTGCGACCTGCGCTTCGAAGCGAAGGACGCGAAAGTGCTGCGCGCCGCGCCGGTCGACGAAAGGCGCTTGCGCCGTGATTTCGCCGCGCGGTTTTCCGATCGCGACGAAGTGCGTTGGGACGACGTGAAGCGCGCGCTGGTCGCCGAACGCGTGCAGCGCTTCGACGGCATCGTGCTCGATGCGCGGCCGGCCGGTCGCGTCGATCCTGCCCATGCCGCGCAGGCGCTGACCGATGCGGTGCGCGCGCTGGGCATCAATGCGCTGCCGTGGCGCGAATCGCTGGCGCAGTGGCGTGCTCGCGTGCGCTGCCTGCGCGTGTGGATGCCCGATCTGTCGCTGTCCGATCTGTCCGATGACGCGCTGCTGGCAAATCTGGATACGTGGCTGAAACCCGCGTTCGCCGGCAAGACCCGTCTCGACGCCTTGAGCGAAGACGAACTGAGCGATGCTTTGAAATCGGGTATCGATTGGGCCATGCGTCAGCGCATCGACGCACTCACGCCGACCCGCATCGTCGTGCCGTCGGGCATGGAGCGGAAGATCGAATACGCCTACGACACCGTGACCGATGCGCCGCAGCCGCCGGTGCTGGCGGTGAAACTGCAGGAATTGTTTGGCTTGGCGGACACGCCGCGCGTCGCCGATGGCCGCATCCCGCTCACGCTGCATCTGCTGTCGCCCGGCGGCCGTCCGCTGCAGATCACCCAGGATCTGCGCAGCTTCTGGGAAAGAACCTACCCGGAAGTCAAAAAGGAAATGAAGGGCCGCTATCCCAAACACCCGTGGCCGGAAGACCCATGGAGCGCGACCGCGACGCATCGGGCGAAGCCGAGAGGAACCTGAGTCCGCAACGCTGACGGCGTTGCACCTGTGGGAGCGGCGGAAGCCGCGAAACCCGCACCCTCTCGGGCGCGACACTGCATGCAATCCGACATTACGAACTGCGCCATGATGATGAACAACGCATCGTCGGCAACCGTGCCGGCTTCGCGGCTTCCGCCGCTCCCACAAAAAAGCATTGTGTCGCTCAATCCAACCGTCGCCACTCGCCCGGCTGCAGATCGTCCAACCGCCAATCGCCGATCGCCACGCGCACCAGCCGCAGCGTCGGCAGGCCAACGGCAGCGGTCATCCGCCGCACCTGACGATTGCGGCCTTCGCGGATCGTCAGTTCCAGCCACGCATCGGGCACGGTCTTGCGGAAGCGCACCGGCGGATCGCGCGGCCACAGCGTCGGTGCATCGATGCATGTCGCCTGCGCCGGGAGCGTGATGCCGTCGTTGAGTTCGACGCCGCGACGCAGGGCGTCGAGCTGCGTCGGCTGCGGCTCGCCCTCCACCTGCACGCGGTAGGTCTTCGCGAGCTTGTGGCGCGGGTCGGTGATCCGGTGTGCCAGTGCGCCGTCGTCGGTGAGCAGCAGCAGACCTTCGCTGTCGTGATCGAGACGTCCGGCCGGATACACCTCCGCAGGCAAACCGAAGCCCGCGAGCGTGGGCCGCGCCGGCACATTGCGGTCCGTGAACTGGCAGAGCACGCCGTAGGGTTTATTGAACGCGATCAGCATGCGGCAGCATCCGCGAACACGCGCCCGTGCGGCAGGCCTATGCTGTGCGCAGGCCTTTTCGCGAGCACCGTCATGAGCAACCACGACCTTTCCGGTCTTTCCGATCGCTGGCTGGGCAAAGCCTGGGAACACGCCACCGCCGCCGAGCGCGCGGTGCTCACCCAGATCCATCGTCGCGAACACACCACCCGTCCGCCGTCGGATGCCGAGGCGGACGACCGTACGTTCGGCGAGCGCGTCGCCGATGGCGTGGCGCGGCTCGGCGGCTCATGGACGTTCATCGGCATGTTCATGGTGTTTCTTGGCGTGTGGGTGACGACCAACGTCTGGCTGCTGCGCGCGCATCCTTTCGACCCCTACCCTTTCATCTTCCTCAATCTGCTGCTCTCGATGCTGGCTGCGCTGCAGGCACCGGTGATCATGATGAGCCAGAACCGGCATGCGGAGCGCGACCGCGAGGCGGCCGAGCACGATTATCAGGTCAACCTGAAGGCCGAGCTGGAGATCATGGCGCTGCACGACAAGCTCGACCAGCTGCGCGTCGAGCAACTGGAGAAGATCCTCGAAGCGCAGTCGCGGCAGATCGCGTTGTTGCAGCAGTTGATCGAATCGCGACAGAGATGAGGGCTGTGCAGCGCTCAAGCGAAAACTCAG
Organism: Lysobacteraceae bacterium; assembly: GCA_049296025.1. Classification (GTDB taxonomy): domain Bacteria; phylum Pseudomonadota; class Gammaproteobacteria; order Xanthomonadales; family Xanthomonadaceae; genus Lysobacter_I. The sequence goes on along the minus strand of JBAQRU010000017.1, from coordinate 12,617 downwards.
TGATTCATTTCCGCCAGCCGCACGCGCGGCAGCGACATCACAACGAATCACTTCATCCGCGGGCGGGCTTGCGGAAGCGCAATGTCATCCGGTCGCTTTCGCCGATCGCCTGATACATCGCATCGTCTTCGGCGTCGTGGCGATTCACCGGCGGCAGCGTCCACACGCCGTTGGGATGATCGGCGGTGTCCTTCGGATTGGCGTTGACCTCGCTGCGCGCGTCCAGCACGAAACCCGCCTTCGTCGCCAGATCGATCACCAGCGTTTCGGTGAGGTAGCCGGATTTCTTCATCGTTTCGGCATCGGTGCCCGGCTTGGCGCGGTGATCGACCACGCCCAGCACGCCGCCCGGCTTCAGCGCGGCGAAGAATGCCGCGAAGTAGACATCGGCGGTGCCGGCGCCGACCCAGTTGTGCACGTTGCGGAAGGTCAGCACGGTATCGGCGCTGCCCGGTGCTGCGAACACCGGCTGCATCGGATCGAAGGTCGCGATCTGCGCGCGATCGAACTGCGCCGGGTGTGCGGCAAGCCGCGCCTTGAGCGTATCGATCATCTTCTGCTGGCTGTCGCGGCTGCGGCCTTCGGGCACGGCTGCGGGGTCGACCTGCGCGGCGACATACTTGCCGCTGTCGCGCAGATACGGCGCCAGGATTTCGCTGTACCAGCCGCTGCCGCCGGGCGTGATTTCGACCACCGTCTGCTTCGCGTTCACGCCGAAGAACGTCAACGTTTCCCGCGGATGGCGAAAGGCGTCGCGCGCCGCGTTCTTCGGGTCGCGCCAGGTGCCGGTGATCGCTGCGGACAGCGACGCATCTTCGGCGGGCGCCTGTTCCGCTTCGGCCGCAGTGCTGTCCTGCGTCGATGCGCAGGCGCCGATCAGCGGCGTGCAGAGAGAGAGGATCAGACAGCAACGCAGGAAAGGCGCGGGCAGATTCGGCATGGCGAGGATGTGTGTTGTCGTGGGAAGACGACAGCCTAGCGCAAATCCTGCCGCGGCTCGCGTGCCTGCGGCAGGCGCACGGCGTCGGGATACGGCGGCACATCGAAGTGCTCGCCCGCAGCGAGCCGGGTCTGCACGTCGCGCCACCACACGGGATCGAAAATCTCGCCGTGCACCGCCCGCAGCCGTTCGCGCAGCGCGGGCACGATGCCGAGAAACTGCGGGAACAGCTCCGGAAACACATCGTCGCGACCGGCGTACAGCCATTCGTCCAGCGGCCGGGTTTCGTCCTCGTCGCGCATCGCCGGCACCGCGCGGAATTTGCATTCCTCGACCAGGCACAGTTCGTCGTAGTCGTAGAACAGCACCCGGCCGTGGCGGGTCACGCCGAAATTCTTCAGCAGCAGATCGCCGGGAAAGATGTTGCTGCGCGCCAGATCCTTGATCGCCTGGCCGTAGTCCAGCACCGCGCGTTCGGCGGCCACGCTCTGTGCCTCGCGCACGTAGAGATTCAGCGGACGCACGCGGCGTTCGACATAGCAGTGCTTGATCAGCACTTCATCGCCTTCCATCTGCACGGTCTGCGCGCATTCGCGCAGCAATTCGTCCAGAGCGGCGGGCGCGAACTGCTGTTTGGGAAAGCGCAGACGCAGGAATTCCTGCGCATCGACCAGCCGGCCGATGCGGTCGCGGCGAAACACCAGCCGGTATTTTTCCTCGACCTCGGCGCGCACCATGTCCTTCGGGTACGCGAAGCGGTCGCGGATCAGCTTGAACACCACCGGATAACCGCGCGGCGTGAACACCGCCATCACCATGCCGCGCTCGCCATCTGCGAGCACGAGTTCTTCGTCAGGATATTCGGCGAGATGACGGAACACCTGGCGATAGCGTTCGGTCTTGCCCTGCTTGATCCGACCGACCACGGTGAACAGTTCGTCCAGCGGCTTGCGCGGCAGCAGCGCATGCAGGAACGCGACGACATCGCCGACGCGGGCGATGTCGGCATGGAAATAGCTGCGCGAGAAACCGAACAGGATCGAGATCTGCTGCTCGTCGACGATCACCGCATCCGCGTGCACGCCGGTCGTTTCGCTGGTCAGCGCGATCACGACGGGATACGACGCGCCCGACGCACCATGCGCGCGGCCGACCAGATACGCGCGGCGCTCGCGATAGAACGGCGTGCGCAAGATGGACACGCCGATCACGCCGCGCGACTGCAGCGCTTCGGCCACTGCGGCGGCGCTGGCTTCAAGATCGGTCCAGCCGTTGACGTAGGCCAAGTTGCGGAAAATCCCGCGCCACACTGCCGTCGCATCGTGGTCGAAGCCATGGTGATGCAGTTCGCCGGGGCAGGACGCGTCCCCGGTCGGCACGATCTCGAACGCCAGGAATTCCACGTCCGGCGCGACGCCATCGATCCGGAAGAACCGCCGCACCAGCGAGTTGTAGAAGGTCTTGAACAGTTCGCGGTCCGGCAGCGCGGCGATGCGTTCTGCGTAAGCCGTGCGGATCCCGCGCCACAGCGGCCGCGAACGCACGCGGTCTTCCAGCAGGCCTTCCAGGCGCGACAGGGTTTCGCGCAGGCAAACGTCGTAGAGATCGATCCGCCCGGTGTTGTCGTTCTGCGCGAGTTTCCAGTCGCGGCGCTCGAAGCGTCGGCGCGCGCGGCGGGTGATGTCGGAGAAGCGCGCGTTGTAGTCGTCGAAGCCGTCGGCGATCACCGCCGCCGCACGCTGCGCGGGGTCTTGAGGGCGCGGGACGACAGGCCTGTGCATGCGGCCAAGTGTACGCCAGCAGTGACGAATCCACGCGCCGGAATCGCAGCCTGTGAGACGCCGGAAACGTATCATTCCTCCATGTCGGAAACGCACGAAACGCCTTGAAAACAAGATGAATTCCTGAAGCCTGGTCCGCTGCCATCGCAGCTTGTGAGACGCCTTCAGGAGACACTGGCTGTTCGGTACGCAGGGATGCGCCAAGGAAAAGGGGAGGCCCGAGTTCGCAGCCGTCAAGGCGCGGATGGGCAGCCCCCGGCACAAGGATGTGCCGCCGGGCAACCAGCATGCCAGTCCCGATGCCGCGCTGATGTTTGGCCTCGCGGCGCGGATGTGGCGCGTGCGCATCGTCCGCAATCCACCGCCTCCGTTCTGCGAGTGGGGCGATCCGTCCATCGCCGCCACGACTGCCTGCACATGCGGGCCGCAACCGCATTCCATTGCCCATGCTCAAGGAGAGATCCATGCAATTGTTCAAGAGCCAGATGTTCCTGCTTCATCCGCCGCAAACCAGCGCGTGTCGCCGCCGCCGCCGTTACGGTTGCCGCACGCCGTCGGGTGCGCCGCCGCTGGTCACGCCGTCCATGTCCAATGCCTTGTGCCAGACGTCTGCCGCAGCGTTTTCATCGCCGCTGGTCGGGCAGGAGGATCGCCGTGCCGCGCACTACTGAGTAAAGACTCATGTTGCAGTGCAATAGAATGCGTCCCGCCCGAAAACCGGAGTCGGGCATTTCCAGCAACAAAAAGGAATTCACGATGCAATTGTTCAGAACCGAACTGTCGATCCCCCAGACACTTCATTTCGCGGATCGTCCGCGTTCCTACCGCGCCGCCCCCCGCTACGGCCATGCGCGTCTGCTTCAAGGCGCCCGCAGCGCTGCCATTCACCCTTCAGCGCCCGCATGCGTGATCGTCGAGCTGCCGCGCGTGCAGGCGGTGGTCGACGCGATCATCTACCCGCGCGCCGCCTGAACCGCCAAGCCCCTGAACCGGGGCGGGTGGCAAAAAAAGAAGCCCGGCATTGCCGGGCTTCTTCGTGTCTGGGCCACGGACAGCGGCGATCGATCACAGATGCTTGATGATCTCGTCCGCGAACCCGCTGCACTTCACTTCGGTGGCGCCTTCCATCAGACGCGCGAAGTCGTAGGTCACGTTCTTGCTGGCGATCGCGCCGTCCATCGCCTTGATGACCGCGTCCGCAGCTTCGGTCCAACCGAGGTAGCGCAGCATCATCTCGCCCGACAGGATCAGCGAACCGGGGTTCACCTTGTCCAGATCGGCGTACTTCGGCGCGGTGCCATGGGTCGCTTCAAAGACCGCGTGGCCGGTGACGTAGTTGATGTTCGCGCCCGGGGCGATGCCGATACCGCCGACCTGCGCGGCCAGCGCGTCGGACAGATAGTCGCCGTTGAGGTTGAGCGTGGCCGACACGTCGTATTCGCGCGGACGCAGCAGGATCTGCTGCAGGAAGGCGTCGGCGATGGCGTCCTTGATGATCAGGCCCGCGCCGGGCTTGCCTTCGGGAATCACGTGCCACGGGCCGCCGTCGAGTTCGACCGCGCCGAAGTAATCGCGGGCGACCTTGTAGCCGAAGTCGCGGAACGCGCCCTCGGTGTACTTCATGATGTTGCCCTTGTGGACCAGGGTCACCGACTTGCGCTTGTTCTGGATCGCATAGCCGATCGCGCTGTGCACCAGGCGTTCGGTGCCCTGCCAGCTGACCGGCTTGATACCCACGCCGACTTCGACCTTGCCGCTGCGCGCCGGCATGCCGATGGCTTCCAGTTCGCGATCCCATGCGTCGACGCGTTCCTGGGTGCCGAAGCGGATCTTGTCGAAGCCCTTCGGGAATTCCTTCTGCAGGAAATCCAGGATCTTCTGCGCGTCCGCCGAACCGGGCTCGAACTCGATACCGGCGTAGATGTCCTCGGTGTTCTCGCGGAAGATCACCATGTCCACATCGCCCGGCTTCTTGACCGGCGAGGGCACGCCCTCGAACCAGCGCACCGGGCGCAGGCAGACGTAAAGATCGAGCATCTGCCGCAGCGCCACGTTGAGCGAGCGGATGCCGCCGCCGACCGGCGTGGTCAGCGGGCCCTTGATGCTGACCAGGTATTCGCGGCAGGCCTCGACGGTAGCGTCGGGCAGCCAATTGCCGGTGGCGTTGAAGGCTTTCTCGCCGGCCAGCACTTCCATCCATTCCAGCTTGCGCTGGCCGCCGTAGGCCTTGGCCACGGCGGCGTCCAGCACGCGCACGCTGGCGCGCCAGATATCGGGGCCGGTGCCGTCGCCTTCGATGAAGGGGATGATCGGGCGGTCCGGGACATTCAGCCCGGTCGGTGATTTGGTGATCCTGGCGCCGCCTGCGGGCACCGTGGGGGTGAAGTCGACCATTCACTGTCTCCATGAAGACCGACAGAAGCGCCGGCCAAGGCGGCCATTGTCGCGGGTCCGGTGGATGGGGGAAAGAGCCGGCAAGGCCTCTGCCAGCGTCGGCTGACTTCCGGCACGGGAGATGATTGCGATTTCGGAGAACGATGGTGCGTCCGCCCGCAAGGTTGCCCCGCATGAGTCCCGCCGCATGAACCTCGACCGTCGCGATATCTTGAAGCTGGGCGCGTTGGCATTCGCCGCCGTCACCACCCGGGCACACGCCATGACCGAAGATAATGTCGCCACGCCGCGCGCCGCAAAGGCGCTGGACATCCTGATCCTCGGCGGCACCGGCCTGACCGGCCCGCATCAGGTGCGTTACGCACTGGCGCGCGGGCACCGGGTGACCATTTTCAATCGCGGCCGCAAGCAGCCGGAATGGCTCGGGCAGGTCGAACAGTTGCTGGGCGATCGCGACAAGAACGACTACGCATCGATCGCCGCCGAAGTCGCCAAGGGCCGGCGCTGGGACGCGGTCATCGACAACCCCAGCAGCGTGCCGGCGTGGATCCGCGACGCGGCGAACGTGCTCAAGGGCGATGTCGGCGGCTACACGATGATTTCCAGCGTGTCCGCCTACGCCGAGAACGCGACGCCCGGTCAGGACGAGACCGCCGCGCTGGCCACCTTCGACGGCGATCCGCTCAAGGAAACCAACGCCAGCCTGCGCGCCGACATGACCAAATATGCCGGGCTGAAAGCGGCGGCCGAAGCGGAAACGCGCCGACACTTCGGCGACCGCGCGACCATCGTGCGGCCCGGCCTGATCGTCGGCCCCGGCGACGACACCGACCGCTTCACCTACTGGCCGCTGCGCCTCGCACGCGGCGGCGAAGTCCTGTGCCCCGGCGACGGCCGCGACCCGGTGAAATTCATCGATGCCCGCGACCTGGGCGAATGGATGATCCGTCTCGCGGAGAACAATGCGCGCGGTGTCTTCAACGCCGTCGGCCCGGATTACCACCTCGACATGGCGGCGCTGCTGTATGGCATCCGCGCATCGACCACCGCCGGCGCGACGCTCACCTTCGTGCCGGCAGATTTTCTCGAAGCGCACAACGTCTCGGCGTGGGGTGACATGCCGGTGTGGGTGCCCAACAGCGGCGACAGCGCCGGTTTTCATACGCGCAGCAATACAAAAGCCATTTCCGCCGGGCTGACGTTTCGCAGCATCGCCGATACGACTGCGGCGACATTGGCTTGGTTTGCGGCGCAGCCGGAGGAGCGGCGGAAGGCGGGGGCGCGTGCGGGGATTGCGGCGGAGCGGGAGGTGGAAGTGTTGGGGGCTTGGAAGGCGAGAAGTTGATTGATGACTGAGACACACTTCACTGCAACCAATGTCGTCTTTTAAGTATAAACGCCGCCCAAAGACGCCGTCATCCGCAGAGTGGATGACGCTTAATGACAGCGCGGATTGCGTCGTACGGTCGTATTTCAAACACAGGCAATGTACGACGAAAGAGAACGGTTTTAATTGACCTTATTTTCCCCTTGATTGCGTTTGGCTGAGCTGTCATCCTCAAAACTAAAATTAGTCTATAGCGATTCGTCGGGGCCGGACGAATTCCGTACAACTTGGCAAAAAACGAACATTAGGACTGAAAATGCTAAGAAGAAAAATGGATTTTTCTGCGAAATTGATTTCTACTTTGCTCGGTATTGCAGCCTTGATTTTGCCTGGCTGTGCTGCCACGCGAACGTACGCAAACAGACCTATGGATGAAGATCTTACAAGCGTGTCCAGAGCAAATTTTCCGGATTTTTGTAAAAAACAGAAGGACGAAGAATGTGACAACGATACCGCGTTTGTCGGGCTAGCAATATCTGGTGGCGGCTCACGTGCGGCAAATTACGCGGCTGCCGTTATGAGCGAACTCGACCAAATGGGAGTGCTACAACACGTAGATGCAATATCGAGCGTTTCTGGCGGTTCATTGGCGGCGGCGTACTATGCAACTCGGAGCGGCAGTCCCCTCAGAGAAAACAACAAAACTCTGTTTTGGCAGACCGCGAAGCATGATCTTTCGATAGAATTCAGAACTGCTTTTGTCGCGAGATATCTTCGACCCGACAACTTTGCGAAATCAACGTTCGGATCGCTGGGACGAACCGAGTTAATGGCTCAAGTGTTTGACAAATACATTTTTGGAGGAGAACGGTATGGTGATCTTGGTGCGGTTGGGCCAGCATTATTAATTAACGCAACGGCAATAAATGATTTGCACGGTATCCCAGATACAACGAGATGCGCAAATCGCCGTACATATGCACAATCCATTCGATGGGAAAGCATTTCTTTTACAGAAGACTTTTTTAAGAACTGCCTTTTTTCCGACATATCAACGTACCCGATTTCAAACGCAGTTGCCGCATCTGCAGCTTTCCCTGGAGTTTTTAGTTCGGTCGCCTTGGCAAGGTTTGGATTAGACGACAAAATAGATAAGATTGCTCCTCAAGAGTATCTCCATGTTATCGATGGCGGACCCTCTGATAACCTCGGTATTGACGGAATTCTTAGCAGATGGGCTATTTCGTCTCGTGCTCCGGGCAAGGTAAGAAAAGAGCAGTGTCTCATTATTGTTATCGACGCATTTGCTTCAGGCGATATTGATTTAAAAAACCTGGTACAGGACCCAAGATCCATGACCGACAGGTTTGTAGATTCAAATTTTTTTGACTCTATCGATTCGATGTTAAACCGGCGGCGTCTTGACACGCTGCTTCGTCTTGGTATCCGACCTTCTCTTGCCGATATCGATCAATCAGTACGGGTTGACGATTTTCCAATAGAAGGAAATAATTTTTCGTTTTCAGGAAATAATACGACGGTCAATGAAGTGAGCCCTCTTGATATTCTAGGGATTGATGCGCTCAGCCTGCCAACGTCAGTTAAAGAAATTCTTGGCATGAACGACCCGGTTCCGAAATGCATGACTTGGTACATTGGGATCGACTCGCTCAAGCAGCTCGTGGCGCCAGATTGGGAGTTTTTACATGAGCCAAATGTTCCGTACGACCTTGACCGCGATGATGAAGAGTATCAGTCCGTGATCAAGGCGTTTTTTGCAACCGACGAGGCGATGAATAGAGTTGCACTTTGGGATGTTGCGAGTCGTATTCGTACTGATTTTGATTTGGTTGGCCCAAAGAAGTGCACGTCAAAGCTCTTGAGCGATGTCTTGTGGGCCGCCGGCATCTATTCTGTTGATGCAGATGTTGAATCAAGAGAGAAAATATGCGCGTGGTTAAATAAAGTTGGAAAACCGGTCTCGGAGCGTTGCGCAAAATCAGTCACTGAGAAAATACCTGTGTTTCCCATAAAATACGTAAAGCACGAAAATAGCGGATATTCAGTAGAATGTGAACGCAATTGATTCGGAGTGAAGGATTGTAAGGCGGATACGATTTTTTAGGGCGCATAAGTGAAGCGTCATGCACCTTCTTCAACGATATGGCGGTTGCGATGTCTGCGGCGCATGATGCCTTCGGCTTATGCGCCCTACGGACTACGTACTGAACGCGATCAATCGACCAACGCAAACGGTGCGCCAAGGCAGCACCCTATACGCGCTGTAGGTATTGCGTTGGGTTTCGTCGTTGAGGATGGATTGCAGCACGCCGAGCGCTTGCAGCCTGCCCCTCATCCGGCCTTCGGCCACCTTCTCCCCGCGCGCGGGGAGAAGGAAAACCATCGTCACCCGCTACGAGGATGACGGTGGACCGTTCGTCGTGGATGCCGTCGAAGAGAGCGATGCCTTGCGATGGCTGCGGAAGGTGCGGCGGAACGTCTGTTCGAGATCGTGGTGATTGCAAGGCCGTAAGGTGGATGCGATGTCGTAGGGTGCATAAGCGAAGCGTCATGCACCTTCTTCAACGAGGCGGCGGTTGCGATGTCTGCGGCGTATGACGCCTTCGGCTTATGCGCCCTACGTACTTGCGGGGTAACGAGGATCTTTCCGCTTACGCCCCGCAGCACTTCTTGAATTTCTTCCCGCCGCCGCACGGGCACGGATCGTTGCGGTCGGGTTTTTCTTCGCGCTTCAACTGCGTGCGCGGGGTGAGTGCGTCGATGCGGTGATGGTGCAGGTCGGCGAGCATCGCCGGGAGTTCGATGATGATGCCCAAGCGTTCTTCGTAGCCGAGCGGGGTCGGTTCGGCTTCCGGGTCTTCGCCGAGGATTTCGCCGCTGGCGAGGCGGTCGAGGAAGGTGAAGATTTCGTCGATCCAATCGTGTTCGTCCAGCCAGGCGTCCCATGCGGTTTCGCGCAGTTCCACGCCGCGGAAAAAGCCGTAGGCCCAGTCGCGGCCGATGTCCAGGGCGTCGTCGCTGTGTTCGGAGGGGTCCTCGGGCAGCCACAGCAGCGGTGCGAGGTGGTCGGGCACGTCCGCGCCATGGCGTACGCGCTGTTCGATCATCCGCCAGTGCGCCGACAGCAGGGTGTCGACTTCGGTCGCTTCGTCCGCATCCCAGCGCGGCGGTTTGCCGCCCCACACCACCGGCTGCCATTCCCCGGGCGGCACGGTGTCCGGGGACACCGCCAGCGCGGACAGGAAACCGTCCAGCGCTTCAAGATTGAAACCCTTGAACGGCACCGCGCGGGTGTCGAGCAGGTCGGAGAGGCGGTCGAGCTGGGCGTCGTCGAGCAGAGCGGAGGCGGACATGGCGGTGACAGCGAAGGGAAACGGCCGATAGGGTAATCCACTGTTGGCGCGGGCGCCCTGAAACCCGATCGAGCGCCGTGCCTTCACCCCAAAAACGAAGGGCGCGACCGGAGTCGCGCCCTTGCGTTGCAACGATGCGGTGCGGGCTTACTTCGTGACTTCGAAGTCCTTGCTCTGCGCCACTGCGCCGTCGAGCGACACTTCGACCTTGTACTTGCCGACCGGCCAGCCGTCGGGCTTGCTGAATTCGAAGTTGGTCGTGCCGGGACCGGCGAAGCTGAAGTCCTTGGTTTCTTCACCGACCGGCATGGTTTCGGCGCCGTTGGCGAAGGTCAGTTTGGCGGTGAGCTTGCCGGCGACCGAGGCGGCCGGGTCGCTGGTGCTGGTGCCGACCGAGACGATGAACTTGTCCTTCGGCTTGAAGCTCATGGTGGTGGCGGTGAGCTTCATGTCCGGGCCGGTGGTGGTGCCCAGATCGACGCTGGCGACCGATGCGGTCGCGGCCGGGGCAGGCATCGGAGCCGGTTCGGCGGCTGCCGGCGCGGGCGTCGGGGCCGGTGCGGCTTCTTCTTTCTTCTTGCAGCCGACGATGGCGACGCTGCCGATCACGGCGACGAGTAAGGCTTGGTAAATGCGCGTGCGATTCATGGGTGATTCCTCAATGCGGTGTTGTGGAAATGCTGGGGCGAAGGCTTGCGCGCGTTGCGCGATCAGCCGGCGGACGGGTCGTCGAGATCGCCGTCGCCATCGACATCGATCGCCGGCAGCTTGATGGTCTGGCCGGGGAAAATCCGGTCCGGATCCTCGATCGTGTCGCGGTTGGCCTCGAAGATCTGGCGCCAGAACTTCGCCTTGCCGTAGAAGCGCTTGGAGACGGCCGACAGCGTATCGCCCTTCTCGATGGTGTAGGTCTGCTCGCCGGTACCGCCGCCTTCGCCGCCGATGATGTCTTCGGTCGAGGTGACGGTGGTCTGGACGTTGCTGAAGTCCGGGCGTTCCTGTTCGGTGCTGGTCACCGAGCTTTGCACGTTGGAAAAATCGGGTTTCTTATCGGGTGTGGTCATGGTCGAAAGCTCCTGCCAGATGGCCCGCTCACATTGACATGCGGAATGTTAAGAATCCATATCGTCGATGTGTTTTTTTCGCGACGACGGATTCACTGCCGTTCGTCGCGCACCGGCGTCGGTGGCGGCGTGCCGGGCGTTGCGCGCCAGGGATTGATGTCGAGCCCGCCGCGACGCGTGTAGCGCGCTTCCACCGACAGCGTCTGCGGGCGGCAGCGCGACTGCAGGTCGACGAAGATCCGTTCCACGCACTGCTCGTGGAATTCGGCGTGATCGCGGAACGACACCAGATAGCGCAATAGCCCGGCGCGCTCGATCTTCGGGCCGCGATAGTCGATGCGCACGCTGGCCCAGTCCGGTTGTCCGGTCACCGGGCAGTTCGATTTCAGCAACGCCGAACGCAACGTTTCGGTCACAACTGCATCGCCATCGATGGCGAGATGCGCGGCGTTCGGCGGGCCGTAGTCGTCGATGGCGATGTCGAGCGTATCGATCAGCACCGCATCGTCACTCGCGGCGAACGGCGGCAATCCGAACGCGACGCGCACCGGCGCATCGGCGGCGCGCGACAGATCGGTGATCAGCGTATCGCGCACGTCGTGTGCGCTAGCGAAGCGCGCGGCGTTGAGCGAATTGAGATACAGCTTCAGTGATTTGGATTCGATCAGGAATGGCGCATTCGCCGGAATTTCCAGGGTCGCCGTCGCCACCGCCGGTTTGCCGCGTTCGTCCAGCCAGCTCAACTCGTACGCATGCCAGCGATCGTGGCCGATGAAAGGCAGCGCATGTGCATCGATGCCGATTTCATCGCGGGCTTGCGCGCGCGGAATCGGAAACAGCAGACCCGGGTCGTAATGCGACGGATAGACGACCTCGCGGCCGAGGGGAATGTCGTGGATCATGAAGAGGCTTCAACAGATTCGATGGCGTGCGGTCGCGGGCGAGACCCATGTGTGAGCAGGGCCGTGCTTCACTTTTTCCGGGACGCTCTTGGAAATGGGTCGGTGTACAGCGACGAATTGCTGCTGCAGAGGTTGCGACACGCTGCGGCATCCGCCTGTTCCTGCGCCATGTCCAGACTCAGCGCTTTCTTGTCGACCTTGAAGCGGATCGGGCAGACATCGGCTTCACCGATCGGGGCGGAGAGATACAGGCGATCGCCTTGCGCCTCCAGCGAGACCGTTCCTTCCAGCGCGCAACCGCCCTGGGTGGTTGCGAAGGTGTTGGTGTCCAGCGTGTAGCGATAACTGCCGGCGGTGTCGCTGGGCTTCAGTACGAGTTGATTCCACGCGACGCAGCGCTTGTATTCGCCGCTGTCGGTGCGCTCATGGCATTCGCCGCGAACGCGATAGGTGCCGCTGAGGTCCGGACGCGTCTGGCCCGCCAATGCGGGCAGCGAAACGAGCAGTGCGGTCAATACGCAGAAATGCGGTGTTTTCATGAGCTTTCAGTCACTGTGCGTCATGCAGATAGTCCAGCGTCACCTGCAGCATCGCGCGCAGGCCGACATCCAGCGCGGATTCGTCGAGGAAGAATTCCGGCGAATGGTTCGACGCCGCTTTCATCGCGTCCTGTCCTTTCGGCGTGGCGCCGACGAAGAAAAAGAAGCCGGGCACTTCGCGCGCGTAGAACGAAAAATCCTCGGCACCCATGTTCAGATCCATGTCGACCACGTTGTCGGCGCCGACCGCGCGCACCAGGCTCGGCCGCATCTTCGCGCTGAGTGCCGGATCGTTG
>JBAQRU010000016.1:0-12258 GCA_049296025.1 Lysobacteraceae bacterium | reverse complement strand
GCACCAGATTCAGTCCATCCATGCCGCCGCGCAGGAACACCAGCACCACGGTGTCGTAGGTGTTGACCGCAGCCTCCGCTTCGCTGGAGAACAGCAGGCCGGGGCCGGCGGCGCCGACGGCGGTGGTCGCGCAGGCGCCCTTGATGAATTCGCGGCGATCGATGTGGAGATCGGACATGGGTCAGAGCCTGTTGTTGGTCTCCCCATGTTCCGCGCTGACCCGGCAGGGGCGCGGAGCAAGGAGGAGTGAGGGAATGGAGTCGATCCACGACCGGGCGAGGACGCGGCGCCGCGCCCCTGCCGGGGCAGCCCTGCGGCACAACGCGGAACATGGGGAGGCCATCAACAGGCTCTCCCCTCAGCGACTCATGAATTCGGGGGACATCAGGATCAGCGCGACCATGCTGCGCAAACGCTGCTGGTTGTAGTGCGCTTTGGGATTGCTGGCCACCCAGGTGTCGGTATCCGCGATGACCTCGGTGGCCGTGCCGTTCTGCGCCATGAACGCGACCAGCGTTTGCCGGCGCGACGCGACCGGCAGTGCGCCGAGAATGCGCTGGCACCAGAAGTCGACGAGATTGTTCGCGGTCCAACTGCTCACGTTGCTGCGCGTGAGGTCGAGGATCGGCGCCATGAACACGCTGTTCTCGCTGGTTTCGCTGATCCAGTTCAGCAACTTCCAGCTCATCGCATAGGTGTTGGAACCCGACCAGGCGACGCCGACGTCCGGATAGCCGTTCGGTGCCGGCCATTCGTAGGGCATATTGCCGGTGAAACTCATGCGCCAGAACAGCTCGTCACTTTCGGCGTCGCCGACACGTGCGGTCCAGTCGGATCCCAGCGCGCGCAGCGCGGCGGCGGCGAGCTCGAACGGGCGGCGGTTCTTCTGGCCCCAGCTGTTGATGAAGGCGTTCGACAGCAGGATATGGCGCAGGGTCAGCGCGATCTGGTTCGGGCTTTGCCAGTTCGCGCGGAAGATCGCGGCGGCGCTGTCGATCAGCGCCTGATCGGGCTTGTCGGAGACGAAACGACGGATCAGTTTCTTGCAGACGAACTTGGCGACGCGCGGATGGCTGGCGAGGCGATCGAGGATGTCGCGGCCGTCCTTCATCGACGGTTGTTCGGGATTGAGGAACTTGCCGAGTACGAATTTCGGGCCGGAGTCGTGCCACGCCTGACGATAGACGAAGGTGCCGTCGTCTTCGGTCGGATATTGCCAGTGGCCGTCCTTGATCGACCAGCCGGTGAATGCGGATGCGGTTTCGTACACATCCACATCGGTGTAGCCGATCGGATACGTGGGGTCTTCCGGGCAGGGCGGAACCTGGAACGGATCGACGAAGCCCAGATAGTTCTCGGCTCCCAGCGTGTGCAGTTCCAGCAGTTCGCGCGCGAAGTTTTCGTTGGGGCCGGAGCGCGTATTGGAAGCGTTGTCGAGGAAATACATCATCGCGGTGCTCTGTGCGACCGCTTCGAGCATCGTGCGGAAATTGCCGAGCGAATTCGCGCGGATCACCTCGCGGTTGTAATGCACGGACACCGGACCGCAGGAGAAGTCGGTGACGGCCACGTTGAAGTGGTTGTGCCAGAAATCGACCATCACTTCCTGCAACTGGCGTTTCGAATGCACCGCGCGCACCAGCGCCGATCGCTGCACTTCCCAGGCTGGGCGCATGCGGATGTCGTAGACGGGGTCCGGAGCGACATGGTCGGCCCACAGCTGGGTCAGGCTCTTGCCGAGCGTGGTGTAGCCGGCGCCGGTCAGGCGGGTATCGAGGGCGCTGTCGTCGATCGCCGCAGGATTGAGCTGCTGATCCACGAATGCAGTGAGCCGCGCGGTGTCGTTGGCGCCCAGCGCGTTGAATTGCGACAGCAGCGCCGGCGTGACGCCAAAGGTCAGATGATTCAGGGCGCGGACCGCGAACGGTGCGCGCTGCAATGTCAGCAGCTCCGCTTGCGAAATGTTCGCCGTCGACGGGCCGGACATGCGCGGCGTACGTTGAGACACCGCGCCCGCGTCCGGTGTCGCGGCTTCGGGCAGGCGGTTCGGCGGAGACTTGAAGCGGAGAGGACCTGCAAGCCCGTAACGGCGGGCGATCACGGTATGCATCGCTTTGCGGCGTGAATTCGAGAGCGGTCTTGCCATCGGTGGACTCCAAGTCATGCCCCGTGAACAGGCAACCGCAGCACTATAAGCCGGATCTCTGCGGCAGATCGGGAAGCCTCCGCACCGGAACCGTGACGGAGGCCGCGATCCCGCCATCCCGTCGAAACGGCCTGGGTTGTGTGGCATGCATATCGATTACGACAGGCCCAACGCGGCCAACAAACGACGGATCCAGTTGCGGTCGTCGTGCCCGCGTGCACGCAGCGCCCGCGACGTTTCGCGCAGCGATTCGCCGTACACCGGCTGCGGATTGGCGGGCAGATTCGCGATGATCTGGCTTTGGCCTGTGCTGGCGATGTACTGCGGCACCAGGTCGGTGCCCTGGAAGATTCCCATGGGCGTGTAGCCGGTATAGCCCGGGAAGATATCGCCGAGTTTGTTGTTGGCCATGCGCCGGATCATCAGTTCGCTGAAGACGCGACGGAAATCGGTGGTCACCGGGACGTCGCCGAAGTAGGGCGACAGCACCGCCGGGTCGAGGCCCAGCCACTGGCCATACAGCTTGCGACCGTTGACCGGCCCCCCCATCACCAGCAGCGGACTGCCGTAGCCGTGATCGGTGCCGCCGCTGCCGTTCTGGCGCACGCGGCGACCGAACTCCGATTGCACGATCACCGTGACCCGGGACATTTCGCCGGTCGGGTTGAGTTCGTTGTAGAACGCGGTCAGCGCCTGCGACAGCTCGTTGATCTTGTTCGAATAGAAACTGGTGCCGGTGGTGCCCTGGTTTTCGTGGGTGTCCCAGCCGCCCAGATCGATCGCGGCATAGCGCAGGCCGAGATTGAAGCGGATCGATTGCGCCACCGTCCACAGCTGGCGCGCGAAGGTCGTCGTCGGCCAGGCGACCGGCGTGGTGGGCAGGGTCGAGGTATAGCCCTGCTGCGCGATGAGCCGCATCGAGGCATCTGCGCGCTGGCCCGCGATCTCGACGCCGCTCTGGCCGGCCCAGAGGCTGGCCATGGTTTCGGTGACGCCCTTGGTCCCGACCGGCATGCCCGACCGGTAGGCCTGCCACTGCGGCGCGCCCGAGGTCAGCGCGAAGTCGCCGGGGCTCGGCATCGACAACGATTGGGTGGAGCCGCGCATGTTGCTCGGCTGCCGGCTGGCGACGGCGAGCATCGGCATCGCGCTGCTCGTGCCAGCGCTTTGCGTTTGCCACGCCCGGGTCATCCAACCGGTGCTGGCGTTGAGATTGCCGGGTGTTCCCAGGTCGAGATAGGCCTGGGCATCGAAGTGGCTCCGGGTCACCACGTTCTGGATGCCGCAGCATTGGACGATCGCGAGTTTGCCCGCATCCCAGATGTCGCGCAGGCCGACGGCGGACGGGTGAAGTCCGAAACCGGTGGCGGTTCCGGCGGCCAACGTCAGCGGCAGTGCGGCGGGGTCGCCGGTCGCGGGGATGCGCAGGGTTGGGCGCGCTTCCTCGTAGAAGCTGCGGTCGTTGCCGCTGATCGGCGTGACCAGATTCAGGCCGTCGAAGCCCCCGCGCAGGAACACCATGACCACGGTGTCGAACGGATTCGCAGCCGCGTATGCCTCCTGCGAAAACAGCAGGCCCGGACCGCCGACTGCGCCGACCGCTGCGGCGGCCCCGCAGCCTTTGAGGAATTCGCGCCGATCAAGATGGATATCGTTCATCGGGAAGTCCTCAGCGGCTCATGAATTCGGGGGACATCAGGATCATCGAGACCATGCTGCGCAGCCGCTGCAGGTTGTAATGACGCTTGAGATCGGTGGTCGCCGAAGTGTCGGTATCGGTGATGACGTAGGTGGCGGGGTCACCGTTCTGGGCCAGGAACGCCACCAGCACCTGGCGGCGCGAAGCGACGGGCAGATAGCCGAGAATCCGCTGGCACCAGTAATTGACCAGGTTGTTCGCGGTCCAACTGGCGACATTGGCGCGGCTCTGCGCCACGATCGGCAGCAACGGCGTCAAGGCGGTATCGGTGTCGAGCGTTTCGGTCAGCCAGCTCAACATCTTCCAGGTCGTGACCATGCTGTTGGAGCCCGCCCAGGGCACGCCGACATCCGGATAGCCATTCGGCGCTGCCCAGTCGTAGGGCGCATGGCCGGTGGCGGCCAGACGGTTCATGAAGTCGTTGCTGCGGCTTTCGCTGATGCCCTTGATCGTCCAGTCGCTGCCGCAGGCGCGCAGCGCGGCGGCGACCAGTTCGAACGGGCGCCGGTTCTTCTGTCCCCACGCGTGGATGAAGGCGTTCGACAGCAGGATGTGGCGCAAGGTGAGTCGCAGTTGATTCGGGTGTTGCCAATTGGCGCGGAACACGGCCGCAGCGCTGTCGATCAGCGCCTGGTCCGGTTTGTCGGAGACGAAGCGCCGGATCAGTTTTTGGCAGATGAACTTCGCGACGCGCGGATGGGTGGCCAGGCGGTCGTAGATGTCGCGCCCGTCCTTCATCGCCGCCTGCTCGGGGAGGATGTACATGCCCAGCACCTGCTTGGGACCGGCGTCGTGCATGGCCAAGCGGTAAGCGAACGTGCCGTCGTTTTCGGTCGGAAAGCCGTTGCCTCCGTTCTTCACCGTCCAGCCGGTGAACGCCGCGGCGGTGTCGTAGACATCGAGATCGGTGTAGCCGATCGGATAACTCGGGTCTTCCGGCGCGGGCGGCACTTGCGACGGATTGACGAAACCGAGGTAATTTTCCGCGCCCAGCGCATGCAGTTCCAACAGCTCGCGCGCATAGTTCTCATTGGGGCCGGAGCGCGAATTGCTGCGGTTGTTGAGGTAGTACATCATCGCGGTGCTTTGGCCCACCGCTTCGAGCATGGTGCGGAAATTGCCGAGGACGTTGGCGCGGATCACGTCGCGGTTGTAGTGGACGTAGACCGTCGCGGCAGTGCTGCTGGTGATGGCGACGTTGAAATGGTTCTGCCAGAAATCGACCATCGTCTCCTGCAACTGGCGTTTCGAATATGCCGCGCGCATCAGCGCCGCGCGCTGGGTTTCGCGCGCCGGCGCGGAACTGTCGGTGGTGACGAGAGTGTGGTCGGCCCAGAGTTGGGCCAGCGATTTGTTGAGCGTGGTGTAACCGTTGGTGGCAACAAGCCGGGCATCCAGCGCACTGTCGTTGATCGCAGCGGGATTGAGCTGCTGATCGACGAAGGCGGTGAGACGCGCGGTGTCGTTGCCGCCCAGTGCGTTGAATTCGGAGATCGATGCGGCGGTGGCGCCTGCGGTCAGATTGTTGAGCACGCGGACGGCGAACGGCGCGCGCTGCAGCGTCAGCAATTCCGGCTGGGAGATGTCCGCCGTGCCCGGCCCCGCCATCCTGGGCGTGCGTGGGGCGCCTGCGGACGTCGAAGGGAGAATGTCGGGCTCCGCTCCACTGTCGGATTCGCTTGCGATTCGCGGCATCGGCTGGAAGTGCAGGGGTCCCTTGATGCCATTGCGGCGTGCGATCGCGGACAGGAGGGCTTTACGCCGCGAGGTGGGGACGATCGGTCTGGACATCGCGCATGCTCCGGTGATGCGTGGGCCCGTTGGCAGCACGCGGCGCAATATTGACAGGATATCCGTGACCGCATCACCCGCAGCGACGGTTCAAATCGTGACAGGGACCACGGTCCTGATATGCGGGTTGATGCGCGATTGAAACGCTTACTGCGCGGTCCACCCGCCATCGATCGGGAAGGAGGCGCCGGTCACGTTATGCGCTTCGCGCCGGCACAACCACAGCACCATCGATGCGATATCCTCGGGCAGCGACATGCGCAGGCTCGGCTGTTTTTCCGAGAGCAGCGCGCGGACACCGTCATCGCGGCTGCCGCCATCGCGCCGGGCTTCGATCTGCGGTTCGATCAGCGCGGTTTCCACCCAGCCCGGGCAGATGCAGTTGACGGTGATGCCGCCACTGTCGCGGGTTCCGGCGGCGGCGTATTCCAGCGCCGCGACCTTGCTCAGGCCGACGATGCCGAACTTGCTGGCCACGTATGGCGCCTTGTTCGCCGAGGCGACCAGTCCGTGCACGGATGCGATGTTCACCACGCGACCATAGCCGCGCGCCGCCATGCCGGGCATCGCCAGGCGCATGCTGTGGAACGCGGAGCTGAGGTTGATCGCGAGGATGTCGTTCCACTTCCGGGTCGGCATCTCGGCCAGCGGTACCGCGTGCTGGATGCCGGCGTTGTTCACCAGCACATCGAGCGGCGACCATGCGTCGATCGTGGCCATCATCGTTTCGATCTGGTCGGAGTCGCGCAGGTCGGCGCCGAAGTGGCGCACATCGGTCGCACCCGCGTCGCGCACCGCCTGCAGGGCGGCTTCGATCTGCTCCGGCGTGCCCAGCCCGTTGATCGCGATCTTCGCGCCCGCTGCGGCCAGACCGCAGGCGATGGCCAGACCGATGCCGGAGGTGCTGCCGGTGACGAGGGCGGTGCGATGGGAGAGGAAGCGATCGGACATGGGGCGCTCTGCGTTTCGGGAAAAAAGCGCCGCGGGACGCGCGGCGCGAAGGGGGTGAAAGATGCCGCATCCAGGCCTGCAGCCCTGGATGCGTCAAACCAGCCCGGTCAGATAGAACGCCGCGATGACGACGAATACGGCGGAAGTCTTGATCAGGGTGATCGCGAAAATATCCTTGTAGGCCTGACGGTGGGTCAGGCCGGTCACCGCCAGCAGGGTGATCACCGCGCCGTTGTGGGGCAGGGTGTCCATGCCGCCGGAGGCCATGGATGCGATGCGATGCAGGACATCCATCGGAATCTGCGCGGCGTGCGCGTTGGCGATGAAGGTTTCGGCCATCGCCGCCAGCGCGATGCTCATGCCGCCGGAGGCCGAGCCGGTGATGCCGGCCAGCGCGGTCACGGTGATGGCTTCGTTGACCAGCGGATTCGGGATCGAACCCAGTGCGTTCGCCACCACCAGGAAACCCGGCAGCGCAGCGATGACCGCGCCGAACCCGTACTCGGAGGCGGTGTTCATCGCCGCCAGCATCGCGCCGCCGATCGCAGTCTTCGCGCCCTCGGCGAAGCTTGCGGCGACCGGCTTCCATGCCAGCACGATCACGCTGAGGATGCCGACCAGCAGCGCGCCCTGAACCGACCAGATCGCAGCGACTTTCGACACTTCCTGCACCACCGGCGCGGCGTTGCCGATCACTGCGGGCACGAACTCGTGGCTGGTGCCGTAAGCCTGCGGAATCCAGATGGTCAGCAGTTTGTTGACGATCCCCACCAGCAGCAGCGGCGACAGCGCCAGCAGCGGATGCGCGAGCTGGCTGTCGGCGAACGGTGCCGGCTCGTTGTTGAGTGTCGCGGGGTCGCCGTAGCCCTCGCCGTTGCGTTTCGCCGTGCGCCGGCGCCATTCCAGGTAGCTCATGCCCGTGATCAGGATGAAGACCGCGCCGATCGTGCCCAGCCAGGGCGCCGCCCAGGTGGTGGTGCCGAAGAACGAGGTCGGAATGATGTTCTGGATCTGCGGCGTGCCCGGCAGTGCGTCCATGGTGAACGTGAAGGCGCCCAGCGCGATGGTGCCGGGGATCAGCCGCTTCGGAATATCGCTCTGGCGGAAGAGTTCGGCAGCGAAGGGATAGACCGCGAACACCACCACGAACAGCGACACGCCGCCGTAGGTCAGCACCGCGCAGACCGCGACGATCGACAGCATCGCGCGCTCGGCGCCGAACAGCCGGATCACCGCGCTGACGATGGACTTCGAGAACCCGGACAGTTCGATCAGCTTGCCGAAGATCGCGCCGAGCAGGAACACCGGGAAATACAGCTTCAGGAACCCGACCATCTTGTCCATGAACAGGCCGGTGAACATCGGCGCGACCAGCGAGCTGTCGGTCAGCAGCACCGCGCCCAGCGCCGCGATCGGCGCGAACAGGATCACGCTGTAGCCGCGATAGGCCACGAACATCAGGAAGCACAGCGCCGCCAGCACGATCAGAAAGGACATGTCACCGTCGCCATGAAGAGTTTCTCGAAAATACCGCGATCGGGCGCCGGGTGACGCGCGTGCTGGCTGTCGGCCACAGGGTGGCCCTGCGCAGCCGCAGTTCGGGTCGCCAGTGTCGGCAGCCGCCGCCATGCGGCCCATTGTCCGAAGGTACAAGTGTCCGGGCTGCGGTCACTGCCTAGTCTTGCCGCAACGTGCCCGCCAAGCGTGCGCGGTCCATCCGTTGAGCTCCTTACCCTTCGAGCTCCATTCCACCGAGGAACCGATCAATGAGTCGTCACCAATCCGCCGTCCGCCACCCGGCTCCGGCCGCGCGCAAGCGCATGATCCTGCCGCACAGCAGCCTGAGTCTCGCCGTCTCGACGGCGCTGGCCTTCGGACTGTTCGCGCCGATGGGGTATGCCCAGGACGCCGCTGGCGCCGAATCCGGTCAGAACACCCTGGATACGATCACGGTCACCGCGCGCAAACGCGAAGAGACCCTGCAGGAAGTGCCGATCGCAGTGACCGCGTTCACCCCGGACACCCTGGACAAGCTCAATGTCGAAGATCTCAGCGATCTCGATGCGCAGGTCCCGAACCTCACGCTGTACGCGGCGCGCGGCTCCAACAGCACCATCACCGCATACATCCGCGGCGTGGGCCAGTCCGACCCGCTGTGGGGCGTCGATCCGGGTGTCGGCCTGTATCTCGACGACGTGTACATCGCCCGTCCGCAGGGCGCGCTGCTCGACGTGTTCGATGTCGGCCGGGTCGAAGTGCTGCGCGGCCCGCAGGGCACGCTGTACGGCAAGAACACCATCGGCGGCGCGATCAAATACGTCTCCAAGCCGCTGCCCAGCGCGTTCGACGGCTTCGCGTCGCTGACCATCGGCAATTACAACCAGCGCGACATCAAGGCGGCGGTCGGTGGCCCGATCGGCGGCGAAGACAGCGGCCTGCGCGCGCGCATCGCTGTCGCCAAGCTCGATCGCGACGGCTTCGGCGAGAACATCAATACCGGTGCCCAGGTCAGCGACAAAGACGTCACCGCCGTGCGCTTCAATCTCGGCGCCTATGCCGGCGACGATTTCGACGTGCAGTTCGCGTTCGACTGGATGGACGACAGCTCCGGCGTGCGTGGCGCGCGGATGCTCGCCCCCAACCGCTTTGCGCCGACCCTGCAGCCGTTGGACGACCGTTACGACGTGCGCAACGGCATGCCGAATGTCAACGACACCACGCTCAAGGGCGCTTCGGTGGCGGTCAACTGGCGTCCGAACGACAACTGGACGGTCAAATACGTTGCGGCCAAGCGCGAATCCGAGACCGAAACCAATATCGATTTCGACACCCTGCCCAACACCCTCGCCGACGTGAAGGCGTTCTACACCGACGAGCAGACCAGCCACGAATTGCAGGTCAATTACGATGCCGGCGGCCGTGCCCGCGGCGTCGTCGGGCTCTACAAGTTCGATGGCCGCGCTGGCGGACGGGTGTTGAACAACTTCTTCGGCCTGGTCTACGGCGATACCCAGGGCGACATGTTCACCGAAAGCCTCGCCGCTTACGCCGACTGGACCTTCGACCTGACCGACAAGCTGAGTCTCGATGTCGGTGCGCGCTTTACCGACGAAGACAAACGCGCCGACGTGCTCAACCGTTTCTACACCGACGGCACCTACACCACGCTGCGTCCGCTCGCGCCGATCGCCGCCGATTTCGACAAGAGCATCAACTTCAAGAACACCTCGCCGAAGATCTCGCTCGGCTACCAGTTGAACGACGACATCCTGATCTACGGTCTCGCCAGTCGCGGCTTCAAGTCGGGTGGTTATAACATCCGCGCCCAGGCCACCGCAGTGCCGCGCTCGGCCGAACCCTTCAACGACGAACAGGTCGACAGCTTCGAAGTCGGCAGCAAGATGGCGTTCTTCGACCAGCGCCTGTTCCTGAATCTCTCCGCGTTCCACAACATCTACAAGGATATCCAGCTGTCGGTGTTCACGTCCTACGACAGCAACGGCGACGGCACCGACGACGCGTTCTTCGGCGACTTCACCAATGCCGGCGAAGGTACGGTCAACGGTTTCGAGGTCGAATACCAGTGGCTGCCGACCGCCAACTGGCTGGTGTCCGGCAACCTGGCGTGGCTGGACGCGAAGTACGACCGTTTCCTGTACGCCGGTGTCGATATCGCCGACGAGCAGACCTTCACCAACGCGCCCGAGTTCTCCGGCGCGGTCAATCTGGAATATCGCACCGAGCTCGGCAGCATGGGCAATCTGTCCGCGCGCGTGGGCTACAGCTACCAGGATGATGTGGTCGCCACCACCGAAATCATCCGCAGCGGCGCGGTGCCGATCACCCAGGATGGTTACGGTCTGATCAATGCCGGCGTGATCTGGAAGCCGAATACCGCGTGGACCTTGTCGCTGCAGGGCAGCAACCTGGCCGACGAGGAGTACCTGACCACCGGTTACAGCCTCAATGCTGCGCTGGGCGTGTTCACCGGTTTCTACGGCCCGCCGCGCCAGTACACGCTGTCGGCGCGCTACGATTTCTGATTGAAACGCACCTGAGTCACCTCTCTGAAACAGCGGCGGGCGCAAGTCCGCCGCTGTTTTTTTGCAGGAGCGACGGAAGTCGCGAAACCCGTACCCTTTCCGCCGCGACGATGTCTGCAATCAAGGAAATATCTTGATGGCAAATCCCGTGATGCCTGAAAGGCTGCGGGCTTCGCGACTTCCGTCGCTCCTACAACAACCCGTTGTCCCGTGCCCAGTCGCATCTGCGATATCCTCCCGATTCGAGAGAGATCAGTCCGCATCGGGGATATGCCGAAGACCGCCATCCAGCGTAGACCCGCGAGCACAGCGCCATGCTGAGCATCGGCGTGGTGATCCTGGCCAGCCTCGGCTGGCTCGGCATCATGTTCGCGGTCGCGGTCTACGGCGAACGCCGGCCGCAGGCCCTCGCGCGGCGCTGGCCGGATATCTACGCGCTCTCGCTCGCGGTGTATTGCACCTCCTGGACATTCTTCGGCACCGTCACCCAGGCCGCGCGCTACGGTTGGCCGCTGCCGCCGACGTTCGTCGGCACCATTCTTCTCTACGTCTTCGGTATCGGCCTGTTGATGCGGCTGGTGCGACTGGTGCGCGAAAGCAACAGCACCTCGATCGCGGATTTCGTCGCCAGCCGGCTGGGGCAGGATGGTTGGCTGGCCGCCGCCGTGACCTTCGTCGCGGTGCTCGGCATCGTGCCGTACATCGCGCTGCAGCTCAAAGCGGTGGCGATGAGCTTCGCGCTGCTGGTCCACGACGATGCGGCGCAGGTGCCAGCGTGGCAGGACAGCGCGCTGTACGTGGCGCTGGTGATGGCCGCGTTCGCGATGCTGTTCGGCACGCGCAGCGCGAGCGCCGCCGAGCACAACCGAGGCCTGATCCTGGCGATGGCGTTCGAGGCGCTGCTCAAGCTGGGCGCGATGCTCGCGATCGGCGTATTCGCGTTCGGGCTGCCGGCGGCGCCATCCGCGACCGAATTGCTGCGGCCGCAGGCGGGCGATCTTTCCGGCTTCGCGCCGCTGGTGCTTCTTGGCATGCTGGCGATGTTCACGCTGCCGCACCAGTTCCACGTCGGTGCGGTCGAATGCCGCGACGAACGTCATGTGCTGCGCGCGCGCTGGCTGTTTCCGCTGTACCTGCTGCTGATCGCGATTCCCATCCTGCCGCTGGCGCGCGCGGGCGACGCGCTGCTCGGCGCGCAGAATGTGCCGTCCGATCTGTACGTGCTGGCGCTACCGCTGTCGCAGGGCCGCGAGGGTCTGGCGCTGCTCGCGTTTCTTGGCGGTTTGAGCGCGGGCACCGGCATGGTGATCGTCAGCACGGTCACGCTCAGCCTGATGATCGGCAATCACTGGTTGACGCCGCTGTGGTTGCGCGGCGTCTGGGCACCACGCCGTGGCGATCGGACCACGCCCTCCGAACAACCCGACCTGCGCGGCGCGGTGCTGGTGCAGCGCCGGATCGGCATCCTCGCGATCGTGCTGCTGGCCTGGGGCTACAGCCGTCTGATCGCCGGTAACGACGCGCTGGCCGATGTCGGTGCGCTGTCGTTCTCCGCATTGGCGGCGCTGGCGCCTGCGCTGGGCTTCGCGCTGTGGCGACCGCAGACGCCGCCGCGCGCGGTGCTGCTG
>JBAQRU010000015.1:0-27052 GCA_049296025.1 Lysobacteraceae bacterium | reverse complement strand
CTGCTTGGCCATCCGCAGCTCGGTCGCGGCGACGCGGTCGCGCTGCTGTCGCCGCCGGCCGCAGGCAATACGGCCGCGCCGGACCTCTTCGGCAACGATCTGTTCGGCAATTTCCTCGCGCTGCTGGCCGACAACCGTCGCCTGCCGCTGCTGCCGGAGATCGCCGGACTGTTCGAAGAGCTGCGCGCCGACGCCGAGCACATCGTCAAGGCACGCATCACGTCGGCGACGACGCTGCCGGTGTCCGAACTCGAGAGCATCAAGGTCGCGCTGAAGCGCCGCTTCGGTCGCGATGTCGAGCTCACGACGGCGGTCGACGAGAGTCTGATCGGCGGTGCGGTGATCGACGCCGGCGACGTGGTCATCGACGGTTCGCTCAAGAGCAAGCTTTCGCGTTTGCAGTCCGCGCTCGCCAACTGACGTGCCTGCCTAACCACACGCATTCATTTCACGCTGGCGGTCACGCCGGCACAAGGGAACCACCATGGCTACCACCCAGCTCAACCCGTCCGAAATCAGCGAACTGATCAAGACCCGCATCGAGAAGGTCAAGCTCTCCGCTGAATCGCGCAACGAAGGTACCGTCACCTCGGTATCCGACGGCATCGTGCGCATCCACGGCCTGGCCGACGTCATGCAGGGCGAAATGATCGAACTGCCCGACAATACGACCGCGCTGGCGCTGAACCTCGAGCGCGACTCGGTCGGCGCCGTGGTCCTCGGCGACTACAAGACCCTGCGCGAAGGTGATACCGCCAAGACCACCGGCCGCATCCTCGAAGTGCCGACCGGTCCGGAACTGCTGGGTCGCGTCGTCAACGCGCTGGGCGAAGCCATCGACGGCAAGGGCCCGATCGAAGCCAAGACCTCCTCGCCGGTGGAAGCCATCGCCCCGGGCGTGATCTGGCGCAAGTCGGTGTCGCAGCCGGTGCAGACCGGTTACAAGTCGGTCGACGCGATGATCCCGATCGGTCGCGGCCAGCGCGAACTCATCATCGGCGACCGCCAGACCGGCAAGACCGCGCTCGCGATCGACGCGATCATCAACCAGAAGCATTCCGGCATCAAATGCATCTACGTGGCGATCGGTCAGAAGAACTCGACCATCTCCAACATCGTGCGCAAGCTCGAATCCAATGGCGCGATGGCCTACACCACGGTCGTCGCCGCCTCCGCGTCCGAATCGGCCGCGATGCAGTACATCGCCGCCTACTCCGGCTGCACCATGGGCGAATATTTCCGTGATCGCGGCGAAGACGCGCTGATCATCTACGACGATCTGTCCAAGCAGGCCGTGGCCTACCGCCAGATCTCGCTGCTGCTGCGCCGTCCGCCGGGCCGCGAAGCGTACCCGGGCGACGTGTTCTATCTGCACAGCCGTCTGCTGGAACGCGCCGCGCGCGTGTCGGAAGACTACGTCGAGAAGTTCACCAATGGCGCGGTGAAGGGCAAGACCGGTTCGCTGACCGCGCTGCCGATCATCGAAACCCAGGCCGGCGACGTGTCGGCGTTCGTGCCGACCAACGTGATCTCGATCACCGACGGCCAGATCTTCCTCGAAACCGACCTGTTCAACGCCGGTATCCGTCCGGCCGTGAACGCCGGCATCTCGGTATCGCGCGTCGGTGGCGCCGCCCAGACCAAGATCATGAAGAAGCTGTCGGGCGGCATCCGCATCGCGCTCGCCCAGTACCGTGAATTGGCCGCGTTCGCGCAGTTCGCCTCGGACCTCGACGAAGCCACCCGCAAGCAGCTGGAACGCGGTCAGCGCGTGACCGAGCTGATGAAGCAGAAACAGTATGCCCCGATGTCGGTCGCCGAGCAGTCGCTGTCGATCTATGCCGTGGACAAGGGCTACATGGACGACGTGCCTGTGAACAAGATCGGCGCGTTCGAGGAAGCCCTGCACGCCCATTTCTTCAACACCAAGGGCGACGTGCTGGCCAAGATCAACGAAGCGGGCGACTGGAACGACGAGCTCGAAGCCGCGTTCAAGGCCGGCATCGAGGAGTTCGTGAAGACCGGTTCCTGGTAAGCGTTCGTAGGGTGGGCATTATGCCCATCACAGCGGGATCGAAATCATGGCGGCGGTTTGAAGTCACGATGGTGGGCATAAAGCCCACCCTACGGGAAGAGAGAGATGGCAGGCGGCAGAGAAATCAAAACCAAGATCAAGTCGGTGCAGAACACCCGCAAGGTGACGCGCGCACTCGAAATGGTCTCGGCTTCCAAGATCCGCAAGGCGCAGGACCGCATGAAGGCCTCGCGCCCGTATGCGCGCGCGATGAAACAGGTCATCGGCCACCTCGCGCAGGCGAACTCCGAGTTCCACCATCCGTATCTGGTGGAGCGCAAGGACATCAAGCGCGTCGGCTACGTCATCGTGTCGTCCGACCGCGGTCTCGCCGGCGGCCTCAACAACAACCTGTTCCGCAAGCTGCTCGGCGAAATCCGCAACTGGCAACAGCAGGGCGTCGAGGTCGACGTGGTCACCATCGGCCAGAAGGCCACGGTGTTCTTCCGTCGCATCAAGGTCGACATGCTCGCGTCGGTGACCCATCTGGGCGATACGCCGCAGGTGGAACAACTGGTGGGCGTGATCAAGGTGATGCTGGATGCGTACACCGGCGGCAAGGACGACAAGGCCCGCGTCGACAAGGTATTCCTGGTCTACAACGACTTCGTGAACACCATGACCCAGCGCGCGGCGTTCGATCAGCTGCTGCCGCTGCCGCCGTCCGATACCGCCGTCGCCCAGCACGACTGGGATTACATCTACGAACCCGACGCGCAGACCGTGCTGGAGCACGTGCTCACGCGCTACATCGAGTCGCTGGTGTACCAGGCGGTGATGGAGAACGTGGCGTCCGAACACGCGGCGCGCATGGTGGCGATGAAGGCCGCCAGCGACAACGCGACCAAGATGATCGACAGCCTGAATCTGATCTACAACAAGGCGCGCCAGGCGGCGAT
This sequence comes from Lysobacteraceae bacterium, assembly GCA_049296025.1. Taxonomy (GTDB): domain Bacteria; phylum Pseudomonadota; class Gammaproteobacteria; order Xanthomonadales; family Xanthomonadaceae; genus Lysobacter_I. Next base: position 24,079 of record JBAQRU010000015.1, on the reverse strand, counting down.
CACCCAGGAAATTTCCGAGATCGTCGGCGGCGCTGCGGCGGTTTAAACCCAATTCCTGCAGGAGCGACGCGAGTCGCGAATGGATCGCAAAGCGCATCGCGGCTTGCGCCGCTCCTGCAAAACAGCAATCGAAGTTCCAGAGGACACAGTGATGAGCAACCAGGGCAAGATCGTTCAGATCATCGGCGCGGTCGTCGACGTCGAGTTCCCGCGTGAGAGCGTGCCGAAGATTTACGACGCGCTGAAGGTGCAGAACACCGAGATCACGCTGGAAGTGCAGCAGCAGCTCGGTGACGGCGTGGTGCGCACGATCGCCCTCGGCTCCACCGACGGACTGAAGCGCAACCTGATCGCCGACAACACCGGCCGCGGCATTTCGGTGCCGGTCGGCCTCGGTACGCTGGGCCGGATCATGGACGTGCTGGGTCGCCCGATCGACGAGGCCGGTCCGGTGAAGTGCGACACCACGTGGGAAATCCACCGCGCGGCGCCTTCGTATGAAGACCAGGCCTCGACCACCGAACTGCTGGAAACCGGCATCAAGGTGATCGACCTGATGTGCCCGTTCGCGAAGGGCGGCAAAGTCGGCCTGTTCGGCGGTGCCGGCGTCGGCAAGACCGTGAACATGATGGAACTGATCAACAACATCGCGACCGAACATTCGGGTCTGTCGGTGTTCGCTGGCGTCGGTGAGCGTACCCGCGAAGGCAACGACTTCTATCACGAGATGCAGGAATCGGGCGTCGTCAACGTCGAAGAGCATGCCAAGTCGAAAGTGGCGATGGTCTACGGCCAGATGAACGAGCCGCCGGGCAACCGCCTGCGAGTGGCGCTGACCGGCCTGACCATGGCCGAATACTTCCGCGACGAAGGCCGCGACGTGCTGCTGTTCGTCGACAACATCTACCGCTACACGCTGGCCGGTACCGAAGTGTCGGCGCTGCTCGGCCGCATGCCGTCTGCCGTGGGCTACCAGCCCACCCTCGCCGAAGAAATGGGCGTGCTGCAGGAGCGCATCACCTCGACCAAGTCCGGCTCGATCACCTCGATCCAGGCCGTGTACGTGCCTGCGGACGACCTGACCGACCCGTCGCCGGCCACCACGTTCGCCCACTTGGACGCGACCGTCGTGCTCAGCCGCAACATCGCGTCGCTGGGTATCTACCCGGCCGTGGATCCGCTGGACTCGACCAGCCGTCAGCTTGATCCGAACGTGATCGGCAACGAACACTACGACACCGCGCGTCGCGTGCAGTCCACGCTGCAGAAGTACAAGGAACTGAAGGACATCATCGCGATCCTGGGCATGGACGAGCTGTCGGAAGACGACAAGCTGGCCGTGGCCCGCGCCCGCAAGATCGAGCGCTTCTTCTCGCAGCCGTTCACGGTCGCCGAAGTGTTCACCGGTTCCAAGGGCAAGTACGTGTCGCTGAAGGACACCATTCGCGGCTTCAAGATGATCTGCGACGGCGAATGCGACCACATGCCGGAACAGGCCTTCTACATGGTCGGCGGCATCGAAGAAGCGATGGAAAAAGCCAAGAAATTGGCGGCGTAAACAGCTGTTGTAGGGTGGGCCTTGTGCCCACCATTGCGAGATATCAGACGTTCGCGAACGCCTGATGTTGCGAGGAAAGCGGTGGGCACAAGGCTCACCCTACGAGGAACCGGAATACCTATGGCCACCATCCGTTGCGACATCGTCAGCGCCGAAGCCGAGATCTTCCACGGCGAGGCCACGCTCGTCGTCGCCACCGGCGAACAGGGCGAACTCGGCATCGCGCCGCGCCACGCTCCGCTGATCACCCGACTGAAGCCGGGCAAGGTCGTCGTCACCCAGGCGAACGGTGAAGTGCTGGACTTCGCGATCTCCGGCGGCATTCTCGAAGTGCAGCCGCAGGTCGTGACCGTGCTGGCCGATACGGTGGTGCGCGCGCAGGACATCGACGAAGCGGCGGTCCGCGCGGCGATGGAAGAAGCGCAGCGCGCGCTGCAGCACAAGGACCCGAAGATGAGCGCCGAAGAAGCGCAGACGCAGCTGGCGATGAGCCTCGCCCAGCTGAGCGCGCTGGAGCGCCTGCGCAAGAATCTCAAGCACTGAGGTTTTCGCGAACTTGTCGCATCGAGACGCCGGCGAAAGCCGGCGTTTTTGTTTGGTGTTCTGGCGAGCGACGGAAGTCGCGACAACCTGCGGGTTTTCAACAGCCGGATGGCTGGTCAAGTCTTTCCGTAGCTCGTCGCGACTTCCGTCGCTCCTACAGGGGCATCGGAATGCGCTGGGGAGCGTTTCAGGCCTTGTAGACCCAATGCCGCGACAGCACGAAGCCGAACACGCCGAGCACCATCTCCACGGCGGGCTTCGCCAGCCACGCCCACTGCAGCCCGAAAACATCGTCGATCTGGCCCATCGCCCAGGTGCTGGCGACGGTGGTGCAGAGCCACATCATGACGAACCGCCGCAGCTGCGTGCCGCCGATGCGGGTGTCGTCGCCCGCGAAGGTGAACTTGCCGTTGAGCCAGAATCCCAGGATCGCGCCGCTGATGCGGCCACAGATGTTCGCGACCTCGATCGCCAATCCGAGATGGCTCAGCAGCACCATCACGCCCCAGTCGAGCAGCCACTGCACGCCACCGATCAACAGATAGTGTCGGCCCTGCCGATGCAGGCTCATGGCGAGACTTCGCCGGTCGCTGCGGGTGAACGCCACAGTTCGATGTCGTCGAGCATCGCCTCGCGTTTCGCCCCTGCGTGCGCAAGGCCTGCGCGCAGTGCCGGGCTCGCAGCATCGGTGCTCAACAGCACCCAGCGGATATGTTCGCGCGCAAACAGTTCGGCCCAGGCCGTGCCGGAGGCATCGCCGTTGGCGCGAAGCGCGGCTGCCGCCAGCGAAGGATCATGCGTCGACACCGTGCGTCCGCGTCCGCCGAGTTCGGCGATGAAGCCGCGCGCGGGATCGGAGGCGAGCACAAGACCCATGTCGTCATCTGGCAGTCGGCGCAGCAACAGCCGTTCGGGCAGATACGCCTGCAGTGTCGCGGTGTCGTCGAAGGGGCTGCGGATCGTGCGCTTGAGCGCAGCCGAGTGATGCAGCCAGCTGGCGTTGGCCTGGAACGCGAGATTCAACGCACACACGCCGACGACGAGCCACAGCAGGACGCGGCGTCCGAGTGCGGCCCCACCGTCGATCGGCAACAGCACCGCCAGCACCGCGACGCCGGGAAACGCATAGCGCGCGTATTGCATCGGCATCAGCGGCAACAGAACGACTGCCGTGACCGCGAGCGTCAGCATGCGTTTCCCCGGGCGAAACAGCTGCAGCAGCCACAGCCCCGACAGTGCGATCAACACGAAGCCGAATCCGCCATCCCAGCCTTCGACATAGCGATCGGTGTCGAAGGTGATCCGCCAGAGCAGATCGGGGGTGAAGCCGGCGTGCCATCGCGGATCGCTGAATTGTTCCGACGGAAAATAGGGCGACCGGAAGACCGAATTGAAGATCGGCAGCACCGGGTTGCCGGTCGCCAGCCACGATTGCGCGTAGCTTGACAGCGCCAGTATGGCGAACAGCAGCGCTGCGGTCGCCAGTCGACGCCATGACCGCAGCGGCCAATGCTTCCAGCCGGCGTACAGCAACAGCGGTAGTGCGGCCACACCGTGCACGAGCTTCAACGCAAGCAGTCCGGCCAACAGAACGGCGCCCGCCCACAGTCGTCCGGGCGCATCGGCCACGATCACCGCCACCAGGGTCAGCGTGACTGCGGTCGCGGCGAGCTCGGTCTGCATGCCCGCAGCGATCCACACCAGCGGCGGCAGACTCGCGAACAGTGCGAGCGATGCCCAGCGTTCGGCCGTGCTCGCGCGCAGGCTCGACGCGAGCGCCCATGCCGCGCCCGCCGCCAAGGCCAGCCACAGTGCATTCACCGCGCCGTGCGCTTCACGGTGCGACAGCACCGATGCGATCCCGTGCAACACATCGCCGGCCCACGGCGCGAACGACCACGCCTGGTACTCCGCCGTGGGCGTGTAGCGCGCATGCTGCATCAGCTGCGAGGGCAGGCCGAGGTGATAGGTCAGATCGTCCATCTGCAGCGGGGGCAGCCAGCAGGCGGTCGAGGCCAGACCGAGCAGCATCATGCACAGCGCCGCCGCGCGGGGTGATGCAGCGACCGCTTGATTCCAGCCCGTCATCGTGGCGTGCGCGGCACGCAGCAGCGCATGCCGCTGCCATGCGATCAATATCAGCAGCGTAGCCGCCCATAGCCATACGGTGTGGATCGGCAAGGTGATCGTCCAGCCGGTCAGTCCGGCGATGACCATCAGCCCGACCGTGGTGGCCAGCGCCGTGCGTGCGGGCAGCGCATCGGGCGTGAATCCCAGACCGATCGACAGCGCGCCGAGGCCGAGCACAGCGGTCGCAAGCACCTGCGGCGGTCCGGCGTAAATCACGAGGGCCGCGGACCAGACAGCGACCAGCGCCGTGGCCCACGAGACGCGAAGCCATCGTTTCAGTGGCCAGGCCAGCAGCCATGCGATCAGCACCAACGCGAGCGATAGCGCGAAGCGTTCGATCGGCAGCGCGCGCCATGTCCCATGGGCGATGAGGCCCGCGAACGTCGCAAGCACGCCAGCGGCCACCAGCAGTCGTGGCCATGGCGCAGGCGTGGCGGAAGGCGGAGCGACGGACATGCGAGGCCGATGGCGGAAACGGATGGAAAGCCGGCCGGCATCGTAGCAGCCGGTGCCGCTAAAATGCCCCGAACCACGGCCCCGGAGTTCCCATGAGCGCACCCCTTCACGTCATCGTCCTGGCCGCAGGCGAAGGCAAGCGGATGAAGTCCGCGCTGCCGAAAGTGCTGCAGACGATCGCGGGCGTGCCGATGCTGGGCCACGTCATCGCCAGCGCGCGTGCGCTGGGGCCGGCCGGCATCCATGTCGTCTACGGTCACGGCGGCGATCAGGTGCGGGCCGCGTTCGTTGATCAGCCCGATCTGCACTGGTCCGAACAGGCGCAGCAGCTCGGCACCGGTCACGCGGTGCAGCAGGCGATCCCCGGTGTACCCGAAGACGCGCGCGTACTCGTGCTGTACGGCGATGTGCCGCTGATCCGCAGCGAAACGCTGCAGCGGCTGCTCGATGCGCCGGGGCGGCTGGCGGTGCTTGCCGCCGAACTGGTCGATCCCACCGGCTACGGTCGCATCGTGCGCGACGCACAGGGCCGCGTCGCTGCGATCGTCGAACACAAGGACGCCGATGCCGACACCAGGCGCATCCGCATCGTCAATTCCGGGATCATCGCCGCCGATGCCAACGCGCTGGTGCCGTGGCTGCAGCGGCTGTCGAGCGACAACGCGCAGGGCGAGTACTACCTCACCGATGTGTTCGCGATGGCGGCGGATGAATTCGTGCCTGCGGAAATAGTGACAGTCGAAGATCCGGTCGAAACCGAAGGCGCGAACGATCCATGGCAGCTGGCGCAGCTCGAACGCGCGTTCCAGTTGCGCGCGGTACGCGCGCTGTGCGTGGCCGGCGCGCGTTTCGCCGATGTCCACCGCATCGATGTGCGCGGCGAAGTGAGCGTCGGCCGCGATGTCCAGATCGATGCGAATGTGATCCTCGAAGGCCGCGTCGTGCTCGGCGATGGCGTGCGCATCGGTCCGTTCTGCCGATTGAAGAATGTCGAGCTTGCTAGCGGTACCGAGGTGCGCGCGCACTGCGATCTCGAAGGCGCGAAAACCGAGGGTGCGGTGACGATCGGCCCGTTCGCGCGCCTGCGCCCGGGCACGGTGCTGGCCGACGGCGTGCATATCGGCAATTTCGTCGAAACCAAGAACGCGAAGATCGGCGTCGGCAGCAAGGCGAATCATCTGACCTATCTCGGCGATGCGGTGATCGGCGCGGGCGTCAACGTCGGCGCCGGCACCATCACCTGCAATTACGACGGCGCCAACAAGTTCACGACCACGATCGAGGATGGCGCCTTCATCGGTTCGAATGCAGCGCTGGTCGCGCCCGTGCGCATCGGCAAGGGCGCCACGATCGGCGCAGGTTCGGTGATCAACAAAGAGGCCGCCGACGACAAACTCACCGTCGCGCGCGCGAGACAGGTCACGCTTGATGGCTGGAAGCGGCCGGTGAAAAAATCGTAGGAGGGGCTTCAGTCCCGAGTTTTTCTCAGCAACATGCACGATCGAAACCAGGGTTTCATTCCCGTCAGCCGTAGGCACGGCCCGGTTGTCGTCGCACTTCGAGTTCTGTTTGGGCCGGGCTGAAGCCCCTCCTACAAAAACACCAAAAAAATCACCGCGCGGGCAGCGTCAAGCTCACCCACAGCCCGCCACCATCGCGGTTCTGCAGCGCGATGCGGCCGCCGTGGGCCTCGATGATGTCGCGGGTCAGCGCCAATCCCAGCCCGGTGCCGTGGCGCTTGGTCGAATAGAACGGCAGCAGCGCCTGCGCCAGCACCGCTTCGCTCATGCCGCTGCCGCGATCGAGGATGTCGATCCGCCATGCCTCCGGCAGCTTGCGCAGGACCAACTGCACTTCGTTCGCCGGCGAGCCGGATTCGTGCGCGTTCTTGACCAGATTCAGCAGCGACTGTTCCATCTGCGCGGCATCGATCGAGACCACGCCGTCGTCGTATTGCCCGTTCCAGACGAATTCGACCTGACTGCGCAGTTGCTCGAGGAATCGTCCCCACTCGTGGGGTTCAAGTCGCGGTGCGGGCAGTTTCGCGAAGCGCGCATAGTCGCGGATGAAGCCTTCCAGATGGCGCGCGCGCTCTTCGATGGTCGCCAACGCCAGCGGCAGTCTTTCCAATTGTCCGCGCTTCAGAAGTTCCGCGCTGGAATGCGCCAGCGAGGCGATCGGCGCCAGCGAGTTGTTCAATTCGTGGCTGATCACCCGGATCACCTTCTTCCAGGTCTGCACTTCCTGTCTCCGCAGTTCGGCGGTGAGCAGGCGCAGCAGCACCAGTTCGTGTCGGCGGCCGTTGAGCCGGAAGCCGCGGCGCGAGAGATGGAAGATGTCTTCGTTATCTTCGTCGCCGACCGCGAAGATACCGTCGCCGCCACGCTCGAACGCATCGCGCAGCGCCTGCGGCGTGCCTTCGAGTATCGAATCGAAACCGCGGCCTTCCAGCCGGCGACCTTCGCCCAGCAGTTTGCGCGCGGCGAGGTTGCCCAGCACGATGCGCTGCGATTCGTCCACCAGCACCATCGCCACCGGGGTGTTCTGCACCATGGTGTCGAGCAGCAGTTCGCGCTGCACCAGCGATACTCTTTGCTCGCGCAGCGCATCGCCGAGCGCGTTGTGGGCATTGACCAGTTCGACCAGGTCGCTGTATTTGTCCCAGGTGATGCCGAAACTGAAATCGCCGTCGCGATAGCTCGCCACCGTGCCGGCCAGTGCGCGGAACAGCGCGCGCATCGGCGAGACCGTGCGCCAGATCAGCGTGGCGACCAGGGTGCCGACGACCACGGCGGCGATCGCGCCCGCGGCCCATGCGGGCAACCATTGCGTCAGCAGTGCGGTCGACGCCGCCGCCAGCACGACGCACAGCGCTGCCAGCACGGTCAGGCGTATCGCCAGCGGCAGGATGCGGAGAAGTTGCATGCCCGGTCCGGTATCGTCAGTCGCGCTTGATGCCGAGCCGTTCGAGCCGCCGATACAGCGCCTGTCGCGACATGCCCAGTTCCTGCGCCGCCTGTGCGAGCACGCCGCCCGCGCGCGCGAGCGCGGCTTCGATCGCGGCGCGATCCGGTTCGACGGTGTCGCTTGCCTGCGCCGTTGTCTGCGCGACCGCAGCGGGCAAGCCGAGATCATGCACGCCGATGCGCGCGCCGCGCGCGAGCAGGGCCGCGCGCTGGATGGTGTTGCGCAATTCGCGCACGTTGCCCGGCCAGCGGTGCGCGAGCAAGGCTTGCTCAGCAGCGGAATCGAGCGATTTGTCCGCCGGCATGAAATGCCGCGCCAGCGGCAGGATGTCGTCCGGCCGCTGCGCCAGCGCGGGCAGTCGCACTTCGATCGCATTCAAGCGATAGAACAGATCCTCGCGGAACTGGCCGGCGGTGATCAGTGTCGGCAGATCGGCGTTGGTCGCGCTGAGCACGCGCACCTTCACCGTGCGCTCGCGATTGCTGCCGAGCCTCTGGAACTGGCCGGTCTCGAGCACGCGCAGCAGCTTGATCTGGCCCGCCAGCGGCAGCGTGCCGATTTCGTCGAGGAACAACGTCCCACCGTCGGCGGCTTCGAATTTGCCTTCGCGCGCGCGGTTCGCGCCGGTGTAGGCGCCCGCGTCGGCGCCGAACAGTTCGGCTTCGATCAGATCCGCCGGCAGCGCGCCGCAGTTCAGCGCGACGAACGGTCCGCTGCGCACGTTCGAATTCGCATGCACGATCTCGGCGAGTTTTTCCTTGCCGGCGCCGTTCGGTCCGGTGATCAGCACCGGCAGATCCGAACGCGCGACCTGGCAGGCGAGGCCGAGCGCGGATTCGGTCAGCGGATCGGCATGCACGAAGCCGCGCAGTTCGTAACCCTCAAGCGCCGCACGACGGCGACGCTCGCCCGCATCGCGCCGCGCCAGCTGCTGTCGCGTCTGCGACAACTCCAGCAGATTGTTGACCGCCACCATCAACTTGCGGTCGTCCCACGGCTTGGCGAGGTAATCGGCCGCGCCGGCCTTCACCAGCTCCACCGCCGATTCCAGGTGCGTCCACGCGGTCAGCAGGATCACCGGGAGATCCGGATGCCGCGCGCGGATATCGCGGAACAGCGCTTCGCCTTCTTCACCCGACGTGGTGTCGGTATCGAAGTTCATGTCCTGCACCACCAGGTCCACGGGCGACTGCGCGAGCGCCGCCAGCCCTTCGTCGGGGCCACTGGCGACACGGGTGTCGATATCGTGCAGCGAGAACAGGGTCTCGAGCGCGGTGGCGACCGCAGGGTTGTCGTCGATGACGAGAATGGTCGGCATGGGAGAAGCGTAACTCAGTCGTGGATGGAGTGTGAGCGATGGCTTTTCTGTAGCGGTGAGAGCTGCAATGCGGCGAGCAATGAGCGGAAATTCCTATCGTCCTGAACTTCAACGCAGCGGCGTTTCTCTCCCTCTCTTCAACCGCAGGTTGAGGGGAGGGTCGGGGAGGGGTGCGCTTGATGCAAACAACACCCCTCCCAGCCTCCCCCTGCGCTACGCGCAAGAGGAGGAGACACTCGCACCGCGTTTCGTTGATCGTTCGTCCCTCACACGCTGCGCGTCGCCACCGCCGGCGGCACCGCTGCCGCGCGCTTGGCCGGGCCGTAGACCGCGATCTGACCGAGCACCCACAGTGCGACCGCGCCGATCGGCAGATACATCGCCGGCAATCTCGCCAGTTCGTAATGCGTCATCAGGAATTGATTGATGGCATAGGCCATCAGCATTCCCAATGCGATCCCGATGGTCGTCAAGAGCAGATTCTCGATCTGGAAATAGCGAAGGATCTGGCCACGGGTCGCGCCCAATGCGCGGCGTACGCCGATCTGCCGGTTGCGTTGCTGTACCCAGAAACTGGCGAGGCCGACAATGCCCAATGCGGTCACTACCAGCAATGCCACGATCACCGATGCCAGCAGCCACACCATCGAACGCTGGCGTTGGTAGTATTCGAGGCGCAGGGCTTCCATCGTCTTCGTGTTGTCGTCCAGAACGATCCGCTTCGGCCCATTGGCGCGCAGCGCGGCCACGGCTGATTTCAGCACCTCATCGCGACGATTGCTGTCGGTGCGGATCAGATAGTTGCCGCCGACGTTGTAGGACGTCTTGACCGGGAACACCATCGAATACTCGTGCTCGTCCGGACCACCCTGGTCGCTGGGTCGCACCAGATGTTCGACCACCCCGACGATGCGGATCGGATCGTCGCCCCAGCTGTAGAACCCCTTGCCGACGGCGTTTTCGCCCGGGAACAGCTTGTCGGCCATGCTGCGGGTGATGATGGCCGAGCCGATGCCGCCCTTGAAATCCGGCTTGTTCAGTTCCGTATAGGTAATGAATTCATCCGGTGTGAAATCGCGTCCGGATAGCAACCTCACGCCCAATGTCTCGACGAACTGGTCTTCCGCCATGTACACCGTGGCATTCAGCGTGGGTCGATGCTGGTCCTTCTTCATGTTCACGCTGCTGTTCCAGGACGAATTCACGAACGGAATCTGATTGAGCACGGTCGCGCTTCTGACGCCAGCCAGGCCGCGAAGCACCCGCAGGTCGGACTGGGTCTGAGGGTCGGCATTGTCGTCTGTGCCGATGCTGGTGATCTGGACGCGGACGATTTCGTTTTCGGCGACGCCACTGGCTTCGTTGATCCTGGTGACGCGTGCGCCGATCAGGAACAGCGCATTGCAGATGATCGCGCAGCTCAGCGCGATTTCCAGGACGATCAGTGCGGCCGCGGTCTTGTGACGCAACAGCGTCGAAAGGATGGGGCGGAATTCCATGGGTGTTTCCTCAGGAAATGGGCGGGCGACCGATCTGGACTATTGGGATTTGAGTTGCATGGCGGGGGCAACCTGCATCGCGCTCCACGCCGGTAACAGGCCAGCGAGCAGGCTGGTGGCGATGGACACCGCAAACGTCAACAGCAGCATCATCGGGTCCAGACGTGCGAGGTCCGCGTAGTCGGTCGGTTGCTGCTGTACCGCCCAGAGGCCGAGACACGCCAGACCAAGGCCGAGCAGGCCGCCGGCCAGGCCGATGGCTCCGGCTTCCACCAGGCATTGCTGAAAGATCTGCCGTCGCGCTGCGCCGAGCGCACGGCGCACGCCGATTTCGCCGCTGCGGCGCATGAATTTTGCCAACAACAGGCCGACCGTGTTCAGCAGGCAGACCAACAGGAAGCCGAAGGCCAGCCAGGCTTGCATCACGACGTCGTTCGGCACCACTTTGTGGAAGTCGAGCCATTCCATGATGCTGCGCAAGCGGACATTGTTCGGTCGCTGGAAGCGACCTGCGGCGCGCTGTTGATCGGAATAGTTCGACAGGTACTGGCGGTACGCGGCCACTTTCTCCGGTGTACCCAGTTCGACCCAATACTGGATCCATACGCATGGCGCGTTGACGCTCGTGCTGTCGCCGCCGCTGTCTCCCCAGCAGTTCATGTTGCCGTTGCGATCCATGTCCAGATCGCGCGAGGTGGAGAACGGAATGAAGACCTGCTCCGTATCGCCATATCCGTTGGCCGAATTCATGTCGTAGAACTTCGGCGCTGGACGCCATTCGTCGAGAACGCCGATGATGCGGAACCCGGTCGTATTCATGCGTATGGACTTGCCGACGCTGTTGGCGCCATCGAACAGTTTCTCATTCAGCGCCTTGGCGATCACGACGACCCGCCCATGCGCCTGGTCGTCCTTCGCGTCCCAGCCGTTGCCGTACAGGAAGGGCATGTCGAACATCGGGAAAATCTCCGCGGTCGAATAGCGTGCATCGACCAGAAAGGGCGGCAGTTCGCTGTTTGCCGGCTCGATGGAAACGCCTCCCCCCGTCATCATGGCTTGGCGGTCTCCGCGCTTCTGTCGAAGCAGTGCTTCCGCATCGAATCGTGTCAACTGGTTTTGCGGTTCTTCGCCGGGCGAATAGCCTTCCATGCTTTCCGGATCCAACTGCGGGTGAAACAGCATCCCGCTCTTTTCCGGAATGGGATCGCCGGACAGGACGCGGAAAACGGTCAGCGTGGTCATGCTTGCGCCGATGCCCAGCCCGATGGCGACCACCATCAGCAGGGTCAGCATCTTGTCGCGCTTGAAGCTGCGCATCGCCAGCGAAACGTAGTAGGCGAACATGCCGTTCGAAAGCATGCCGTTCGAAAGCATGCTGTTCGCGGGCGTCGTATTGGATGCCATGACGATGCCCTCAGTCGGCGTTGGTGGAAGTCTGCGTGCCCGGTGCGCGCAGCAGGCTGCCGTCGCTGCGCAGGTCGGTGACCATGCCGTCGACGATATGCACGTTGCGCTGCGCGCGCGCGGCGAGCTCCGGGTCGTGGGTGACCATGATGATGGTCGTGCCCTGGCCGTTGATCTCCTCCAGCAGCTCCATCACGCTACGCGCCATCTGCGAATCCAGGTTGCCGGTGGGTTCGTCGGCGAGCAGCAGCTTCGGACCGCCGGCGAGTGCGCGCGCGATCGCCGCACGCTGCTGCTGGCCGCCGGAGAGTTCCGACGGAAAGTGCTTCATGCGCGAACCCAATCCGACCCGCGCCAGCGAATCCTCGATGCGCTTGCGACGATCGGCCGCGGACATGCCGCGATAACGCAGCGGCGCGTCGACGTTGTCGAACAGATTCAGATCGGGAATCAGATTGAAGCTCTGGAAAATGAAACCGATCTTGCGGTTGCGCAGTTTCGAACGCGCATCGTCGCCGAGCCTGCTCACGTCTTCGCCGTCGAGCAGATAAGTACCGCTGGTGAATTCCTCGAGCAGGCCGGCGATGTTGAGGAACGTGGTCTTGCCCGAGCCCGATGGCCCGGTGACCGCCACGAACTCGCCGTCGCGCACGTGCAGGTCGAGCGCGCGCAGCGCGTGGGTTTCGACCAGTTCGGTGCGATAGACCTTGGTGACGCCTTGCATGTGCAGCATGGGGAACTCCGGCTGTCTGTAGGAGCGGCTTCAGCCGCGATACTCTCGGGAAAGATGGGTTCAGCCGCCGATGCGGAATCGCGCCGGCAGCGGCGCAATCGCGACGTAGCTCGCGCGGCGACGCGGCCGGTGCATCGCTGCATCGTTGGCGGAAGGTGCGAATGCGAAGCGATGCAGCGAGGCGAGAGAGCGGCACATCGCGTCGGTCAAGTCCTGAGCGGACCAGTTGAGATCGAACAGGAAGGGATCGGCTGCGACATCCAGCGCAGTGTCGTCCGCAGTGTGGACGCGGTTTTTTTCGAGGGATGGTTTCATGTTCATTCTCCTGAGATACGGATGCGTTCGGCATCGCCGAACTGGTCGCTGCCGGAGACCACGATGCGGTCGCCGACGTTCGCGCCGTCGAGGATTTCCACGGCGCCGAGGCTGCTGACGCCGGTGCGTAGCGGGCGCTTCACGGCGATGTTGCCGTCCATGACGTAGGCGAATCGTCCGCCGCCCTGTTCCAGGAACGCGCCGCGCTCCACATTCAGCACGTTGCGCCGCGTGTCCAATACGATGCGCGCGCTGAGCCGCTGGTTCTGGCGCAGGCCCGGCGGCTGTTTGTCGGTGAAGCGCAGGCGTGCGGCGACTTCGCCGTTCACCACTTCCGGCGACACTGCCGAAATCGCCGCCGCGAAGGTATTGCTCGCGCCAGCGCCGCTGTTGCTGGTGATCTCCGCCGGAATGCCGATGCCCAGATCGCGCGCGAAACTTTCCGGCACTTTGATCTCGACTTCGAACACCGACAGATCGACCAGACTCAGCACGGCGGCATTCGCGGCAACGTTGGCGCGCTGGGCGATCATCAATTGACCGACCTGGCCGTCGAACGGTGCGCGCAGGGTCAAGGCATCGACCTGACGCTGCAGTTCGTTCACCGCCGAGCGCTGGCGATCGGCCTGCAGGTGTTTGTTGCGGGTGTCCAGTCCGGCGCCCCGGCCCTGCAATTCGGTTTCCTTCCGCGCTGCGGCGAGACTCAGCTCGGCTTTCTTCAGCGAATCCTGGGCCCGGGCGACATCGATCTGCGCGACCGCGCCGCCCTCGAATGCGCGACGGTTGCGCTCCAGATCGCGCTGTGCGGCGACGTGGTCGATCGTCGCCTGATCCAGCAGCTTGCGGGCGTTGGCGCGAATCAGTTCGCCATCGAGACCGGCGCGGCTGGCTTCGGCTTCCAGACTCGCGAGCGTGGCGGCTTCCTGCGCCAGCCGGCTGCGCAGCTCGGGGCTGTCGATCTCGGCCAGCGTCTGTCCCTGTTTCACCACGTCGCCCGCGACCACGCGCAGGGTCACGGTGCCAGCGGCGATGGTGTACAGCGTCGGGCTGTTCGCGGAGATCACGCGGCCCTCGGCGGAGAGATCGCGGACCAGATCGCCGCGCTGCACCGACGCGATGCGCAGCCGCGCCGTATCGACCGACATCCCACCGCTGCGCCACGACGAGAACACACCGCCGATCGCAACCGCCAGCGCTACGGTGATGCCGCCGACGATCAGCCAGCGACGCCGTTTCGCGGCCGATGGCGAGACCTTGAGGGCGTGATCCTGGCCGGAAGTGTCGCGGATGCTCATGGGTGGGCCGATGCCGATGCGTGGGTTGGACAGGTGATCCAACGCAAGCGGCGTGCCAACGCCAAGCAGTTGTTTTTGCAGGCGATTTATCGACGGCGGGAGGTGTCCGCAGGCTGTCCGGACGCGTCCGCGCGGACGGAGTCGTCCGCTTTCGCCGTTACACTAGCGACCTCGCGACACCTGCCCTCCGGAAGGCGTCGCTCCGAACCACGCACCAGCTTCCAGGGGATTCCAAACGTATGTGCGGCATTGTCGGCGCGATCGCGGATCGCGATGTGGTACCGGTGTTGATCGAAGGGCTGAAGCGGCTCGAATATCGCGGCTACGACTCGGCGGGCATCGCCATCGTCGACCGTAATGGCGCCAACGGCAGCGACGTGCGCCGCGTGCGCCGCACCGGCCGCGTCGCCGAGATGGCGTCCGCCGCAGCGTCCGAAGCGTTCAGCGCCGGGCTTGGCATCGGCCATACCCGCTGGGCCACCCACGGCGGCGTCACCGAATCCAACGCCCATCCGCATATCAGCCACGGCGTCGCGCTGGTGCACAACGGCATCATCGAAAACCACGAGCAGCAGCGCGAACGTCTGCGCGCGCTCGGCTACGTCTTCGAGTCGCAGACCGATACCGAAGTCATCGCCCATCTCATCCACCACTATCTGACCCAGGGCGACGACTTGCTGCGTGCGCTGCAGCGCGTGGTGAAGGAACTCGAAGGCGCCTACGCGCTCGCGGTGATCAGCCGCAAGGAACCCGAGCGCATGGTCTGCGCGCGCATGGGCTGCCCGCTGCTGATCGGTCTGGGCGAGGGCGAGAATTTCATCGCCTCCGATGTCTCCGCGATCATCCAGGCCACGCGCCGGGTGATCTTCCTCGAAGAAGGCGACACCGCAGAAGTCGCGCGTACCGGCGTGCGGGTCTTCGACGCGACCGACACCGAAGTCCAGCGCGATGTGCACGTCTCCGACGTGTCGCTGGCATCGCTGGAGCTGGGCCCGTATCGCCACTTCATGCAGAAGGAAATCCACGAGCAGCCGCGCGCGATCGCCGACACCATCGAGGCGATCATCGACCACGGCAGCTTCACGCCCGAGCTGTTCGGCAAGGACGCCGATGCGATCCTGCGCGACATCGACGGCCTGCAGATCCTCGCCTGCGGCACCAGCTACTACGCCGGCCTGACCGCGCGCTACTGGTTCGAAGCCATCACCGGCCTGCCGTGCAACGTCGAAATCGCCAGCGAATACCGCTATCGCAAGGTCGTCGCCAACCCGCGCCAGCTGATCGTCACCATCTCGCAGTCGGGCGAAACCCTCGACACGATGGAAGCGTTGAAATACGCGAAATCGCTCGGCCACGACAAGACCCTGTCGATCTGCAACGTGCCCGAGAGCGCGATCCCGCGCGCCAGCAGGCTGGTGTTCTACACCCGCGCAGGCGCGGAAATCGGTGTGGCGTCGACCAAAGCCTTCACCACTCAGCTGGTCGCGCTGTTCGTGCTCACCGCCACGGTCGCGAAAGCGCAGGGCAAGCTGTCGGCCGAACAGGAAGCCGAACTGATCGAAGCGCTGCGCCACCTGCCGGGCAGCGTGCAGCACGCCTTGAATCTGGAACCGCAGATCGCGGTGTGGTCGGACCGCTTCGCGCCGAAGCAGCATGCGCTGTTCCTCGGTCGCGGCATCCACTATCCCATTGCATTGGAAGGCGCGTTGAAGCTCAAGGAAATCTCCTACATCCACGCCGAAGCCTATCCGGCCGGCGAACTGAAGCACGGCCCGCTCGCGCTGGTGGATGCGGACATGCCGGTGGTGGTGATCGCGCCGAACGACACCTTGCTGGAAAAAGTGAAATCCAACATCCAGGAAGTGCGCGCGCGCGGCGGCGAGATGTATGTTTTCGCCGACGCAGACAGTCACTTCACCGAATCCGAAGGCGTCCATGTCATCCGCACCCCGCGCCACGTCGGCCTGCTCTCGCCGATCGTGCATGCGATCCCGGTGCAACTGCTGGCGTATCACGCGGCGCTGGCGCGCGGCACCGATGTCGACAAGCCGCGCAATCTGGCGAAGTCGGTCACCGTCGAGTAATCCGTCGCGCGCGTCGGGGCGTCAGGAAGCGCGATAGCGCAGCCCGGAAGCTTCTTCAATCGGCGGCTGTCCGTGCTTTCAGCCTGCGATACAGGGTCCGCTCGCTGATGCCCAACTGCGCGGCGAGTTCCTTGCGGCTGCCCGGGTGGGTGGCGAGTGCGGTGTTCAGCAGTTCGGACTCGGCATGTTTCAGCGTCCGTACCGTCGCTGCGGGTGCGGATACCGCGTGTTGCAGGCCGCTGAGCGCGAATTCGACATGTTCCTGCGTCAGCCGCGCGCCGTCGGCCATGATCGCGGCCCGTTCGAGCACATTGCGCAATTCGCGCACGTTGCCGGGATAGTGGTACTGGCGCAACCGATCGAGCGCGGCGGGCGCGAGGCTCAACTCGCGCTGTCCCGGCAACCGCCGCAGCAGGGCGCGGGCCAGATGCTCCAGGTCTTCCATGCGTTCGCGCAGCGGCGGCATGCGGATCGGGAAGGTGCTCAGCCGGTAGAACAGATCCTGGCGGAAAGTGCCCTCGTCCACCATGCGCCGCAGGTCGCGATGGGTGGCCGAAACGATGCGCAGATCGGTGTGCCGCAGTTCGGTGCTTCCGACGCGCCGATAGCACCCGGTTTCGAGCAGCCGCAGCAGTTTGACCTGCATCGACAGCGGGATGTCGCCGACCTCGTCCAGGAACAGGGTGCCGCCATTCGCGGATTCGACCAGTCCTTTGTGCACCGAAACGGCGCCGGTGAACGCGCCTTTTTCGTGGCCGAAGAGTTCGCTTTCGAACAGGGCTTCCGCGAAATTGCTGCACTCCACCACCACGAACGGCTGCGTTCGCCGGGGGCCTATTTCGTGCAGGGCGAGCGCCGCGAGTTCCTTGCCGGTGCCCGATTCGCCCAGCAGCAGTACGCTCGCTTCGGTTTCGCCGACGCGGGAGAGCAGTTCGAGCATGGCCCGGAACGCAGGCGCCCGGCCGACCAGGCTGCGATCCGCGTCGCCCGAAGTCGCGATGCGCAGGGGATCCATTTTCTCGACGAAGTAAGCGGTCTCGCCGTTGGCATCCCGCACCGGGGTGAGTTCGACATTGACGTATTCCTGCCCGCCCTGGACTTGGTGGAGATGGACGACCCGTTCGCGCTGCGCACTGCGTCTGGCGGCGGCCAGGGGGCAGGATTCGCCGGCTTTGTCGCAGGGCACGTGCGAGTGGTGCGATACGAAATGGCAGGTCTGGCCGATCACGGAGGCGTTCGGCGAATAGCGGGCGCGGTAGGCGGCGTTCGCCGCCACGATCCGGTAGTCGGGGTCGAACAGGATGTGCGGTTCGGGCAAGCCATCGAGATAGGACACCAGCATCTCGGTGGAAAGGCCGGGTCTGCGGTGGGTCATGGTCGGTGCCCTCTGTCATTGCCAGCTGCCATATTGGCATTCAAATTGATTCAATGCCGCCAATGTGGCGGTAAAAATGGCGGCCGATTTCATTGCGTGATGTTTAAGCCATTGAAATAAAAGATTTTTCAGCCGACTCGCAGGCTGGCACATTCCATGCGTATTGGAAGGGGTCATGACGCATTCCGCCCTTCGCCGCCACCTCCTTCTGATCGTCGTCGTCAAGCTGACGATGTTGTCGGCGATCTGGTGGCTGTTCGTGAAGGACGCCCGGGTCGAAGTCGTTCCCGGGGACGCCGCGTCGCACATCCTGTCCACACCCGGGGAGCCTCCGCAGTGATTTCCGAACAATTGGTCGACCTGTCGCGGCTGCAGTTCGCCGCGACCGCGATGTATCACTTCCTTTTCGTGCCGCTCACGCTGGGCATGACCTGGCTGCTGGTGATCATGGAAAGCGTCTACGTGATGACCGGAAAGGCCATCTGGAAAGACATGACCCGGTTCTGGGGGAAATTGTTCGGGATCAATTTCGCGTTGGGCGTGACCACCGGCATCACCCTCGAATTCCAGTTCGGCACCAACTGGGCGTACTACTCGCATTACGTCGGCGACATCTTCGGCGCGCCGCTCGCCATCGAGGGTCTGATGGCCTTTTTCCTCGAATCGACGTTCATCGGCCTGTTCTTCTTCGGCTGGGATCGCCTGAGCAAACCCCAGCACCTGATGGTGACGCTGCTGATGGCCATCGGCACCAACCTGTCCGCGCTGTGGATCCTCATCGCCAATGGCTGGATGCAGAACCCGGTCGGCGCCGAGTTCAGTTACCACACCATGCGCATGGAAATGACCGATTTCTGGGCGGTGGTGTTCAATCCCGATGCGCAGGCGAAGTTCGTGCATACCGTCTCGGCCGGCTACGTGACCGGCGCGATGTTCGTGCTGTCGATTTCCGCGTACTACCTGCTGCGGGGGCGCAACGTCGAATTCGCCAAGCGCAGCTTCCGCGTCGCAGCGGCGTTCGGTTTGGCGTCGGTGCTGTCGGTGATCGTGCTCGGCGACGAATCCGGCTACACGGTCGGCGAAGCGCAGCAGACCAAGATGGCGGCGATGGAAGCGATGTGGGAAACCCAGCCCGCACCTGCGGGTTTGGCGCTGGTTGCCGGGATCGATGAGCAGGCGCAGCGCAACGACTGGGAAATCGAGATTCCCTGGGTGCTGGGCCTGATCGGTACGCGATCGGTCGACAAGGTCATTCCGGGAATCCGCCAGATCAAAGCCAGGAACCGCGAACGCATTCTCAACGGCATCGAAGCGGTGGTCGCGCTGGAAGCGCTGCGCAAACACCGCGACGATGAAGCGGCGAAAGCAGCGTTCGAGCGGTACAAGGCGGATCTCGGTTTCGGTCTTCTGCTGAAGAAATATGTCGTCGATGTGCGCCAGGCCACGCCGCGGATGATCCAGAAGGCGGTGGACGACACCATTCCCCGGGTCACCCCGATGTTCTGGGCGTTCCGGCTGATGGTCGCGGCGGGATTCGCGATGCTCGCGCTGTTCGTGCTGGCCTTCTGGCAAACGCTGCGCGGCCACTGCGGCGGCAAGCGCTGGCTGCTGCACTGGGCGGTGTGGATGCTGCCGGTGCCGTGGATCGCCAGCGAACTGGGCTGGTTCGTCGCCGAATACGGCCGCCAGCCGTGGACCATCTATGGCGTGCTGCCGACGCATCTGTCGGTGTCGACGCTGACCGTGGGCAGCCTCTACGGATCGCTTGCCGGCTTCATCGGTTTCTACACGCTGCTGCTGGTGGTCGAGGTCTACCTGATGGTCAAGTTCGCGCGCCAGGGGCCCGGCAGTCTGGGCACCGGACGCTACGACCGCGAAGTCGTCCACACCGCCGTCACCGCCTGAGGAGAAACATCGATGTTGCTGGATTATCCGACCTTGAAATTCATCTGGTGGCTGCTGGTGGGCGTGCTGCTGGTGGGGTTCGCCATCATGGACGGTCACGACATGGGCGTCGGCACGCTGCTGCCCTTCGCCGGCAAGACCGACGAGGAGCGCCGGGTGGTGATCAATACCGTCGGCCCGCACTGGGACGGCAACCAGGTGTGGTTCATCACCGGCGGCGGCGCGATCTTCGCGGCGTGGCCGCTGGTCTACGCCACTGCGTTCAGCGGTTTCTACTGGGCGATGCTGGCAGTGCTGTGGGCATTGTTCTTCCGGCCCGTGGGGTTCGACTACCGCAGCAAGATCCACAATGCCACTTGGCGCAAGACCTGGGACTGGGGGCTGTTCGTCGGTGGCGCGGTGCCTCCGCTGATCTTCGGCGTGGCGTTCGGCAACCTGTTCCAGGGCGTGCCGTTCCACTTCGACGATTCGCTGGTCTCGACCTACACCGGCAGTTTCTGGGGCCTGCTCAATCCGTTCGCGCTGCTGGCCGGCGTGGTATCGAGCGCGATGATCACGATGCACGGCGGCATGTATCTGGCGCATCGCACCGAAGGCGATGTGCAGCGTCGCGCGATCCGTGGCGCCACCCTCGCCGCCGTGACGATGGTGGCGGCATTCGCTGCGGCGGGCCTGTGGCTGCGTTTCGGCGGTATCGACGGTTACGCGATCGCTGCGATGCCTGCCACCGACGCATTGCCCGATCCGCTGGCGAAAACGGTGGTGCGCAGCGCGGAGGCCTGGTGGGCGAACTACACGCGCTATCCGGCGATCTGGCTGCTGCCCATCGCCGGCATTGCGAGTGCGCTGCTTGCGGTGTGGCAGGTCCGTCGCGGGCGGACGCTCACCGCTTTCGTGTTCTCGTCGCTGTCGATTGTTGGAGTGATCGGCACGGCGGGCGCATCGCTGTTCCCCTTCGTGATGCCCTCATCCACGCATCCGGGCTCCAGCCTGACCGTGTGGGACAGCGTTTCCAGTCACCTGACCCTGACCCTGATGTTCTGGGCGACGCTGATCTTCATGCCGATCATCATCGTCTACACCAGTTGGGCCTATCGGGTGATGCGGGGCAAGGTCACGATCGAGCAGATCCGTGCCAATGAACATTCGGCGTATTGAGGTTGCCATGGTCACCATTGCATGCACCACCCAGAATCGTCGCCATATCACCGCGCACGCGGGGCGTTGCCGCCACTTCCTGATCAAGCACGTCGACGCAGGCGTGATCAGCGAATGGGAAGGGCGAAGCCTGGACAAGGATGAAGTGCTCTGCGGCCGCAGCGATGCGCTGCCGCCTGCGCTGCAGGGCGTCGATGTCCTGGTCACGGCGGGCGCCGGCCCGGGTCTGCGCGCGCGCCTGGCGCGATTCGGCGTGCAGGTGATCATCACCGACATTCTTCTGCCGGATCAGGCGCTCGCTGCATGGATGGCCGGCAGGCTGTGCGCCGAACCGATCGAACCTGCCATCCCCGTCGGCGACGGCACAGCCGCGCATTGCGCCAGCGCGGATGCGGGATGCGGTTGTCGCGGCGGCAAGCACTCACACTGAGCGGAGAGACGAACATGTGGTATTT
Organism: Lysobacteraceae bacterium; assembly: GCA_049296025.1. Lineage (GTDB taxonomy): Bacteria > Pseudomonadota > Gammaproteobacteria > Xanthomonadales > Xanthomonadaceae > Lysobacter_I. The sequence goes on along the minus strand of JBAQRU010000015.1, from coordinate 2,884 downwards.
CAGCTGGATTCTCGGCGTCGGATTCGCGGTGCTGCTTTCGATCCTCAACGCCATGTGGGGCGAGAACGAAGAAAACCGTCGCGATGCGGGGGCGCGGGACGACCATGCGCATTGATGCCCGCGCGCAGGCGGCTCCAGAGCAAGCGGCTCCAGAGCAGGCCGCCTCTGATCAGGCTGCTCCTGTGCATCTGCCCGCGCTGTTCGCGGGCATCGCGATCATGATGATCGGTACGGCGTTCCCGTTCGTCATGACGGATGCCACGGGGCGCGCCGATCACGGCATCGCGATGGCGTTATTGTGGGCGATGGCGGCCGGATTCGTCCGTGGCGTGGGATTCATTCCGCGTCATCGCGTTTGGCGCGTCCTGTTCTCCGGTTGGGCTTGCGCCATCGCCCTGACCCTGTATGCCGTGCTGCGCTGGTCCGCCTGAGCGGATACGTTTGCATCCTGTCGCCGACTTTTTCGATCCATCGTCAACACGGAGTTCTCCGATGCGTACATCTGTAATTTCTTCCGCGCTCCTCGCCTGTCTCGCAACGGCCGCATTCGCCGCTGCAACCGTGCCTGCAAGCGATCAGCCTGTGCCGGTTCAAGCATCGGAACCGACCGGCGACGCCGCAGCACAGGCCGTCAAGCGTGCCGAAGCAGCGACTGCGGATCTCGGTCGCACGTTGCGCGAAGCGCTGATGGCGCAGATGGCCGCCAGCGGCCCCGTCGGAGCGGTCAATTTCTGCCACGACAAGGCCCCGGGCATCGCCGAAGCGGTGGCGACGCGTCACGGCGTGAAGATCGGCCGCGTGGGCGTGCGCGTTCGCAATCCCGGCAATGCCGCCGAAGGCTGGCAGCGCGTGGCGCTGGACGATTTCGCACGCCGTGCGGCAAAAGGCGAAGCGCCGCAAACGTTGCAAACGACGCAGTACGAGGCCGGGCAGGACACGCTGCACTACGCTCGCGGCATCCGCACCGAACCGGCGTGCCTGCTGTGTCACGGCCCCGCCGTCGCGGAGCCTGTGCGCGCGGCGATTCACGCGCGTTATCCGCAGGACGCCGCCACGGGCTTCGAGGAAGGCGCACTGCGCGGCGCGTTCTGGGTGGAGGTGCCGATGACCGCGTCTGCGCCGACGCTGACACCAGCGCCGGCCGACCAGCGCATCGGCATCGCGCTTTCGTCCAGGCACGCCGCTGAACTCCGCGAAGAGATGCGTGGGCAACTCATGACCGTTCAGGGCATCATCGGCGCGCTCGCGGCCGGGGATTGGAAAGCGGTCGAATCGCTGGCCGCAGCGCGCGGCCCCGGTCAGGGTGGCGGTGCCGGCAAGGGGTTCCGGGCGCAGTTGCCTTCCGCATGGTTCGATCTCGCCCGCCCGATGCATGTCGAATATGCCGCAGTCGCCGACGAAGCGCGCAACGGCAAGCGCGTCGAGGTGGCGCTGCGGAAACTCGAAGCCGCCACCGCGCAATGCTCAGGTTGCCATGCGCTGTATCGCATCGACGAGCAAGACGTCGACATGCAAGGCGTCGACGCGCCCGCGATCAAGCAGTAACGCGCGCTGTTGAACCGAAGCCCGGAACTATAATGCCGGCTCCATCCGGCATCGATGTCGGATGCCATCGGCGCGGCGACCGCTGCTGGCAGCATCCCCTTCGCGTCGCCGTCATTTCGTTGAATGCCCATGCCGCAGCGCATCTGGACGGCCTCCGCCATCCGCAAGATCGAAGCCGACTTCAACCGGTCGGCCGACACCCATCTGATTCCGATGGATCTGCCGGGGTATCCCGGCATCGATCTGTATTTCAAGGACGAGTCCAGCCATCCGACCGGCAGCCTCAAGCATCGGCTTGCGCGCTCGCTGTTCCTGTACTCGCTGGCGAACGGCTGGCTGCGCGAGGGCGGGCCGGTGATCGAGGCGTCGAGCGGGTCCACGGCGGTGTCGGAAGCGTATTTCGCGCGCCTGCTCGGTCTGCCCTTCATCGCGGTGATGCCGAGCTGCACCTCACCGGACAAGGTGCGCGCGATCGAATTCCACGGCGGTCGCTGCCATCTGGTCGACGATCCGGCGGCGATCAACGACGAGTCCGAGCGCCTCGCGCGCGAAACCGGCGGCCACTTCCTCGATCAATTCACCTACGCCGAACGCGCCACCGACTGGCGCGCGAACAACAACATCGCCGAATCGATTTTCGTGCAGATGGCGCAGGAGCCGCATCCGGTGCCTGAGTGGATCGTCTGCAGCCCCGGTACCGGCGGCACCGCCGCCACGCTCGGCCGCTACGTGCGCTATCGCCGCCACGACACCCGCGTGCTCTGCGTCGATCCCGGGCATTCGGTGTTCTTCGAGCACTTCGCCGGCACGCTGCGCGGCGATCCGCGCTGCGAACTCGCCCCGTGCTGCGGTTCCGGCATCGAGGGCATCGGCCGGCCGAAAGTCGAACGCAGCTTCATCGCCGCCTGCATCGACGCGATGGTGAAAGTGCCGGACGACTTGAGTCTCGCGGCGATGCGTCACGTCAGCGAGGCACTGGGCCGCCGCGTCGGCGGTTCCACCGGCACGAACATGGTCGGCGTGCTGATCGCCGCCGAACGCATGCGCCGCGAAGGCCGCAGCGGTTCCATCGTCACCATCCTCTGCGACGGCGGCGAGCGCTATTCGCACAGCTACTACAACCCGGCCTGGTACGTGGCGCAGGGCATCGACACGGTGGAATCGGATGCGGTGATCGCGCGGGCCGTCGAGGGCCAGCGTATCCCTGGGATCGAACTGCTCGCGCGCGAAGCCTGAAGACTGCTGACAAGTCCCGGCGCGGCGTGCGCCGGCACGAGTTGCGCCGGTGCGGAGAACGGCGACAATCGGCGCATGCCCTCCACGCCGCGCAAGATCATCC
>JBAQRU010000014.1:0-5658 GCA_049296025.1 Lysobacteraceae bacterium | reverse complement strand
CAACCGCATGCCGGCGTTGACGTGACTCAACCACTCGGGCTGGTCCGCGTGGTCGTCGAGATGAAGGCGCGAGACGAAGGTCTCGTAGCCGCCGACGATCACCATGACCAGCAGGTTGGAGATCATCACCACGTCGATCAGGCCGAGCACGATCAGCATGATGTCCTGCTCGCTGAGCGTCGGCGTTTCGTGGATGAGGTGCCACAGCTCCTTGCCGAACAGCACCACGTACACGCCCTGGGCCACGATCAGGCCCAGGTACAGCGGCAACTGCAGCCAGCGCGAGGCGAAGATCAGGCGGGGCAGCGGATTGAGCGATGGCGGCGTGGCTTTCGACGGCGTGGCTTTCGACATGAGTTTGGCGCTGCGTATGGCGGAGAAATCCGCTGACAGGGTAGCGGTCGCACCGGCCTGCGCCAAGCCGCGCGCACGGCTTACACTGCGTGCATTCCCGCATCGGCCCGCCCGCCATGATCGAACTGCACTACTGGCCCACGCCCAACGGCCACAAGGTCACGCTGTTGCTTGAGGAACTGGTCGACGCCGGCCAGCCGCTGGCCTACGACATCAAGCCGGTGAACATCGGCACCGGCGAACAGTTCGAGCCCGGGTTTCTCGCGATCGCGCCGAACAACCGCATGCCGGCGATCGTCGACACCGCACCGGCCGACGGCGGCGCACCGGTCAGCGTGTTCGAGTCCGGCGCAATTTTGCTCTATTTGGCCGAAAAGACCGGCCGCTTCCTGCCGCAGGACCTGCGCGGGCGCGCGGCGACGCTGGAGTGGCTGTTCTGGCAGATGGCCGGGCAGGGCCCGATGACCGGACAGTACGGTCACTTCAACGTCTACGCACCCGAAAGGATTCCCTACGCCATCGACCGCTACACGCGCGAAGCGAACCGCCTGCTCGGCGTGCTCGACAAGCGTCTCGCCGGCCGGGCGTTCATCGTCGGCGACGACTACACCATCGCCGACATGGCCTGCTATCCGTGGATCGATCCGTACAAGACCGCGCCGATCGATCTGGAACCGTATCCCGAGGTGCGCCGCTGGCGCGACGCCATCGCCGCGCGCCCCGCAACCCGACGCGCGTATGCGTGGACCAAGCAGGTCAGCCCGACCGCCGGGCAGCCGCTGACCGAAGAACAGCGCAAGGTACTGTTCGGACAGGGGGCGAAACCATGATCCGTCTCTTCACCACCGTCTTTTTCTGCAGCCTCCTCGCCATGCCCACCGCACACGCCGCCAGCCCGGAGACGGGCAAACTCACCCTCGAAGCGATCACCGGCGACGCGCCGCTGTCCGGCCCGACGCTGCTGAAGCCACAGATCGCGCCCGACGGCTCGCGCGTGACCTTCCTGCGCGGCAAGGACCGCGACCGCAACCGGCTCGATCTGTGGGCCTTCGATGTCGCCACCGGCCAGGCGGCGCTACTGGTGGATTCCAGCGACGTCTTGCCCGGCGAAGAAGTGTTGAGCGACGAAGAAAAGGCGCGGCGCGAACGCCAGCGCACCGCCGCGCTGTCGGGCATCGTCGATTACCAGTGGTCGCCGGACGGCAGCACGCTGTTGTTCCCGCTCGGCGGCGAGCTGTATCTCTACGACTTGCGACAGTCCGGCAAGTCCGCCGTGCGCAAGCTCACCTCAGGCGAAGGCTTCGCCACCGATCCGAAAGTCTCGCCGAAGGGCGGTTTCGTCAGCTTCGTGCGTGCGCGCAATCTGTGGGCGATCGATCTCGCCAGCGGCAAGGAAATCCAGCTCACGACCGACGGCAGCGAGGTCATCGGCAACGGCGTCGCCGAATTCGTCGCCGACGAGGAAATGAACCGCCACACCGGCTACTGGTGGGCACCGGACGATTCCGCCATCGCATTCGCGCGCATCGACGAATCCGGCGTGCCGGTACAGAAGCGCTACGAGGTGTATCCCGACCGCACCGAAGTGGTCGAGCAGCGCTATCCGGCGGCCGGCGACACCAACGTCGCGATCCGGCTCGCGACCATCGCGCCGAAGCGCGATGCAAGGCCGCAGTGGATCGATCTGGGCGGCAACGCCGACATCTACCTCGCCCGCGTCGATTGGCGCGACCCGCAGCGGCTGACCTTCCAGCGCCAGTCGCGCGACCAGCGCACGCTGGAGCTGATCGAAGTCGAACTCGCGTCCGCCCGACAGCGCACGCTGATCACCGAGACCGCGAAAACCTGGGTGCCGCTGCACGACAATCTGCGCTTCCTGAAAGACGGCCGCTTCCTGTGGAGCAGCGAACGCAGCGGCTTCGAGCATCTGTACGTCGCAAGCGCCGACGGCAAGACCCTGAAGCCGCTCACCCGCGGCGACTGGCCGGTGGATGCGCTGCTGGCGGTCGACGAAGACAAGGGCCTGGTGTATTTCAGCGCCGGTCGCGATGTCGCCGGGCATACCGCGCCGCGCGAATCGCAGCTGCATGCGGTGCCGCTCGCGGGCGGAGAAATCCGCACGCTGTCCACCGAACCGGGCATGCACGCCGCCAGTTTCGCGAAGAACGCCAGCGTCTACGTCGACAGTTGGTCGAACGCGCGCACGCCGCCGCAGATCGCGCTGCACCGCGCCGATGGCAGCTTCGTGGCGAATCTTGTCGACAACGATCCTATGACACCCGCGCATCCCTACGCGCAATATCTCGCCGCGCATCGGCCGGTCGAATTCGGCACGCTGATCGCCGCCGACGGCAAGACGCTGCTGCAATACAGTCTGATCAAGCCGCCGGGTTTCGATCCCGCGAAACAATACCCGGTGATGGTCTACGTCTACGGCGGCCCCGCCGCGCAGACCGCGACCGACAGCTGGCCGGGACGTGGCGATCATTTCTTCAACCAGTACATGGCGCAGCAGGGCTATGTGGTGTTCACCGTCGACAATCGCGGCACGCCGCGACGCGGCGCGGCGTTCGGCGGCGCGCTGTACGGCAAACAGGGCACGGTCGAAGTCGACGATCAGCGCAAGAGCGTGGAATGGCTGCGCGCGCAGCCGTGGGTGGACGGCAAACGCATCGGCGTGCACGGCTGGTCGAATGGCGGCTACATGACGCTCATGTTGTTGGGCAAGGCTGCCGATCACTACGCCTGTGGCGTGGCCGGTGCGCCGGTCACCGACTGGGCGCTGTACGACACGCACTACACCGAGCGCTACATGCACCTGCCGGCCGCGAACGTCGACGGCTATCGCGAGGCCAGCGTGTTCACCCACGTCGGCGGCATCCAACCGGACGCGCTGCTGCTGATCCACGGCATGGCCGACGACAACGTGCTGTTCAGCAATTCCACCAAACTGATGAGCACGCTGCAGAAGCAGGCCACGCCGTTCGCGCTGATGACCTACCCCGGCGCCAAACACGGCCTGCGCGGCAACGACGCGCTGCATCGCTATCGCCTGACCGAACGCTTCTTCGCGCAGTGCCTCAAACCTTGAACGCGCTGGCCTGAGCAATACCCCCTTGAACAGTACGTCTCCACTGCCGATGTTCGATGCGCCACGCCAAGGCTGGTGGCAGCGTCATTGGCGATGGGCGATCCCGCTGCTGTGCGTGTTCTGCCTCGGCATCTTCGCGGGCGTGCTGGCGTTGTTCATGTCGGTGTTGTTCGGCGCGATGCGTTCATCGGACGTGTACACCACCGCGATGCAGCGCGCGCGCGACAACCCGCAGGTGATCGCAGCCTTGGGTGCGCCGATCGAACCCGCGTGGTATCTCACCGGCAGTCTGGAAACCAGCGACGCCTCCGGCAACGCCGATCTGCTGATCCCGATCTCCGGCCCGAAGGGCGAAGGCCAGCTCAGCATCGCAGCCGAAAAAAGCGCCGGGCAATGGACGTATTCGACGCTGATCGTCGCTGTCGACGGACAGCGCGTGCCGATCGATCTTCTGCCCGAATCCGACGACAGCGACGCCGCTCCATAGTTCGTCGCGCAATCTCAAGCGCTGCGTCTTCACCAGCGCATGCTGAACGGACATGACCTCCGACCATGGGCAGTCCCCTTGTCGTGGGGTACGTTGCCGTTACCTCCGACCGGATTTCCTGATGAAGCCATTGACCCTCGCTCTTGCGCTCTCGCTCGCAATCGCCGTGCCCACCTGCGCGCTTGCGCAGGCCACCGCCACCACACCCGCCGCCGCAAAAAATGCGCCCGCCCCGGCCTGGGTGCAGACCAGCAACCGCTACGCCCAGATCCTTCTGCAAGCGCAGCTGCGCTTCCAGCCGGAATCCGCATCGTTCTTCGGCATTCCCGGCTACGACGACAAAGTCGCCGACCTCGGCCCGGACAACGCCGCGCGCTTCCGCAAAGCCACCGCGGAAGCCAAAGCCAAACTGCAGGAGAAGCTGCAGCTGGAGCGCGACCCGAACGTGCGCCAGGATCTGGAGATCATGATCCAGGCCGCCGCCGACAACATCGAGACGGCACAGGTGAACGAACGCCTGATGCTGCCGTTCACCGACGCGTCGCAGCTGGTGTTCCAGGGTTTGCAGGGACTGCTCTCCGACCAGACCCCGGCGGATCGTCGCGCCAAAGCGCTCGACCGGCTCAAGGCCTATGTCGGCATGACCGCCGGCACGACGCCGATCACGACACTGGCGCGCCAGCGCTACGAAGAACGCGCCGGCAATGCCGAACTGCTGCGTCCGACGACACTCGAAGTGGAGCAGGCGCTCGCCAACGCGGACACCTACGCCAAGGGCATCCGCAAACTGTTCGCGAAATACAAAGTCGGCAGCAGCGGACCGGCGCTGGCCGCGCTCGACAAGCAGCTCGCCGATTACACCGCATGGGTCCGCAAGGACGTGTTGCCCACCGCGCGCACCGACACCATGCTGCCGCCGGAACTCTACGCGCTGCAGCTCAAGCAGGTCGGCATCGATATTCCCCCCGCGCTGCTGATCCAGCGCGCGCGGTTTTCCTTCATGGAAACGCGCGCCGCGATGGACCGGCTGGCGCCGCTGGTGGCGAAGGAAAAAAACATCGCCGCCACCGACTACCGCAGCGTGATCCGCGCGCTGAAGCACGACACCATCCCGAACGCGCAGCTGGAAGCGCGCTATCGCGTAGTGATCGACACGATCGACCCGATCATCGAGCGCGAAGGCATCGTCGATGTGCCGAACCGGCCGATGGTGATGCGCCTGGGCACCGAAGCCGAAAGCGCCGCGCAGCCGGCACCGCATTTCCTGCCCGCACCGCTGGTCGGCAATACCGGCCAGCAGGGCCAGTTCGTATTGCCGCTGAGCAATCCCGCGCTGCACGACAAGGCCGACGCCTACGACGACTTCAATTTCCCGTCGGTGGCGTGGACGCTGTCCGCGCACGAAGGCCGCCCCGGCCACGAGTTGCAGTTCACCGCGATGGTCGAACGCGGCGTCTCGATCGCACGCAGCCTGTTCGCGTTCAACTCGGTGAATGTCGAAGGCTGGGCGCTGTATGCCGAAGCGGAAATGATTCCCTACGAACCGCTGGACGGCCAGCTCATCGCCCTGCAATTCCGGCTGCTGCGCGCAGCGCGGGCGATGCTGGACCCGATGCTCAACCTCGGCATGATCGACCGCGCGCGCGCCGAGAAAGTCCTCATCCACGATGTCGGTTTGTCGAAAGCGATGGCGCGCCAGGAACTGGACCGCTACACCTTCAACGCC
>JBAQRU010000013.1:0-8431 GCA_049296025.1 Lysobacteraceae bacterium | reverse complement strand
GGTGGATGTAGCTCAGTTGGTTAGAGCACCGGATTGTGATTCCGGGGGTCGCGGGTTCAAATCCCGTCTTCCACCCCATAATGTTTTTGTTACAATCGTTTCATCGGGCCGTTAGCTCAGTTGGTAGAGCAGTTGACTCTTAATCAATAGGTCGAAGGTTCGAATCCTTCACGGCCCACCACGTTTTTGAAACAAGCCAAGGACTGCGATCGCTTTAACGATTCGTCAGGCGCGGCATTGGTATCGTGTCTGCCAAGATTGTGTCGTAGGCCGGTTCGAATCCTTGACGGCACGCCAGTTCCAGTAAACGCCCGGCTCATACCGGGCGTTTTTGTTTATCCGCCTGGCGCAGCATTACAAGGGGGACAGCGCGAGAGTGGCGGAATTGGTAGACGCACTGGATTTAGGTTCCAGCGGGTAACCCCCGTGCGGGTTCGAGTCCCGCCTTTCGCACCAGACAGAAATGCGTGCTTCACGTGACCGCAGTCTCTGCTCCGTCACAGGTTCTCCGCAAAACTGGCGGGGAAGCCCGTAATCGGCGAAACTATCGCGTTGCGCTGGAATGGGCTGCTCCGGGCGCCCACGGCGGGTCTCTCCACCCGCCCGGCCAAACGAAATCAACCACCATCACGGGCCGCGGATGAAAGCGCGGCAGCAGGAGTCGTCACCAATGCATGTTTCAGTCGAATCCGTGGGTAACCTCGAACGCCGCATGACCTTGCGCGTGCCGACCCAGCACGTCGAGGGCCAGATCGGCGGCCGCCTGCGCGAAATCGCCCGCACCGCCAAGATCAAGGGCTTCCGCCCCGGCAAGGTGCCGGCCAAGGTGATCGAGCAGCGCTACGGGGCGCAGGTGCGCAGCGAGGTCGTCGACGAGCTGCTGCAGAAAGGTTTCGATCAGGGCATCCGCGAAAACGAACTGCGCCTTGCCGGCGCTCCCCGGATCGAGCCGTCGCCTGAAGCAGGCACTGACGAACTGGCCTTCGTGGCAGTGTTCGAGGTGGTGCCGGATTTCGGCGACATCGATGTCGCCGGCCTGCAGGTGCTGCGCAATACCGCTGAAGTGACCGAGGACGACATCGACCGCATGATCGAAAACCTCCGGCTGCAGCGCCGCAGCTGGACGCTGGTGAACCGTGCCGCCCAGTCCGGCGATGCCGCCGATGTGGAAACCTGGTCGGTCATCGACGGCGAACGCCTGCCTGCCGAAGGCGCCGAGCGCGGCGTCACCGTCATCGGCTCCGGCGCCATGTTCGCCGATATCGAGAACGCGCTGATCGGCATGAATGCTGGTGATGAGAAGTCACTCTCGGTCAACTTCCCGGAGAACTGGCGGGTTCCGCAGCTCGCAGGCAAGCATGCTGCGGTTCACCTCAAGATCGAGCAGATCTCCGAGCCGTTCCTGCCCGAGGTGGACGCCGAGTTCATCAAGAGTTTCGGCGTGAAGTCGGCCGATATCGCGCAGTTCCGCACCGAAATCCGCAACAACCTCGAACGCGAGCTCAAGGGCGCGCTGATGAATCGCCTGCGCCGTGAAGTCGGTGAGCAGCTGATCGTCGCTTACGCACACGTCGAAATGCCGGCAGGTGTGGTCGAGAACGAAGCGCGGGCCATGCTCGCCCAGAGCGTCGAACAGGCCCGCCGTCAAGGCCATGAGATCGAAGCGCCTGCAGAGGCTTACCGCGATTTCATCGAACCGGCACGCAAACGCATCACCGTGGCGCTGCTCGTCGGTGAGATCGCCCGCCGCAACCAGCTGACGCTCGACCCCAAGCGGCTGAACGAAACGCTGCGTCTCATCGCTTCCACCTACGAAGAGCCGCAGCAGGTCATTGATTTGTACCGTAACGATCGCCAACTCATGTCGAGCCTTCAGAATCGCGTGATGGAAGAGCAGGTCATCGACTGGATCGCCGAGCGTGCGACGCACACCGATACGCCGCTCAGTTTCCAGGAAGCGATCGCTCCGCAGTGATCCGGAGTGGTTTTTAGGCAATACCCCGCGCATGCCTGCGCGGGTTTCCGCAACGAACAGGTGGCGCAACGCATGAACAGCCTTGAGACCAGAGCTCTGAATCTCGTTCCGATGGTGGTCGAACAGACCAGCCGTGGCGAGCGCGCTTACGACATCTATTCCCGTCTGCTGAAGGAGCGCGTGATCTTCCTGGTCGGCGGTATCGACGACTACATGGCCAATGTGATCGTCGCCCAGCTGCTGTTCCTGGAAGCGGAAAACCCGGAAAAGGACATCAGTCTGTACATCAACTCGCCCGGTGGCATCGTCACCGCCGGCATGGCCATCTACGACACCATGCAGTTCATCAAGCCCGACGTGAGCACGATCTGCGTCGGTCAGGCCGCCAGCATGGGGGCGCTCCTGCTCACCGCCGGCGCCAAGAACAAGCGTTATGCCCTGCCGAATTCGCGGGTGATGATCCATCAGCCGCTGGGCGGTTTCCAAGGCCAAGCGACGGACATCGACATCCATGCCCGGGAGATCCTGTCCATGCGCCAGCGCCTGAACGAGATCCTGTCGCACCATACCGGCCAGTCACTGGACACCATCGCCCGCGACACCGAGCGCGACAATTTCAAGAGCGCCGAGGCCTCTCGCGACTACGGTCTGGTCGACCACGTCCTCGAGCGTCGCCCGGAAGACTCGATTCAACCGGCTTAAGTACCTGATTTTCATGGCAATTCGGGTTTCCGCCGCCGCTCCCTTGCGGTCGGGACCCCGGATGCTATCCTCCCGACACCAGCGTAGACAACGACAAGCAGCATGAGCGAAGACCGGCAAGGCCGCAGTGGCGACAGCAGCAAGATTCTTTATTGCTCGTTCTGCGGGAAAAGCCAACACGAGGTGCGCAAGCTGATTGCGGGCCCGAGCGTGTTCATCTGCGACGAATGCGTCGAGTTGTGCAACGACATCATCCGTGAAGAGCTGGAAGAAAAAGCCCAGGCGACGCGCAGCCATCTGCCGAAGCCGAAGGAAATCCTCGAAGTCCTCGACCAGTACGTGATTGGTCAGCCGCGCGCCAAGAAGACCTTGGCGGTCGCGGTCTACAACCACTACAAGCGGATCGAGAGCCGTCAGAAGAACGACGACATCGAGTTGGCCAAATCGAACATCCTGCTGATTGGTCCGACCGGCTCGGGCAAGACGCTGTTGGCCGAGACCCTGGCACGGCTGCTCAACGTGCCGTTCACCATCGCCGACGCCACCACGCTCACCGAGGCGGGTTATGTCGGCGAGGACGTCGAGAACATCATCCAGAAGCTGCTGCAGAAGTGCGACTACGATGTCGAGAAGGCGCAGCAGGGCATCGTGTACATCGATGAAATCGACAAGATTTCGCGCAAGAGCGAAAATCCGTCGATCACCCGCGATGTCTCCGGCGAAGGCGTGCAGCAGGCATTGCTCAAGCTGATCGAAGGCACGGTCGCCAGCGTTCCGCCGCAGGGCGGGCGCAAGCATCCGCAGCAGGAATTCCTGCAGGTCGATACCCGCAACATCCTGTTCATCGTCGGCGGCGCATTCGCAGGCCTCGACAAGATCATCCAGCAGCGCAGTACCGAAGCCGGCGGGATTGGCTTTGGCGCCAAGCTCAAGAGCTCCGAACGCAAAGCCGATGTCAGCAAGGTGCTGTTCGATGTCGAGCCGGAGGATCTGATCAAGTTCGGCCTGATTCCGGAATTCGTGGGCCGCCTCCCGGTGGTCGCGACCCTGGAAGAGCTGGACGAGACCGCGCTGGTGAAGATTCTCACCGAGCCCAAGAACGCGATCAGCAAGCAGTTCCGCAAGCTGTTCGAGATGGAAGGCGTCGAGTTGGAATTCCGCGCCGATGCGTTGGCGGCGATCGCGCGCAAGGCGCTCAAGCGCAAGACCGGCGCCCGCGGCCTGCGCACCATCGTCGAATCGGTACTGCTCGATACGATGTACGACCTGCCGTCGCTGGAAAACGTCAGCAAGGTGGTGGTCGACGAATCGGTGATCGAGCACAAGTCCGAGCCGTATCTGATCTATCAGACGCCACCGAGCAAAGTCGCCTCCGCAGAGTAAGGCTGTGCTTTTCCGGGCTGCGCTTGGCGCAAACGATTGATTCCCCTCGCACGGCCCGCCACTCGGCGGGCCGTGCTTGCATCCGGTCGCGCATGACCCCATAACGGTGCCGAAGGTCATCCGCTCGCCGTGGCGATGACCGCGAACCGTCGACCGGAGCCCCCATGACCACCGAATTGCCCGCCAGCGCCCTTCCCGAATTGCCCGTGCTGCCGCTGCGCGATGTCGTGGTGTTCCCCAGCATGGTCATCCCGCTGTTCGTCGGCCGGGAGAAATCGATCAAGGCGCTCGATCTGGCGATGGATCAGGACAAGCGCATCCTGCTCGTCGCGCAGAAGTCGCCGGAGACCGACGACCCTGCCGCTGGCGATCTGTACGACATCGGCACGCTCGCCCAGGTGCTGCAACTGCTGAAACTGCCCGATGGCACCATCAAAGTGCTCGTGGAAGGCGTCGCGCGCGTGCGCCTGAAGCACGTGCGCGAAGTCGATGGTGCGCTTGCCGGCCAAGCGGATCTTCTCGAAACCAACGAGTCGCGCGAGCCGCGCGAGGTCGAGGCCATCGTACGTTCGCTGATGGGCCTGTTCGAGCAATACATCAAGACCAATCGCAAGCTGCCGCCCGAGTTGATGCAGACGCTGTCCGGGATCGATGAACCCAACCGCCTAGCCGACACCATTTCCGCGCACCTCAGCGTACGTCTTGCCGAAAAGCAGCGACTGCTCGATGCGGTCGATGTCGCGCAGCGGCTCGAATTGCTGGTCGGTTTGGTCGACGGCGAGATCGACGTGCAGCAACTTGAGAAGCGCATCCGTGGCCGCGTGAAGTCGCAGATGGAGAAGAGCCAGCGCGAGTACTACCTCAACGAACAGATGAAAGCGATCCAGAAAGAGCTGGGCGAACTCGACGATGCGCCGAACGACATCGAAGAGTTGACCCGCAAGATCGCTGCGGCCGGCATGCCCAAGCCTGTCGAAACCAAAGCCAAGTCCGAGCTCAACAAGCTCAAGCAGATGTCGCCGATGTCCGCCGAGGCGGCGGTCGTGCGCAACTATCTCGACTGGATACTGGGTGTGCCCTGGAAGAAGCGCACCAAGATCCGCAAGGATCTGAAAACCGCGCAGGAAACACTGGATGCCGATCACTACGGCCTCGAAAAGGTGAAAGAGCGCATCCTCGAATATCTCGCGGTGCAGACGCGGGTCAAACAGATGAAGGGCGCGATCCTGTGCCTCGTCGGGCCGCCCGGCGTGGGCAAGACGTCGCTCGGCCAGAGCATCGCCAAGGCGACCAACCGCAAGTTCGTGCGCATGTCGCTCGGCGGCGTGCGCGACGAAGCCGAAATCCGCGGCCATCGGCGGACCTATGTTGGCTCGATGCCGGGACGCATCGTGCAGAATCTCAACAAGATCGGCAGCAAGAACCCGCTGTTTGTCCTCGACGAAATCGACAAGATGTCGATGGACTTCCGTGGCGACCCGTCGGCGGCGCTGCTCGAAGTGCTCGATCCAGAACAGAACAACGCGTTCAACGATCACTATCTCGAAGTCGATCTCGATCTGTCCGAAGTGATGTTCGTGGCCACTTCGAACTCGCTGAATATTCCCGGTCCACTGCTCGACCGCATGGAAGTCATCCGCATTCCGGGTTACACCGAGGAAGAGAAACTCAATATCGCCGAGCGTTACCTGTTCCCCAAACAGCTCAAAGCGAATGGCCTGAAAGTCACCGAATTGAAGATCGCCGAAGATGCCATTCGCGACATCGTGCGGTACTACACGCGCGAATCCGGCGTGCGCAATCTCGAACGCGAGATTTCCAAGATCTGCCGGAAGGTGGTGAAAGAGATCGCGCTGGCCGGCCCGCAGAAATCCGGCAAGAGTGTCAAGGCGGTGGCCGTCGCATCGAAGAACCTCGACAAATATCTTGGCGTGCGTCGTTTCGATTTCGGGCGTGCCGAGAACGACAACGAGATCGGCATGGTCACCGGCCTGGCCTGGACCGAGGTCGGTGGCGATCTGCTGCAGATCGAGTCGACGTTGATGCCTGGCAAGGGCCAGTTGATCCTGACCGGCCAGCTTGGCGATGTGATGAAAGAGTCTGCATCGGCGGCGCTGTCCGTCGTCCGCTCTCGTGCGGAACGGCTTGGTATCGATGTGGATTTCCTGCAGAAGCTCGACGTCCATCTGCACGTGCCCGATGGCGCGACGCCCAAAGACGGCCCCAGCGCGGGTGCCGCGATGACGACCGCGCTTGTCTCGGCGCTGACCAAAGTGCCGGTGCGTTCGGACATCGCCATGACCGGCGAGATCACTTTGCGCGGCAAGGTCACTGCGATCGGCGGTTTGAAAGAGAAGCTGCTTGCGGCGCTGCGCGGTGGTATCCGCACCGTGCTGATACCGGAAGAGAACCGCAAGGATCTCGCCGATATTCCGAAAACGGTGACTGATCAGATCGACATCATTCCGGTGCGTTGGATCGACGAAGTGCTCGATCTCGCGTTGGAGCATCCGATCGCGCCTTCTTCCGCAAAGAAAGATGCGAAAAAAACCACGCGTCCCGTCGCGCATAAAGCAGCCAAGTCGGGCACTGCGCATCGCCGCGAAGAACGCAAACACTGAACAACGCGTTTACCGGAAGACGGCGTTCTCACCGCGACGTATTCCCTGTTTTCATCGTGTTTTCACGCATTTTAACGATGCTTTCGGTTGCGCCGGCATCGCCTCGCTGGTATAACGGGCGCCTGTTGGTGCGGGATTTCCCGCATCTTTTCCGAGGTCGGGCGCGCGAAGTCGCGATTCTTCGATACACCTCTTTCTTCTCAATCCTTAATGGGAGTTCAAACATGAACAAAGCCGAGCTTATCGACGCGATCGCCGCCAACGCGGAACTGTCCAAAGCCGATGCGGGGCGCGCGCTTGATGCCACGGTCGCCGCCATCTCCAAGGCACTGCAGAAGGGCGACACCGTGACCGTGATCGGCTTCGGCTCCTTCGTGGTCCGCGAGCGCGCCGCGCGTACGGGCCGCAACCCCAAAACCGGCGAAGAGATCAAGATTGCAGCGTCGAAGAATCCGGTATTCAAGGCTGGCAAAGCGCTGAAGGATGCCGTAAACTAATTGGCTCTTCACGTTGGGGTGCTTAGCTCAGCGGTAGAGCGTCTCCTTTACACGGAGAGGGTCGGGGGTTCGAAACCCTCAGCACCCACCAGGACGCAGGGTGATCGGAAGCTGTTCCGTTCGGTCCCCGAACTGCGATAAAATATGCAGTGTTACAAGCAATGAAACCAAGGGTTAAAACGCGGAGTGGTAGTTCAGTCGGTTAGAATGCTGGCCTGTCACGCCGGAGGTCGCGGGTTCGAGTCCCGTCCACTCCGCCAATCGTCTCAAAACGCCTGCAAATCAATGATTTGTGGGCGTTTTGCTTTTTGCGCACTTGGACACTCGCTAGGACACTTCCTATGCGAGTTGTTCACTACCTAGTGCGAGACACTTCCGGCTTCTTCCACGTTCGCCTGCGCGTGCCTAAGGACCTGTGCAATGACCCTGGGCAGATCATCAAGCGCCCACAGGGACGCGCTGCGCGCGTGCGGCGCTGGCTTGTGCGCTGGTTCTGCAAGCCCGATATTCAGGCCTTCGACGCCATTCGCCGTGGGGAGCACATGGCCAAGCTGTCCTCGATCGAGAACATCCGGGCGAACCTGCGCGAGGGGCGAGGTTCGGACTACGTGATTGAGCAAGGACCGAGTGGTCTGCGCATCGAGGCCACGGACCGGCCCGCGTCTGGGCGATACGTTCGATGACGTGGGCAATCTCAAGTCGGTGCAGAGCGGCCGGCAGGGCGGTACCCGCGTGCAGACCTACGGCCACGACGGTCTGAACCGTCTGACCGAGGTGAAAGACGCGAGCGGCGTTGGCTGACCGTCGTCCGCATCGCGAAGCTTTTTGCTGATTGCTGCGGCGATCGATTGCAGGGGCCATGGTCCACACCCCCGATTCGGCACGATGAGTGGGCCAGCACGGTAGGTCTGTTACCCGTTTGGCAACTGACAGTTGCCTGGAAGAGAACCCGGCTCGCTGGAAAAGGTGGGACTCTCGCCGAAGAGTCGATAATGTGTTCGCACCGGGTGGCGCCACAGCAGGTGGCGTCAGCAGCCTCCTGGTAGGCGGTGTCTGGCCGACCGAGCACCGCGTCCAATCCGGCGCCGGTCAATCCGGTCACGCCGCGAATGCTGCGATAGACCAGGCCGGCGATGCCGCTGGTGCGGTTCGGTGCCGCGTGGCGTACGCCCAGGTGAGGGCGGGGCGATCGCGGCGTGCATCGCTTCGACTACATCGGTGACGCCGGTGGTCGCGTCCACGCCCAACCGCGC
>JBAQRU010000012.1:0-1562 GCA_049296025.1 Lysobacteraceae bacterium | reverse complement strand
CTTGCGGCGCTGGCCGAAGGCGGCGCGCACCACATCGGCGAAGCGGCGCGGGTCGTCGATGCCGATCTCCGCAGGCGGGCGCGGCACCAGCCGGACCACGGCGGAGTCGACTTTCGGCGGCGGCCGGAACGCGCCCGGCAGCACCTTGAACAGTGCGGTCACCGTGCAATACGCCTGCAGCATCACGCTGAGCCGGCCGTAGACCTTGCTGCCCGGGCCGGCGGCCATGCGGTCGACCACTTCCTTCTGCAGCATGAAGTGCATGTCGCGCACCGCTGCGGCGTGGTCGAGCGCGTGGAACAGGATCGGCGACGACAGGTTGTAGGGCAGGTTGCCGACCAGGCGGATGCGTCCGTCATCCGTCGGCGAGTCGCCGGCCAGCGCGCTGAAGTCGATGTTCATCACGTCGGCGTGGATCAGCGTGAGTTCGCCGTGGGCCTTGGCCGCGGCGGTGAGCGGTTCGAGCAGATCGCGGTCGAATTCGATCGCGGTCAACGCGCCATGACGATCCAGCAGCGGAAACGTCAGTGCGCCCTGGCCCGGGCCGATCTCGACGATGCGGTCGCCGGGGCGTGGGTCGATCGCGAGCACGAGTTTGTCGACGACCCCGCGTTCGTGCAGGAAGTGCTGGCCGAGCGATTTCTTCGCCGGTTTGCCGAACGTGGCTTCGTTGCTGGCGTCGTCGCGTCTCATGCGGCGTTCGTCCGTGCGATGCGTGCGCGCGCGAGCCGGGTACAGGTCCCGATCGCGGCGAACAGACTCGACGGATCGGCGATGCCTCGCCCCGCGAGTTCGAGCGCGGTGCCGTGATCGACCGCAACCCGGGGGTAGGGCAGACCGAGGGTGATGTTCACCGCATGCGCGAAATCGCTGTATTTCAGCACCGGCAGGCCCTGGTCGTGATACATCGCGAGTACCGCGTCGTAGTCGGGGAGTTTCGCGGCGAGAAAAGCAGTGTCGGCCGGTAGCGGCCCGATCAGATTCCAGCCTTCGGCGCGCAGGCGGTCGAGCAGAGGAATGATCAGGTCGCGCTCTTCATGGCCGAGATGCCCGTCTTCGCCCGCATGCGGGTTCAGGCCGAGCACCGCGATGCGTGGGGCAGGGATACCGAAATCGTCGCGCAATGCGCGGTGGACGATGCGCAGCGTGGATTCGAGCCCGTCGACGGTGATCGCGTCGGCCACTGCGCGCAATGGCAGGTGTGTGGTCGCCAGCGCGACGCGGACGATGTCGTTGGCCAGCATCATCACCACGTCGCAGCGCGCCTGTGCGGCCAACAGCTCGGTGGTGCCGGTGTAGGGAATGCCGCCGTCGTTGATCGCGGCCTTGTTCACCGGACCGGTGACCAGTCCGTCGCACAGGCCCTGCAGGCAGGCGCCGGCAGCGGTTTCGATCGCGCCGATGGTGGTGCGCGCATTGCGCGGCTCGGGATGGCCGAAACGAGTAGGCAGAATCGTCGGAATTTCGACGTGAGCGAGCCGGCCGGGGCCGGCTGCGCCTGGGTCGTTGGGCGAGATCAGCCGCAGCGGCAGGCCGACGGCGTCCGCTGCGCGCATGAGCGT
>JBAQRU010000011.1:0-20067 GCA_049296025.1 Lysobacteraceae bacterium | reverse complement strand
CCAGGACTGCAGCGCCGGCCAGTCGAACCTCTGGCCGACAGGCGCTGCGGACAGCGTCGTCGCCACCGCATGCGCCGCGGACGGCGCTGCCGGTTGCGCGACCGGATCGATCCGCGCGGAACCGCGTTCGACCAGCAGATCGCGCAGATAGCGCGCGAATTTCTCGACCGTGGCATACGTGTAGATCCTGGTCGCTTCGATCGTCGTGCCGTAAGCCTGATTGATCGCACGGATCCAGGTGACGCCCGAAATCGAATCCAGGCCCAGCTCGACGAATCCCCGATCCGCATCGATGCTCTCGGGTTCCTGGCGCAGCTCCTGCGCCAGCATCCCGATGATCGCGTGGCGGATCGCGCCGAGATCGATGCGGGGCTGCTGGGTGGCGGGTTTCGCGGGCAACGGGACAGGCGACGCGGGCTTGTGGGTTGCGGCCACAGCGATCACGGGCTGCGGCACAGCAGCATCGGCAACGACGGCATCGGCAATGACCGCATCGACAGCGGTCGCATCCGCAGACAACAGCTCGCCGACGTGCTGGCCCAGCTTCTGCAGATTCGGGTAGGTGTAGACCTTGGTCGCTTCGATCGCGAGAGCGAATTGTTCGTTGATCTTCCTGATCCAGGTCACGCTGGAAATCGAATCGAGGCCCAGATCGATGAACGGCGTACGCGCGTCGATCTCGGTCTCGTCGATGCGCAGTTCCTCGGCCAGCAGACGGCGGATCGTCGGCAGGATGTCCGTACGCGCCGACGCTGCGGGCGCGCGGCGCGTCTCTGCGCTCACGACCGCCGGCTTCGGCTGCTGCAGCGGCGCCGGCCGCGATTGCTGCGCTGGCGTGAAGCGATCTTCGATACGCGCCAGCGCATCGGACTGGCCGACCAGCGTGGCTTCGTGCATCCGCACTTCGCGCGCGAACAGCGCCTGCCATGCCACGAAACGATGCGCAGTATTCGCCGCCTTCCAGGCGACAAGGTCGCTGCGCGTGTGCCGGCTGAACGTCCGCGCGAGCGCCATCGCATCCGCCAATACCCGCTCGCGGGGAACGACGGTCAACAGCGGATTGCGCCGCTTCAGGTCGTCGCCCAGCATCTCGCGGCCGGTGAACAGGCTTTCGCGCGCCAGATCGAGGCCGAGCTTCGCCGGCAATATGCCGGTGGCGCCAGCGCCGGGCGTGAACCCGAAATTCATGTACGGACTGACGTAGCGGCTTTCCTCGCTGAACAGCACGCAATCGGCGAACAGGCCGAGCGTCCAGCCCGCGCCGATGCCATGACCCTGCATCGCCGCGATCACCGGCAGCGGGCAGCGCATCGCCAACTGGAAGACATCCAGATCGGTGAAGCGGACCTTGCCTTCCTGGATCGCCTTCAGGCCATCGCGCGTACCGCCCGACGAGAAATACGTGTCGTAACCGACCAGGACGACCGCTTTGTACGAGGACGAATGGCCGACACGGCCGAACACTTCCTGCAATCCGGCGATCAGCGCGTCCGAGAACATGTTCCTGGCGTCACGATCCTCAAGCCGCACGAGGACCACGCCATCGGCATCGACGCTGGCGCTGACCACGGTCGACGACAGCTGGAGCGTCGTTTCGCCGGTCGGCTGCGCATCGGCATCGACCGCGTCCGTCGCCACGGTCGTGGACTGCTCGCGCTGCTGGATGCGTGCGACGAGCGACGACTTGTGGCTGAAAATCTCGCGCGGAATCGCGACCAGTCCGCCGGCCAGCTGCTGCGCGCCCGCGAGCACACGGTCGGCGGAGCATGCGTGCACGGAAGGCGAACGCTGCTGCAGTTCGCGACCGCTGTACGCGGCTCCGGACAGAACCCATTCGTTGGCGCACACGCCGAGGCGCTGCGCAACGACTTCATCGAGCATGGCCAACTGCGCGCGATAGTCGTGCAAGGCGAGTCCGCCGTAGCGACCGTCCTCGTTGCAGACCATGCGGTCGCAGGCAAGCGCCAGTACGAAACCGGCGTTGGCGGCCCCCTTTTCCACGACCGCGACCACAGGCGCCCGGAGCAGCGAAAGATCCGCGACGACCTGCCGCAGCAAGCCGGCGTGTTGCGATGCGTCGTCGGGCAGGAACGCCTCGAAGTCGCTGTGCAGCAGGATCGCATCCGCATCGCGGCATGCGTTCAGTGCGGCAGACAGTTGCTGCAGCACGCTGTCGCCGCGCGCCGTTTTCTTCGCCTTGATCCGCAGGTGAATCAGGTTGTGGTCGCCCCGGCGAAGTTCGATGCCTTCATGCCGTGCCGAGCCCTTAGAAACAACAGCCTGCGCCGATGCTTCGCCGACCGCATCGAACCGCGCAAGCCGCGCATCGAACTCGGATACCAGGTGCTGCTTGAGCAGTCGCAGCGCGCCCGACGATTTGTCGGACAGGCTCCGGCACAGGTCATCGACGGCGCTCGGGAGTTGCGCCCGCTCAACAACTTTGGCGCCCCAGCCGATCCGCCGCAGTTGTTCGCCGCTGAAGAGGTTGGCGTTGGTCGCCAGCAAGGCTGCGACCGGTTCGCCGAAGCGCGCGGCCAGCCACGCCATCTGCGAGCGCTGCGTCAGTACGATGCCCTCCTGCGTCGCAAGCCCGTAGACTTGGTCGTCGACAGCAAGGATGAAATCGCAGGCGCATGCGAACCAGAATCCCGCGCCGGTCGCCTTGCCCGACAGCACCGCCAGCGTCGGACACGGGAACGAGGCCAGTCCGCGCCAGAGCGACCGGGTCGCGTCGTCGTCGAGTACGTTGCGGTCACCGTGCAGGAACACCTGCTCATCGCTTTCGAGCACGAGCGCTTTGATCGACGGCAACTCACGCGCATAGTTCAGCGCATCCTGCAGCGCGCCGATCAGCGCCGTATCCAGCGCACCCGCCGCCGCATCCACGCGCAGGACGACAATACCGTCGCCCCGATCATGCGCAACGACCGAAGCGCGTTGCCCGGAATCGATATGGCCGCCTTCGGTGGCCAGCACGACAGCAGGCTTGCTCGGCACGCCTGTCCGGTCCACCGCGCTGGACTGCTCCGGCGCTGCCAATGCGATCGCACTGGGCTTGCCGGGTAGCGCTGCGCTTTCGACGCGCGCTGGTGTCGATCCGGAACCGGCCTTCGCCGACGTGACGACGCGGCCATGGAACGCACGATCCGCGACGCGGACGGGAGCTGCGGCTTCAACGACGCGGCTTCCGGTGCTTTGCGTTGGGGCGACTTCGACATGCGGCGACTGCGCAGCGGACGCGGTCTGCGCATCGGCCGGCATCAGCACCAGCGATTCGAGTTGCACGCAGACCTTACCATTGCCGTCGCAGATCGCGATGTCCACGCGGAAGGCATCGTCCTGCGGATGCGGATCGGCGATTTGAATCCATGCATGGCGCGCGTGTTCGCATGCGCCATGGATGCGGATGCCCGCGATGGATGCCGGCATGTACAGCGTGCCATCCGTCGGGCGCAGCCATTGCGCAGCGCGCATGGCGCTTTCGAGGATGGCCGGGGGCAACAGGCAGTCGGAGAACGCATTGCGCGTGGCATCCGTCGGCTCGAAAGCCAACAACAAGCCGTGCCCTGCCCGCTGGATCGTCGAGACCGTCCGGTACAGGGCGTCGGCTTCGACGCCGATCGAGCGATCGGCGATCGCGACCGCATCCTTGTCCGCGAACAGCGGCGAGGCGGCGCGAAGCAACTGGGCGATATCGAGCACAGGCGCGGTCGCGTCCGGGCACGGCCCGGCGAAACCCTGGCACAACACGCCGGCATGATCGCCATCGATCGAGATTTCGAACGCCGCTTTCTGCTGCGACGGGCGTGCGCCTTGGCCAGGCAGCATCACCGCGATATCGATGGCGGTCGGCTGCTGTTGCTGCGCCTGCGGTGCAGCGAATCGCAACTCCTGCAATTCCCAGGTGCCGCCCTGTTGCAGCACTGGCAAGGCGTCCGCAACCGCTGCTCTCGCGGCTTCGATCAACACGCCACGCGGCGCGCTGGCATTGCCGAACAGCTTGATCCCGGCGATGCGCGTGTCATCGGCCGGGAATACGCTGCGATAGCGCTGCTGTCCGGGCTTCGAGATGTTGTGGTGCAGCAGCGAATGCAGCGCGGAATTCCGCGCACTGGCGCCGAGCGACGATCCGCCCGGAACCATGGCCATCTCTTCGTGCCAATAGCGTTCGCGGGCGAACGGATAGACCGGCAGGTGCAGGCGCCTGGGCAACGAAGCCCCGTGCAATTTCCGCCAATCGAGCTCCAGGCCCTTGGTCCACAGATCGATCAGGCGCGAGAATTTCCCCGAACGGAACCAGCTGTCGACGCTGGCCTGCAGTTCCTTGTCGACGCTGAACAGCGCGATCGCATCGCGATGCCGCCTGGACTGCGCATAGAACAGATCGTCGGCGAGCGCGCCGTCCTCGATGCTGTCACTGTCCAGGAACAGCGCAAGCTTTTCGAGCAACTCGGCCCGCGAACGCACGACCATGGCGAGGCGTTCGTCCATCGCCTCGCGCCCGACCTGCAGGGTGTAGGCCAATGCCGAAAGATCGATTGCGGCGTCCTTGTCGACGAACGCTTTCAGATCCTCCGCCTTCTGCCGCAGCTGCGGGAAGGTGCGCGCCGACAGCGCGACGATGCACGGCACGCCGTCGCGGTACGGGGCGGCGTCCACAGGTGCGGCATAGTCTTCGACCACCACATGCGCGTTGGCGCCGCCCGCGCCGAACGACGAGATGCCGGCGATCAGCGGCAAGCGCTTGCCGTCGACGACCGGCGCATCCCAGGTGCGCAGGCGCTGATTGACGATGAACGGCGTTTCGTCGAAATCGATGTTCGGATTGAGTCGTTCGGAATGCAGCGACGGCACGATCTGGCGATGCTGCATCTGCAGGATCACCTTGGTCAGCCCGGCGATACCCGCCGCCGACTCGCAGTGACCGATGTTCGATTTCGCTGAACCGAGCAGGCAGAACTGCGTCTCCGTCGTGTAGGTCCGGAATGCCTTGCTGATCGCCGCGATCTCGATCGGATCGCCGAGCTTGGTACCGGTGCCGTGCGCTTCGATGTAGCTGACATGGCGGGCATCGATGCCGCCTTCGCTCAAGGCGTCCGCGATCACTGCCGCCTGCGCCTGCGGATTGGGCACGGTGTAGCCGTTGGTCTTGCCGCCGTGATTGAGCGCACTGCTGCGGACGATCGCGTGGATCGCGTCGCCATCGCGCTGCGCGTCGGACAGGCGCTTCAACACCACCACCCCCACGCCTTCGCCGGGGATATAACCATCGCCGCCTTCGCCGAAGCTCTGGCAATGTCCGGCGCTGGAAATGAACTGGCCAGCACTGAGCATGCTGTACTTGCCCGGATGGATGCTGAGATTGACGCCGCCGGCCAGCGCCATGTCGGTGCGACCGAGCCTCAGGTCCTGGCAGGCGAGGTGGATCGCGGTCAGCGACGACGAGCACATCGTGTCGAGCGTCATGCTCGGCCCGCGCAGGTTCAATACGTACGACACGCGGTTGGCGATGCTGGCAAGGCTGCCCGAGCGGTTGTATTCGCCGTACATCACGCCGGCATAGACGCCGACCTGTCCGCCGCGCCGTCCCTGCAATCCATCGCGCGTATAGCCCGCGTCCTCGATCGCCATCCAGGCGTACTGCAGGAACAGACGCTCCTGCGGATCGATCTGTTCGGCATCGCGCGGGGTGATGTTGAAGAAGCGCGGATCGAACTCGTCGGCGCCTTCGATGAATCCGCCCCATTTGCTGCTGTGCTGCCCGGCGGCGAGCGCTTCGCCAGCGGCGACGTCGCGGAAATAGTCCTGCCAGCGCCAGCGCTGCGACGGAATTTCGCGGATGCAGTCCTGGCCTTCGGCCAGATTCCGCCAATAGTCGTCGAGAGTCCTCGCTTCCGGATAGCGTCCGCTGAGGCCGACGATGGCCACCGGCTCGTTCGCGCGAACCTTGTCCAGCATCGGCGGCGGTTCCGCCGACGGAAGCTTCGGCAACGCAGGCGCCACTGCGGCGCGCGTGGGTGGGATGCGTTTACCGACGACATGCTGCTGGGAAGTCTGCGCGGCCTGCGGCATCGAAGCCGGCTTCGGCAGCGACACAGCAGCCGTTTGTGGCGCGTGTGTCGCCTGCTGCAGCTGGGGTGCGAGCACATCGGCCAGCCGCGCCGCGTGCGTGGCGCAGAAATAATCGTTGAGCTGCGCAATGGTCTGGTATTCGAAGGCCAGCGTCTTCGGCAGCTTGCCGAAGATCGATTCCAGATGCGTCACCAGCTTCATCGCCAGAATCGAGTCCATCCCGTAATTCTCGAGCGGCGCCTCGGGACGCAGCTTGACGACCGGAATCTTCAATACGATGGAAAACTGCTGGCACAGGTATTCGAGCGACTTCGCCTTGAATGCATCGTCCGTGGACGGCGCATCGTCGGACCTAGCGGTCGGCGCGCTTTCCTGGTCGGCTTCTTCTGCACGACGGTCGTGCCCTGCGGACTCGGCGTGGTCGAGCAGCGCCTGCATCACTGGCAGGTCGCCTTCCATCACCAGCAAGCGGTCGCAGTCGAGTGCGAACCCTTGATGCACCGCACGCATCGCGGACGCGGTCTGCAGTGGCTGCATCCCGGTCCGGCCCTGCATCCGCTCGTGCGTCGCCGCATCGAGCGTCATCCCGCCGTCCTGCCAGAACGGCCAGTTCACCGAGAGCGTGCGGCCCGAACGCTGCCCCTGCCCCACGAGACCGTTGCGGTATTCCGCGAAGGCGTCCATGAAGCCGTTTCCGGTCGCATAGTCGGCCTGCCCGTTGATGCCCCAGCAGGCGGCGATCGACGAACACAGCAGCATGAAGTCGAGCTTCGTGTCGCGCGTGGCGCGATCCAGATTGCCGACGCCGACGACCTTCGGCGAAATAACCGAAGCGAATTCGTCCGCGGATTTCCTGATGATGAAACTGTCGCGGGTGATGCCGGCGCAGTGGACGATGCCGGTGAGCGGCTGTCCCTCCGAACGCAGTCGCGCCACCAGCGCATCCACCGCTTCGGCCTGCGTCACATCGAGCGCAACGTAGTCGACCGTGTGCTGCGGGGTTGCGAGGGTCCGCACAATTTCAGCAGTCGTGGCGGTCGGCGCCGATCGTCCGGCCAATACGATGCGCACGCGCGAGGTCTGCGCGATGATTTCGCGGGCGAACTGCAGGCCGATGCCGCCGGCGCCGCCGGTGATCAGATAGCAGCCGGCTTCCTTGAAGATCACCGGCGCGGGCAGCGGTGCGTCGCCAGACGCCGCCTTGGCCAGCACTCGCCAGCGCGACGCTTCGCGCTGCAGCTGCTTGCCGTTGCGTCGATAGCGAACGGCGACATCCTGTTCATCGGACGTCGCCGATTCGCGTTGCAGCGACTGTAGGAGCTGCGAGGGTTCGATATCGGCTGGCACGCGGATGAATCGGGCGGAAAGCGCCGGATTCTCTTCCGTTGCCGTTCTGAGCAGCGCTTCAAGACCGGCCGCAGCAGACAGGGCCGGCGAATCGACCGCAACCAGCTGCAGGCGCATGCGCTTCGTGTGATTGGCCTTGTCCGTCAGCAGGGTTTTGATTTCTTCGAAACACTGCAGCGCGGCTTCGGCGAACGACGCGTCGATGTCCTTCGAACCTGACGGCGCGATTTCGACCAGCCCGGCCCCGCTTAGATGCTTTCTCAGAAAGGCCGTCGTGTCGGGCGCGACGCCCCACAGGAGAATCTTCCGCGGCGCATCCGACAGGATTTGCGACGAATCAGGGTCGGCTGCGGCAGGCGCACCCGTCCATTGGCGCGTCGCCAGGATCATCCCCTGTGCGGCATCGGCGTTGCGCTGTTTCAGCGCCTTGATGCGTACCAGCGCTTCGGCCTGGGTCAGACGGCCTTCGGCGACAGCGCGATAAATCGGCAGTAAAGAGTCTTTCATGACAATAGCCCGAGATCCACGGCTTCTTCGGCCGACATTTCATTGTTGGAGATGCTTTCTAACAATTCCTGATAGAACGCCTCATCGAACATCGGCGTTTCTTCCGATGGAATTACGAAGCAAGGAGCTTCGGACGACACCGCCTTGCGGGCTTCCACGACGCGCCAGGCGAATCCGCGGATGTCCACGCACAGTCGTCCATCGGGCGCATGGATCGACACATTGCAGGTCTCGGTCGCGGCGCCCCTCATCGGGCCGCGCATCGGCGTCAGTACGACGATCACTTCCGCCGGGCACGGCCCGTGGATGGTCATCGATTGCAGCGTGAACGGAACCGAAGGCTCCTTCGGCAGCGCCTGCAGGGACGGCAGGAAGCCGATGCAGGCCTGCAGCGCCGAATCCATCACGCTCGGATGCAGCCAATACGCGTCGCTGTCGTTCGCGCTGGACGGCAGCGACACTTTCGCCACCACCGTTCCATCGTCACGGCAGATCCTGTCGAGACCACGGTGCGCGGGGCCATAGTGCAGGCCGACCTGGGTGAAAGCCGCGTAGATGTCGGCGGCACGCCAACCTTCGCCGTTCAGTACCGGGGCGATGGCCGCGGCATCGACCGTCGGCGTATCGCCGCCGCCGACGAACCCGGCCTCGCCCTGGCAGTGCAGCACCCGCTCGCTGCCGTTGCCGCTGAGGATTTCGCTGACGATCTCGAACATGATCGTGCCGGATTCGTCGACGCCCAGATCGATCGCGACGGTGGTCGGACCGTTCACGATCACTGGACGCCACCAGGCGACGTTGTTCAGCACCAGATGCTGCGACACCGCGCGTTCCGGCAGCGCATCGGCGATCGCCGCGCGCGCCATTTCCAGATAGGCGACGCCGGGAAGGACATGCTCGATGCGTCCGTTCGCAAGGCGCACGCGATGGTCGCGCAGGAAGAATTCGCCGCCGTCGAATGTCGTGCGGTACCGCTGCTGCATCAAGGTCGACGCATTGACGTGCAGCAGCGGATGGATGACCGGCGCTGCGCCAGCGGCGGCACTGGCCGTGATCGACATGTCGTCCTCCAGCCAGTAGCGCTCCTTCGCGAACGGATACAGCGGCAGTTCGATGCGTCGCCGGGGTTGGTCGGCCGAGGGCGCATGGCGATAGAGCTGTTCCCATGCGAGATCGAGACCGTCGACCCAGAGCTCCGCCAACTTGCCCAGCTTGCCGTCGCGCAGACAGGTGTCGATCAGGGCATCGCGCAGATCACCGTCCTGGCCGATGAACGCCAGTTTGTTCGAGCGCGAGGACGTGCTGCCGACATGCATGTCGCGCGAGGTCTCGCCGGCCGCGAACGCGCGCAGGCGATCGACCAGTTCGCGGGTGGAATCCACGACGGTCGCGCAACGCTCGTCCATCGCTTCCCGGCCCACCTGCAGCGTGTAGGCGACGTCGGACAGCGACAGCGAGGACTCGTTGCGGACGATGAAATCGGCCAGTTCCCCGGCTTCTTCCACTAGCTGTTCACGGGACTTCGCGGACAGCGGGATCATCACCGCCAGCATCGACGGCGCACGACGCGCCGCCTCGGCGGACAGATCCGGACCGGCTTCCAGCACCAGGTGGGCGTTGGTGCCGCTGAAACCGAACGCGCTCACAACGCCCAGTCGGCTGCCCTTCGCATTCACCGGCCAGGGTTTCAGCGCGGTGTTGATCACGAACGGACTGTCGGCGAGATCGAGATGCTGATTCAGGCGCTCGAAATTCGCGGCGGGCGGCAACTGGCGGTGTTTCAGGGCCAGCACCAGCTTCAGCACGCCGGCGACGCCAGCGGCATACAGACAGTGGCCGACATTGCTCTTGACCGATCCGAGCACGCAGTACTCCGACTTCCGCGTGTAATGGCGGAAGGCGTTGTTCAGCCCCTCCACTTCGATCGGATCGCCCAGCGGCGTGCCGGTGCCGTGCGCCTCGATCAGCTGGATATCTTCCGGATCGATGCCGAACTTGTCGTAGATGCCGCGCATCAGGCGCGTCTGCGACACCGGGTTCGGCGCGGTGATGCCGTTGGTCTTGCCGTCCTGGTTGGTGCCCCAGCCGCGAATCGTCGCGTGGATGATGTCGCCATCGCGCTCGGCATCGGCCAGGCGCTTCAGCATCACCACGCCGACGCCCTCGCCCGGAACGAATCCGTTCGCGCGGTGATCGAAGGCGAAGCATCGGCCGTCCGGCGAGAGCATGCCGGACTGCGCGGTCTTGATGTGCATCATCGGACCGGCCATGACCGCGACGCCGCCGGCGAGCGCGGTCGTGCAATCGTGCGAGGCGAGACTGTCGCAGGCATTGGCGATGGCGACGAGCGACGACGAGCAGGCGGTATCGATCGCGATCGATGGCCCCTGCAGGTTCAGGAAGTAAGAAATGCGCGCGGCGAGGATCGACATCGCCGCGCCGGTGAAGCCCTGCGTGCTGTAGCGATGCTCGCGCGAGCGCTGGTGATAGTCGGTCGCGCCGCAGCCGACGAACACGCCGCAGCGGCTGCCCGACAGCGTGCGCGGATTGATCGCGGCGTTTTCGATCGCATGCCAGCACGCCTGCAGCAGCAGACGCTGCTGCGGGTCCATGCTTTCGGCTTCGGTCGGCGAGATATTGAAGAACAGCGGATCGAAGGCATCGCAATCCTCCAGCGCGCCCATCCAGCGGCTGTTGGTGGTGCCGGACACCGAGATGTCTTCGTTGAAATAGGCGTTGATGTCCCAACGCTGCGACGGCACCTGGTCGATACAGTCCTTGCCGCCCGCGATGTTCCGCCAGAACTCGTCGAGATTCCTGGCGTGCGGGAACTGTCCTGCGATGCCGATCACGGCGATCGCATCGGTGCCGAAGGTCGCCGACACGCGACGGCGAGACGACGAGGTCCGCCACGACATCAGCTTGCGGCGCTGCGTGGCGCCCGTACGCGCGACGGACGCGGCCGCCCGTTGGACCGGAGCCGCTTCACGGACGACAGACGTCTGCTCTCGCGAGGATGCGGCTTGCGATGGTGCGGCCTGCGTCGGCAGCAATGCGCCCAGGAAACGGGCGAACTCGACCAGGGTCGGATGGCTGTAGACCTTGGTCGCTTCGATCTTCGTCTGGTACCTGGCGTTGATCTTGCGCACCCAGGTGACACCGGTGATCGAGTCCAGGCCCAGTTCCACGAACTGCCGGTCTTCGTCGATCTCCTCTTCCGGCATGTGCAGCTCCTGCGCGAGCAGGCTTTTCAGCTCCCGCTGCAGATCCTTGCCGGCTTCTGCAGATGCAGCAGCGGACACCGGCGCGACAGCAGCGCTCGCAGGCGCTTGCGGCGGTGCGGCCGGCACCGTCTGCAGTGCAACCTGCGGACGCGGGCGGTCACCCGCCTGCATCGACGTCTGCGCCGACACGCGCTCATTCACGAAATCGCAGAACTGGCGCAGCGTCGGATGGCTGTAGACCTTGGTCGCTTCGATCTTGGTCTGGTACTTGGCGTTGATCTTCCTGACCCAGGTGACCCCGGTGATGGAATCGAGGCCGATGTCGACGAACTGCGCGTCTTCATCGACGTCGTCGATCTCCATCTGCAGTTCGGTGGCGAGCAGCGACTTGAGGTCTTCAGCCACGGCCGCTGCGTCCACTGTCGTGGACGATGGCGCTGCGGCAGGCGCGGATACTGCGGATGGTGCCTGCGCCGCAGGTTCCAGCAGCGCAACGGCAGCCGGCTGATCGCCGGTCAGGAAATGCTGCATGACGCCCTGCATGGCGTGCTGCTGGCCGACGAAACTCTTGTCGTGCATCGCCAGCTCGCGGTCGTAGGTGTCGTCGAGCACCGCCAGCCAGCGCGCGCCGAAATAGCGCTTCAACGCGATCAGATCTTCGCGGCGACGCATCGCGAGCGCGCCCGCTAGCGCCAGTGCCTGCGGCATGACCTCACTGCGCGCGAGACAGCGATGGGACAGGCCCTTCGCCTTCAGTTCGCTGCCGCTGTATTCGGTCGCGGTGAACAGTGATTCCCTGGCCAGATCGATGCCCAGCGTCGCCGGGAAGATCAGTGTGGAACCGGCGCCCGGGGTGAAGCCGTACTGCATGTAGGGGCTGATGTAGCGGCTTTCGGCGCTGAACATGCAGATGTCGGCGAACATGCCGAGCGCCCAGCCGCCGCCGATCGCATGTCCCTGCATGGCGGCGATGACCGGCAACTTGCAGCTCATCGGCAGCTGGTAGATCTTCGCATCGGTGAACTTCGCGGTGCCCTGCTGGATCGCCAGCAGGCTTTCGCGGGTGCCGCCGCAGGCGAAATAAGTGTCGTATCCGCACAGCACCACGACGCGGTAGTCGTCGGACGCTTCGATATGCGCGAACACTTCTTCCAGCCCCCGGATGATCTCGGGAGAGAACATGTTCTTCGCCTGGCGATCGACCATGCGCACGACGATCACGCCGTTGTCGTGGACTTCCGTTTCGATCGCGGGCGATGCGGAAACGAACTTCGAGGACGGGCGCCGCGCTGTGGTGGCATCGCCAGCGGACACACTGCCAGCAGGCACTCCGTCGGCGGCCTGCACGTCGGCACGCGCAGACGCTTCACGCATCCGCCACTGCAGGAATATCGCCGGAGACAACAGCGGGAAGGACGCGGCGATCGCCTGCGCCTTCGCCAGAACCTCGCCTGCCCCACCCGTCGCGACGATTCCGGCGCACGAGGTCAATTCCGCACCGGAGACAGCCGCCGCATCGAACAGGATCTTCTTCGCCAGACGCTCGCCGAATCGGCGGTCGAACAGCGTTGTCGCCTGCCGCAGCAGCACCGGATGCTGCCACAGCGCATCCGTCGAATAACGGCCACTGTCGAGATGCACGCAGGCATCGCCGCCCAGACCGAGCAGCCAGCCGGGGCCGTTGGCGCCGTGTTCGAACGCCGTGATCACCGGCGCCGGGAAGCGCGACAGCGCGGCCTGCACTGCGATCAGTTCGGACTCGCCATCGCTGTCGATCGGAGGCAGGAAATCGGCATGCTCGCTGCGGAGGACGACGGCCGCGTAGCCGCTGTACTGCGCGAGATCGTCGAGCGCGGCGCGCAGGTTGCGCAGCAGCGCGGTCGGGTCCGCACCGCTTCCGCACAGGCGAAGCGAAACGACAGACGCCGACAGTGTTTCGACCGCAATGCCCTCGCGTGCCGCCAACGCATCAAGCGGCAGCGCCGGACGCTGCGACGCCGTCGTTGCGTCCGGCTGCGGCAAGCCGGCCACGCCGAAGCCGGCGACATGGCGATGCCATGCGCTGGCCAGATGCGCTTTCAGCAAACGCAGGGCTTCACGCGGTTTTTCGGCCAGGTTCCTCGCGAGCACCAAAGCCGTCGGCATGGTCTGCGCACGGTCGACGATCGGGACCGTCCAGCCTTTTTTCGACATCGAACGACCGTTCTGCGCGCCGCCGAGGTACAGCAGATCGTTGGCCAATGCCGCCCCGAAGCGGGCCGCGAAGAATTCGCTTTCCGCCAACGTCGCAGACACGCCCGACTGCGGATCGGAAAACCCGTATCGCGACTCGCGGCCGCAGATCATGAAGTCGCAGAGCGCGCCGAGCAGGAAACCCGCACCGCTGGCGTCGCCCTGCATCACGGCGATGGTGGGGAATGGGAGATCGAGCACGGCCCGATACAGGCCAGCGTTCGCCGCCCGATCGATCGCGGAGCGGTCGCCGCGCAGGAATTCCGTCTCCGATCCGGTGATCAGCAGCACCTTCGCATCCGTGCGTTGCTGCACGGCCTGCAATGCCTGCCGCAGTTGATCCAGGACCACGCCGTCCAGCGCGGTGCGCTCGATGGCGATCGACAGAACGCCATCGCCATGGTCGTGAACGCTCACGCAAGCCGGCTGCGTATCCGCTGCGGACACCGTGCCGGGCGACGCGAGGGAAATCGTGGGCCGCGCGATGCGCTTCGCATCGATACTGTCGTCGGCATCGCCGAAGACGCTCAGAGAGATCGTCTTCAGAGCGATCGTGCTTGGTTTGGCGACGACGGTGTCCACCACCGGGGCCAAGGTCACGGCCGGCAGGACGGCCGGCAAGAACGCGATACTTTGTCTGGTCTCGACCGGCGGCTTGATTTCGATCGGTGTCGGCAACCGCACCGCCACGGGCGTGACGATGGCCGGTGCGCTTGCGCTGGAAACGGCAACGCCGGGACCGGACACGCTTTGCAGGCGCAAACCGCTTGCACGGAAGCTGGCCTGACCGAGTGCGTCGAATGCTTCGACATCCCATTCGGATTCGCTGCGGTCGGCGCTCGGGGCGTCGGTGCAGCGCAGGATGAGATAACCGCGCTGATCGCAGCGGGCGTAGACCTGCAGCGTCCGCAGTTCGTGGAGCTGCCATTCGACAACGGACGACGGCCGTTGGCCGAGGTCGCCGAGCAGCCGGGCGGCGCCCTGGGTCAGCGCTTGCACCATCCCTGGGGACAGCCCCCAGGGTTCGAGCGTAGAGGCTTCCCCGGTCGAGAATTCCAGTACCAGCTCGCGCCCCGAAAGCACCGCGCGCTGAACGACACGCTGACCGATGCGATCGAGGTGTGCATGGAATGCTTCTGCGGTTTCGCCGCTCGCCAAACGCGCGGCGATGGCGGCGACATCCAGATGCGCGGGTCGGGCCTGCGGTTCGAACTGCGCGAGACCCTGGCAGTGGATGTTCTCCTGCCCGTCGTGCGTGCTGTAGATCTCGAAGCGCAGCGCCTCATCGCTATCGGGCAACAGCGCGATATGCAGCTCGCACCCGGTGTCGATGACGATGGGATCGGCCGACACCATGTCGTCGATGCGCAGGTCGCGGGTCAGCGCCTGCTCGGGATACGCCGCCGCCACGGCGGCACGCGCCATTTCGATGCACAGCAAGGCGGGCAACTGGCGCTGGCCGGTCGCGCCCTGGATAAGGAAGGACTCGTCGCCCTTGAAGCCGACGCTGTACGCCGGATAGCGCAGCGTCGAGGTGTTGCGCTGAAGCAGCGGATGCGTCGCTGCCTGCGCCTGTACGGCACTGCCCGAACGCTGCGGCTCCATCCAATGGCGATCGCGTGCGAACGGATACAGCGGCAGCGAAATGCGCTTCGGCCGCAGTTGGGAATACAGCCTGCCCCAGTCGATCTCCACGCCTCTGGCCCAGTGTTCCGCGAGCCTGGCGTCGTCGCGCTGCGCGATCCAGGCATCGCATCGCTGAGAAAAACCGGCGTCCGCCCTGCAGGCCGCGATGAATTCCTTTTCCAGTCGAACCGAACCGCGACAGGTGCCGCGTTCGGCACGCTGGCCGGTCGACAGTGCGCGCAGTTGCCGCTGCAGATCGTCGATCGAATCGACGATCAGCGCGAGCCGTTCGTCCATCGCTTCACGGCCGAGCTGCAGCGTGTACGCCAGCTCGCTCAGATTCACGCCGGACCCGTTCCGCGACAGGAACGCATCCAGCTGACGGATCTTCTGCTGCAACTGCTCGGCGGTCCGTGCGGACAGCGGCACAATGCAGGCGCGATCGCCATCGAACGCTTGCCGATAAGCGGCGTCGGCGTCCGGTTCCGGACGCTCCTGGACGACGATATGGGCATTGGCGCCGCCCGCGCCGAAGGCCGAGATGCCGGCGATGCGCGGAATCTCGCGGCTGCCGGCGGCATCGCTGACGATCAACCTGCGCCACGGCGACGACACGCGCTGCAGATGGAACGGCGTCTTCGAAAAATCGATCTCATCGTTGACATCGTCGCAGTGCAGCGTCGGCACGAGCTGCCGATGCTTGAGCTGCAGCAGGACTTTGCTCAGCGCTGCGATGCCGGCCGCCGATTCGCAATGCCCCATGTTGGACTTCAACGAGCCGATCGCGCAGTACTGGCGCGCTGCTGCGCCCGCTGTCGCGCGGCGGCTCGCGGCGAAGGCCCTGGTCAGACCGGCGATCTCGATCGGATCGCCCAGCGCGGTTCCGGTGCCGTGCGCTTCGATATAGCTGACATCGGCAGCGTCGACCTTCGCGCGCGCAAACGCGCTGGACACGACGTCCGCCTGTGCGACCGGATTCGGCACGGAATATCCGTGGGTACGCCCACCTGCATTCAAGGCGCTGCCCTTGATCACGGCATGGATGTTGTCGCCGTCGCGCTGGGCATGGGACAGCGGCTTGAGGATCACCGCACCCACGCCTTCCGCGTCGATGAAGCCGTCCGCATGCCTGCCGAAGGACCGGCACTGCGATCCTTCCGACAGCATGCCGACCGCAGTGAGTTCGAGCATGTGCTGCGGATCGACGATCAGGCTGACGCCACCGGCGATCGCCGCATCGCACATGCCGCCGTAGAGGCTTTCCAGCGCGAGATGGATCGCGGTCAGCGACGATGAGCAGGCGCTGTCGACAGCGAACGAAGGTCCATTGAAATTGAACAGGAACGACACGCGATTCGCGATCGAGTAGTACAGCGGCTGGACCGTGTACCTCGAATTCATCACGCCGACGAAGACGCCGACTTTTCCGTTCGGCGCAAGCGAGGCAGGCGTATGGCCGCTGTCTTCGATCGCGTGATAGCTGGTTTCGAGAAACAGCCGCTCCTGCGGGTCGAGGCGCTTGGCTTCCTTCGGGGCGATCTTGAAGAACAGCGGATCGAATTTGTCGATGTCGGTGAGGAATCCACCCCACCAGGTGTAACTGCTGCCTGCCTTGCCCTTCTCCGGATCGTAGTAGTCCTGCCAGTTCCAGCGGTCGGCGGGAATTTCGGTGACGCAGTTCCTGCCCGACGACAGGTTGTCCCAGAACTGTTCCAGGTCCTGCGCTTGCGGGAAGCGCCCACTGATGCCGATCACCGCCACATCGAACACGTGCGGCCCATCGACAGCAGCGACCGGAGCCGCAACCGGGGCCGCAGCAGGCGCCTGATGCGGGACCAGTGCAGGCGCGAGCGCCTTGCGCGGCGCGAAGCGGCGCCGTTCCGCGTGTTCGCTACCGGGCAACCGCGCAGCGGGCGCAACGGAAGCTGCGGGATGCGTCGGCGCAGGCGCTGCGGCGGGCATCTGGCCTTTGGCGGCAAGGACAGCGATCAGCGTCTCGCGGTCGTTGTCGAGGAAATGCCGCACCAGACCATCGATGCTTTTGACTTCGAAGAACAGCGTGCTGCGCACGCTCGGGAACAGTTTGCGGAAATGGGTCGTCAGCTGAACGACCAGAATGCTGTCGAGCCCGTAGCTTTCGAGTGCCGCGTGCGGTTCGATTTCGCGCGCATCCATCTTCAGCGCGCCTGCGATCACATCGCGGAACAGCACGGTGGAGGCCTGGCGCAGCGCTGCATCGTCGGTAGCGGCTGCGGTGGAAGGTAGAGGTGCAACTGCAGCGGGAGCGGCAGTGAGTGGTGCCGCCGCAGTTGCGATCCGCGCTGGCGCTTTCGGCGGCAACGCATGCGCGACAAGCCGCTGTCTGACGACACCGTCGCTGCTCGCGACGATGATCTGCTGGCCCAGTCCATGCTGGTCTTTCGCCGGGAATCCGATATCGAAATAGCGCTCGGCCTTCAGCAGGCTTTCCCACTGCGCCGGGGACAGGCCGGGACTGCCGGGCAGACGCAGGGCCTCGTCCTCGTACAGCCACCAGCCTTCGAGCAGCCCGAACGTGAAGTGCGTGTACCACGACCAGTCGCTGATCTCATTGACCAGCAGCAGGCCGTTGCGCTTCAGCGCCGCTTTCGCATTGCGCATGGTTTCGCGCATGTTCGAGGTCGCGTGCAGGACATTGGTGGCGATGACCACGTCGTAGCGGTTGGCGGGCACCGCCTGCCCGGCCAGCGGCTTGCCGACATTGAAGATCGCCGTCCTGATCGCCGGGAACTGCGGCTGATAGACGTCTTCCGCATGCAGCAGGAACGCTTTGGACAGATCGGTGTAACAGTATTCCTCGATCGCATCGCCGAACTCGCGCAGCATCGGCAGCAATGCGGCGGTCGTGCCGCCGGTGCCGGCGCCGATCTCGAGCAGGCGGATGCCGCGTTCGCCGCGCGCGATCTTCGCGGCCAGTGCGGCGCGGAGACTCTCGCCCAACACCCGATTGAAGTGATCGGCGATCAGGTTGTGCTTGTAGATGCCCTCGACCATGTGCATCGAGGATTCCGGGAACATCACGTCGGTCGCGGGCACCGCGTCGGTCAGGATCTCCGGCAGATTGCGCAGGCAGGCTTCGATCAGGGTGAGGTAGGCGCGATGATTGACGTTATCGTGCCAGCCAGGCTTCGCCGCGTCCCAACGCTGCCACAGCGCGTCGACGGACTCCACTGCCGCGAACCTGTGACGCTGCGTTCCGGCGCCGATCTCGACCCGCCCCTGCGCCACGAGGTAGCGCAGCGTGGCGTCGAGCCAACGCTGGTACAGCGGCCCGAGCCTCGCGAAGCATTCGACCAGCGAGCACTCGCCGTTGGCGTCGGCGAACAGCGCGCGCAACTGTGCGGCGACGATCGTGGATGCCAACTGCTCGGCTTCGACCGGCAGTTTCGCGGCCTCCAGCTCGGCGGCGGAGGAACCATGCTGTCCGTGTATTTTCGGTGGATTCATGACGCAGTCACCACATCGCTTGATGATTCGTTGAACTTCTCGGAATCCGCGTAATAGCGGATCTCCTCCGACACCAGCATCTCGTCCAGCACGGCGTCGGCGAGCACCTTGGCGAAAGCCAATTGCTCCATGTCCGACGCCACGAACTGTTGCAATGCCTGCATCGCCTCTTCCGGCTCGATCGAGCCGAAACCAAGTGTTTCCATGCGTTTCCTGTAGAACTCGTCGGTGACGATGCCGACGCTGCCCCAGTAGCCCCAGTTCACGGTCTTGACCGGATAGCCGTGGGTCGCGCGCATGCTGTGCGCGAAGCTGTCCTTGAACGTGCAGCCGGCCGAGTAGTTCGACTGACCGGCACCGCGATAGAACGACGACAGCGACGAGAAGAACAGCATGAAGTCGAGATCGTGATCGCGGAACACGCGTTCGAGATTCACGCTGACATCGACCTTGGCGGCGAGACTCTGGCGGAACACGGCCTCGTCCATGCCGCGCACGCTCTGATCCTGCAGCACCAGCGCCGAGTGCACGACACCATCGATCCTCGCGAACCGCTCGCCGATCCAGCGAACAGCCGATGCCAGCGCCGACTCGTCGCTGGCATCCGCGGCGACATAGTGCGGACGCTTGCCGGTGACGGCGATGTCATCCAGCTTCGCTTCGATGCGATCGTCCAGCGGGCGACGGCCGATCCAGATCACATTCGCGTCGAAGTGTTCGACCATGTAGCGCGTCCAGACCTCGCCCAGCCCACCAGCGCCGCCGATCACGACATACACACCGTTGTGTTTGTAGCCGGGATTCGGCGCGGGCAGTCGGGTGACTTCGGCGAATTCCTGGCGATGCCATTCGCTGTTGCGATAGGCCAGCCCGCTGCCCTGCTCGTCCCACGGCAGCGCGAGGACTTCGCGTGCGGTGAGGCGGTCGATCGATTCGATATCGAGCAATCGGAAGCGCCACTGCGGCACTTCCTTGGCGATAC
This sequence comes from Lysobacteraceae bacterium, assembly GCA_049296025.1. Classification (GTDB taxonomy): domain Bacteria; phylum Pseudomonadota; class Gammaproteobacteria; order Xanthomonadales; family Xanthomonadaceae; genus Lysobacter_I. The sequence continues at coordinate 591 of JBAQRU010000011.1, read as the reverse complement.
TGCCGATCATGCCGTGCACGCCCGCGTGGTGCGGCTGCACGGCGTCCGCATCGTCGACCAGCTGCGTCATGCAGGTCGCGACCGTGATCTTCAGCTCGTGCTCGAAGTAATCGAGCTGGGTCAGCGCCTTGATGATCCGGAACAGGGTCAGCACGCCCGCGTTCTGGCTCGCGACGACATCCGCCGGGACGTCATCGCAGAGATCCGGCGCCAGCCAGACCAGATGGTCGAAGGACAGCGCCGCGAGCGTGGCTTTGATGCCCTCGATCGATGCGTCGGGTGCGATCGGCGAATGCTGCACATCCACCAGCGCGCCCTGCAGCCAACCGAAGGCGCGTTCGCCACCGCTGAGCAGCAGCACTTTTTCGCCCGGGCCCGGCCTGACGGTGTCGTCGCCGAACAGCACCGGATTCCATCTCGGAAGCAGCGACCGCAGGGTCGCGGCTCCGGCGCTTTTCGATGCATTTTTCGCCGTCGACACCGATGCCGGCAATGCGCGGCCGCCGGCCTGCGAAGCGGTCGGGGCGATCGACAATGCAGACGCCGCGCGCGAGACGAGGCCACGAATCTGCACGCAGGGCATGCCTTGAC
>JBAQRU010000010.1:0-2969 GCA_049296025.1 Lysobacteraceae bacterium | reverse complement strand
GGCCCGGATGGCCGCGCGCGGCGGTCAGCGCTTCGCGCGCGATGGCGTCGACATGGCCTTGGGCCAGCAGCCATGCCAAGGCCTCATCCAGAGGCGGCAGGCGCATCTCCAGCCGCTGGCAGCGGCTGCGGATGGTGGCGGGCAGGCGCATGGGGTTGGCGCTGATCAGCCAGAGATAGCGGCCGGGCTGCGGTTCTTCGAGGGTCTTCAACAGCGCGTTGCAGGCGGCGTGATTGATGGCGTCGGCGGGATCGAGGATGACGATCTGCGCGCCGCCGTATTGCGGGGTGAGCGAGAGTTTTTCGGAAATCAGCCGGATCTGTTCGATCACCAGTTCGGTGCGCAGGCGCGGCGGACGCGCCTTGTCGTTCCATTCGTAGCCGACGAAGGTGAGGTCCGGATGACCGGAATGGCCGTAGGGATGCGCCAGCATGCCGTCTGGGCGCTGCTCGGCGGGGTCGCGCTGGTAGCGGTTCTCGAACAGTTGACAGCTGCGGCAGTGGCCGCAGGGTTCGCCTGCACTGTCGCGGACGGTGCAGAGCATGCGCTGGGCCAGGCGTTCCGCCAGCAGGCGCTTGCCGAGCTGCGCAGGGCCGCACAGCAGCAGCCCATGGCCGAGACGACCGCTGTCGAGCGCGGCGGTGGTCTGGGTGTACATGCGCTGTTGCCAGGGCGCGAACGCGGGCAGCTGCAGGCTCATGCGCGTGCGCTCATCCGGATGCGTCGGTGCGGTCGATGAACATGCGCAGGATCGCGACCGCGTCGGCCGCGACTTCGGCGGCGGATTGGGTCGCGTCGATCACGCGCATGCGTTCGGGTTCGGCGCGCGCGCGGGCGAGAAACGCGCTGCGTACCTTTTCGAAGAAATCGTCGCGCTCGCGTTCGATGCGATCAGGGTAGAGGTCACGGCCACGGGTGCGCTCGCGGCCCTGGGCCACGCCCAGATCGAGCAGCAGCGTCAGACCGGGCTGGATGCCGACCACGTGGTGTTCCAGTTCGGCGATGAACGTGGGATCGATCCCGCGTCCGCCGCCCTGGTAGGCGTAGCTGGAATCGGTGAAGCGGTCGCTGATCACCCATGCGCCGCGCGCGAGCGCCGGCAGGATGGTTTCGCGCACATGCTGCGCGCGCGCGGCGAACATCAGCAGCAGTTCGGTTTCGGCGGCGGGCGATTCGTGCTGCACGCCGTCGACGGGCACGTTCAGCAGCAGGTTGCGGATCTGTTCGGCCATCGGCGTGCCGCCGGGCTCGCGTGTGGACACCACGTCATGCCCGGCCTGCAGCAACGCATCGCGCAGCGCGTTGAGCACGGTGGTCTTGCCCGCGCCCTCCCCGCCTTCCAGCGAGACGAAATGAGGATGGCGTTCGAGGCCGTTGTCGCCGAGCGCGGTCATTGCGTGGGCGCCTGCTGCTCGCCTGCACGCTGTTCAACGGCAGGCTGTTCGTCCGCACGCTGCGCGCGGTAACGCTTGAGATACTCGGCGACGGCGGTCTTGTGTTCGCCGTAGGTTTTGGTGAAGACATGCCGGCCGCTGCCGTCGCCGATGGCGACGAAGAAAATGGCATCGCCAGGCGCCGGATGCGCAGTGGCCTGCAGCGCGGCGCGACCGGGCATGGAGATCGGCGTCGGCGGCAGACCATCGCGGGTGTAGGTGTTGTACGGCGTGTCAGTGTCGAGATCGCGACGGCGGATGTTGCCGCTGTAGGCGCTGCCCATGCCGTAGATCACGGTGGGATCGGTTTCCAGGCGCATCGGCGCGTTCAGGCGCCGCGCGAACACGCCGGCGATCTGCGGACGCTCCTCCGGAGCGCCGGTTTCCTTCTCGACGATCGATGCCAGGGTCAGCAGTTCGTACGGCGTCCGCAGCGGCAGGTCTTTGTCGCGTCCGGCCCAGGCTTCGGCCAGCGTCTTTTCCATCGCGGTGGCGGCGCGCTTGAGCACGTCCAGGTCGCTGTCTTCGCGGGTGTAGAGATAGGTCTCGGGCAGGAAGCGGCCTTCCGGATGCTGCGCGCCGAGACCCAGCGCACGCATCAGCGCGGCATCGTCCAACTGCGCGCCTTCCTGCTTCAGTGGCGTCGCCTTGGCCAGCGCCGCGCGCAGATCGCGGATGTTCCAGCCTTCGACGAGGGTGAATCTGTAGCTGACGACTTTGCCGTCGCGCATGTGCGCGAGCAGTTCGCGCGGGCTCATGCCCGGCTGAAGCGCGTATTCGCCGATCTGGATCCTGCCGGCGGTGCCCATCTGCCTGGCCAGCGCGCGCCATTCGAAATCGCGGGTCTCGATGCCCAGTGCGCGCAGCTTGCGCAGCACCTTGGGCAGCGAATCGCCGGACGCGACGATCAGGGTCTCGCCGTCGTCGATGCCGGTCATCGGCGCATCGGCGAAGCCGAGATAGCGCTGGTAGGCCAGAAAACCGAACGCACCCACCGCGACCGCGACCAGCGCCAAGAACAGCAGCGCGAGCACGCCGAGGCGGGATTTTTTCTTGCGGGCTGCACTCACGGAGCGTCCTCGTTCGATGCGTTGTGGAAAGCCGGATAAGCGAAGGCGGGATGCGCGGCAGCCAGACGGCGACGGGCGTCGCCGACCGCGGGATGCGGCGCCCAGACGCGGTCGCCGAGGCGTGCCACCGGCAGGATACCGCGCACCGCGTTGCACAGGACCACCGCGTCGGCGGTTTCCACCTCTTCCGCAGTCAGCCGACGCGCGCCAGCGGCGAACGCACGCAGCGCCCAACCGCGGCAGACGCCAGCGATGCCGCAGTGGTCCAGCGGCGGCGTCCACCAGTGGCCCTCGCGCAGCACGAACAGATTGGCTGCGGTGGCGGCAACGACATCGCGTTCGGTGTCGCGCATCAGTCCGGCGTCGATGTCCGTGTCGCTCCATTCGGCACGGGCCAGGATCTGTTCGAGGCGGTTGCAGTGCTTGATTCCCGCCAGCAGCGGCTGTCGCGACAGCCGGGTATCGC
>JBAQRU010000009.1:0-18724 GCA_049296025.1 Lysobacteraceae bacterium | reverse complement strand
TGTCGCGCTTCGTGCACGGTCTGGCCACCGGCGACGGCGCCGCCGCCGAGCATGCAGCGCTGCGGCGGATGATCGCGCCCGGGCAGTGGAAACAGTTCGGCGAAGATTATCTCGACGGCAAGATCCGCCAGCCTGCGGGACGATTGATGGCATCGGCGCCGCAGCCCGGCGCGCTGCGGCGCATCAGCGGGCCGGCGACGCACCGGGTCGCATCGCAGCCGTTCGTGCTGCATCGCGAGCGACTGTCGTTCGCGCGCGGCAAACTGTACGCACTGCAGCAGACCAGCATCGGTGCCGGGTTGTCGGTGGGTTTCTCGAACATGCCCGGGGTCTGGATCTCGCCGCCGGACAACGTGACCGCCTGCCGCGAGGACGTGGTCTACCGCGTCCTCGCCACCACCACCGAAACCAACGGCGCAGCCACCTATCAGATCGCCCTGCCGCCCGGCATGGACAGCGAGGGCGCGTGCTGTCTGGTCGGTGAGTGGTCGCCCACGCAGACATCGCGCGAAGGCGAAATCGCGATGCTCGCCGACGTCGGCGCGGGCCCGATCGCCGCAGCCGGCGGAAACCTGTCCTGCGAACCGCCGGAGGGCACCTGGCTGCTGTCGTTCGCCGCCGACGGCACCGGCAGCGTCGATTGGCAGGGCTTCGCCAACCGCTGCATCACCCGCGCGCAGGGCGGCAAGATGGAAACGACCTTCATGCGCAACGGCACGACCGGGTTCGAGTGGCGGACCATCGGTCCCGGCGGCGGCACCGCGCGTTATGTCGACAACACGGTCGAGATGACGATCCACATGATGCTGGGGCCGATGACCGTGCTCGATCGCACTGCGCCCGATGAAGGCGCCGCCGTCGAATCCAACGGCTTCGCCTACCAGTGCAGGGCGGACACGTTGTCCATCCAAGGCATCCATGGACTCAACTATCGCGAGTCCACCTACACGCGGGTGAGCGAGCCGGCGCCGTAGCGTTGCGCCCAGTCATCGCCGGCTCCCGCCATTTGCACGTGACCGGCCATCGATCCGGATTGCGTTTGTATGGATGCCCGCAGGTCGGAAGCATGCTGCCCATGGAGCATGCTGCTCTTGAGCATGACGCGCTGAACCAGCACACTTTGAACCAAGGCGCATTGATCCAAGGCGCATTGATCCAAGAGCAGAGCCGCGAAGCACGCTTCGACAGGCGCGGGTCGCGAAGCAATCCAGCAGCAAGGACAAGGAGACGGCAATGGGTGGCGTGGTCAACAAAACGCTGGAAAACGGCGAGCAGGTGGTGCTGGCGAACTGGGATCAGTACGAGCCGACCCAGCACGGCGCCGAGCTTCGCGACAGGGCCTGGAATGCAGCGAACTCGCGGACAGGTCTCGCGTTCTACGAATCGACGGTCCAGTTCATGCGCAACGACTGGGCGGAACAGAACATGTCGCCGCAGCATGTCAAAGGCTCGACCGACAACGTGGCGCTGTATTACAGCAACGAGACCAACACCTGGCATACCGCCGACGCGCTTGATGTCGATCACATCACGCCCTGGAAAAAACACCTGCAGGCGCTCGATGTCGCCAACATGGCCGAGGCGCACATGGGCTACAACGACGTCGCCAACCTGCGTGCGCTGCCGTCTTTCTACAACCGCGCGCGCGACAGTGGCGAAAAGGTGCTGGATCAGCACGGCAACGAATCGCCGCAGTGGCAGAAGTGGGTCAAGGACCGGATCGGATACGACCACACGGTCGACCATCCCGCGTTCGACCCGCAAACCGACAAGGCCAGGCGCATGATCGCCACCACCGGCCAAGCCTGGACGCAGGACAACACCCGCTCGGATCTGTCGTTCGACACCCGGGTCAAGGACAAATGGTTCGAGCACCAGCTCCAGGAGAGTTTCGCTGGAACGGCGAATCTGCCGTGCGCGCCGAAAGGTTCGACGCAGGAGGTGCCGCTGTTCCGCTGCAGCGTCACGGGTCAGCTGGTCACCCGCGATGCGCTCGACATCGATCACCGCGTTCCGTTCGAGACCATCCTGAAGGATTTGCAGGAAAAGAATCCGCAGGGTCTCAGCAAGGCGCAGGTGCTCGACGCCTACAACGATACCGGCAACCTGCGCCTGGTGGGCCGCAGCGCCAACAGCTCGCACGAATGGGAGCTGGACAGGAACGGCCAGTTCCGCGACAAGGAAATCCCGGAGAAGCCCGGTGAATTCAAGGGTTGGCTGGTGCAGGGCGCAGAGCTCGAACCCAGCATGAAAATGGAGATCCAGGGCATCATGCAGGAACACGGCGCACTGCAGCGGCGCGGCGTCGAGTTGTACTGGGAACACGATCAACGCCAGCAGCAGGGTTATGCCGGCCCGCCCCTGCTCAGCGATCCCATGCATGCGGACCACGGACAATTCAAGAAGGCCATGGAGCATGTCGACGCGCTCGATCCCAAACGCGAGCATTTGCCGGAGCAGTTCCAGCGCGACAATCTCGCATCGTCGATGGTCGTGACCGCGCGCAAGGAAGGCCTGGCGTCGATCGACCATGTGTTCAAGAGCCATGATGGACATGATCTGATCCTGGTGTCCGGCGATCCGAAGTCCGACTCGCATCACCGGGCCATGCAGCCGGTGACCGATGGCGTGCTCACATCGATCGTCGACAACACCAGGACAATGGCGCAGTTGCCTTCGCCCCAGCAGCCGACCCTGATCGCGCAGCCGCACATGCAGCAGTTCTGACCAAACGCGACGGGCGGGCGCGAGTCGTCGCTGTGATTGCGGACACACTGTTTTTGCCGTGCTTGTGCGACTCTGGCCCGGTCAGGTGGACGGGGGTGACACCGATCGACATCGTTGTTGCCCCGAGGAATCGACCATGCGCAAATCGTCCGTTTCATTGGCCCTGCTGGCGTTGACGCTTTCGCCCTTCGCCGCCGAAGCGCGGACCTTCACGGTCGGCCCGGTCGGTCGCGATTACACCCAGCTGTATGCGCTCTTCGACGCCAACAATCTCGCGCCCGGCGATATCGTCGAAGTCGACGGCGGTTCGCTCTACGCCAGCGTGGTGATCGGCGACGACGACGGCGGCGCGCCCGGCAATCCGGTGATCATCCGCTGGCGTCGCGTGGCCGGCGCGACGCGCCCCGTCTTGCAGGGTGGCCTGCATACGATCAAGTTCCAGCAATCGAACCACGTGGTGTTCGAGGGATTCGAAGTGCGCGGCGGCGCCAACACCTGCGTGTTCAGCGAAGCGAACGACATCACCGTGCGCGATGCGGTGATCCACGCCTGCCCCGGGCACGGCATTCTCGGCGCGGATCTCAATTCCGGATCGTTCACGCTCGAATACAGCGAGATCTACGACGCCGGTTCCGGCACCACCAAACATCCGATCTACATGCAGTCCGACGAGATCGCTTATCCGGGGTCGGTGTTCCGCATGCGTTACAACTATGTCCACAACGGCAATGGCGGAAATCTGCTCAAGAGCCGGCACGAGCGCAGCGAAATCCACTCCAACTGGTTCGAAGGTTCGGCCTATCAGGAGATCGAACTGATCGGCCCGGATTGCGAAACCCAGGCCAACGGCTGGACCCGCGCGACCAAGCGCGAGGATGCGGAGCTGTTGAACAACGTCATCGTCCACACGTCGACCACGTGGCCGCACGCGATCCGCCTCGGCGGCGATCTCAACGGCGCCAGCGATGGCCGCGTGCGCATGGTCGGCAACACCATCGTGTTCGACCGTCCCGGCGCGGCTACTGCGGTCTACGTGCAGCTCGGCGTGGGCAGCGTGGAAATGCACAACAACGCGATCTTCCAGACCGGCGGCGCGGCGCCCGCGATCCTGCGCGAAAACACCGCCGCCGACACGCCGTTCTGCTCGCCGTTCGGCACCCAGCCGTGGAGCGGCGCGCGCAGTGTGTTCGGCACCCGCAACTGGGTGCAGAGTGCGGCCACGTTCACGCCGCCGGAATGGACCGGCACCGTGACCGGCAGCGTGCCCGGGTTCCGCGATGTCGCGCTGCGCGACTTCCGCCCGCTTGCGGGCAGCCCGCTGCGCAACGCCGGCATCAATCGCCCGCCGTCGCCCGCCGCGTTTCCGATGCCGTGGTCGCTGCCGATCGTGCAATACGATCCCCCGCTGCGCGCGAAGCTCGCGATCGGCGACCAGCGCGCGCGCATTCCGCAGGGTTATTTCACCGTCGACATCGGTGCGCTGGAGGAATTCGGGATCGACACGCTGATCGGCCCGTTCGAGCTGCCGGGCTCGCCGCCGAAAGTGTGGAGGCGTTTTCCGGTGAGGACGGTGTCGCCAGCACGGGTGCGGACAGTGCCGGACAAGTTTCGACCCATGCGCCTGCGCGAGCATTGAGCCCGGATTGCGACGGTGCAGGAGATGCGTGCGGCTCGTCGGAAGACTTCCTGATGTCGATTGACGATGGGAATGTCGTCTCACGCGAGCGGGAATGTTGCGTGAGCGATCGTCGGCAACCCCCGACGCCATGCGCACTGCGCATGACGCCGGGGCGATTTGTGCTGGGCCGATTCACCCTGGCGTTCAATGACAAGGCGTGGGTGTCGTGGATTTGGCCCCGAAATCAGTTGTAAATGATGACTTCCGTCATGTTGACATAGGCACCCAGCGGGCCATCGAATGAGGCCAGTACGGTCAGTTTGTTCAGTAGCGCCTGCAAGACCCAGTTTTCCAGGTTGCTTGGAATCACCACGGTGATGGGTTGGCCTCCCGGCGCACTGAAATTGGCAATGGTCTTGCCATAGGCGTTGCCAAGGCAGCTGAATGTTCCCCATGATCTGCTGCCTGTTGCCGTGCCCTGCAACTGCGCATGTGCTTGCGGGATTGGATTGTTCATGATGTTGCTCCTTGAAAAGAAAACTGCTCATCGGGATTTTCGGGATTGGAAACTGAGGTCAGCGCGGTCTTTCCCGGTCTCTCGGCGATCGCGGAATCAGAAGAACGCACCCTGACCCGTATTTCCTTGCGGGATCGTGTTCACCTCCCCGCGACATCATCCTGATCGGTTTCAACAACGCCCATCGGCCCTTCGCCGATCCTTGCCGGTGCCACTTCAGGGCGCGTCGTGGTCGAGCACAGCGATGGCGCCTCCAGTACGCACGATCCGCGTCACCGGCACGTCGAAGCAGCGCGCGAATTCGCGGGCGATGCGGAAGCGCACCGCGCGCCCGGCTTCGGCGCGTTTGATGGTGGTGAGCGAAAGCTGGACGTTGCGGCGCCAGCAGTCGTCGGCGAGGTCCTGTTGGCTCATCAGCCTCGCCTGGCGCAGCTGGCGGAGCAGGGCGTTGTCGAGCATCACGTGGCCGCGATGCAGACGCTCGGCGGCGGCGGCGGCGTGCGAGCGGGCGTCGTCCGCGTCGATGCGCTCCTGCAGCACTGGTGGCGACTGTGCGCTTGCATCGAAACCGATGAGGTGGATGGTGCTGTCGTGGCTGCGCGCTTGTTCGAGTTCCATGGTGTTCCCCTGTGTCTGGAAGGAAGGAGGCCATCGCCTTTGATGACGGGTGGATGGCGCCGTCTGCCCGACCCGGATGCCTCGCGACGATGTTCCGTCCGTCTGGTTCCGTCCTGGATTGGCCGCTTGCGGCAGCCGCAGCCGCCCAGGTGGCGGGTGGCGGGTGGCTTGCGGCATACGCATCGGCAGTGGCGACGCCATGGGCGGCAGCCTGCAAGCGGGGCCATTCCGGTACCTTCCGGGAACCTGCCAAGATTCAAGTGATTGATTTATTTGATGTCGATCGATGCCCGCCGGGCTTGGTGCCGGTCATGGCGTGCGTTGCGCGAACGCGAGGCCCAGTGTCGAATACGGCCACATCGCTTGGCGATGCCTGCGAATCGGTCGTCCAGATGGCGGTAGGGCCAGCCCGCGAGCGCGCTCGCGGCGGCCTGTCGTGGCATCGCTATCGTGGGGGCGCTTCAACAGCCCGCTGTGCAGGGCTACGGGCTGACCGGAACGATCCGGTAGTGATAGGGGGCGCTGTCAGTGGGCTGATGGATGTACACCTTGACGACGTTCCCGTCAGGCAAGGCTGCTGCGTGCTGCACTTCGCAGAGGAAACAGTAGTGGGTGCCTGCAGCGCCCCGGCTGGCGAACGCGAACGGTGCGTACGCCGCTCCGAACATGGCAGGCAGCGCGGTCTCGAAAGCGTCCTTCGCTTGCGGGGTCAGGGTGAAGTCGAACGGCGACCAGTTGCCGAACATCCGGCTCGACATGATGTGCTCCATATGAAGCGCAGAGTTGTGGCTGGGATGCGGAGTCAGTGCGGTCGGGAACGGTCGCGCCGGGACATCGGTGTTTCGATGGATGCCGTATCAAATCGGGCAACCTTGAATCGGATCGTTGCTGGCCTGGGGATCGCAAAAAATATAGTAGGGCGCTCCATTGAAAGTGATGCATACCAGATATCCGAAATCGACAATCTGATGGTCCTGCAGTGTCAGGTTGAATGATCCATTCCTGGCCTTGAATGATGCGATCGGCGATTTCCCACCGATGAATCCCGTGGATGCGTAGTTTTTGAACGCAGCCGTCCCGTCGGTTTGATTGACCAGGGTGACCGTGACCGTCGAACTGCCGGGAGCCATGGGGATGAGCGAAGGGCTGAAGAGTCCCGTGTACTTTCCTTCGCTGCCGGTGAGCGTCAGGGTGAAGTTGATGGCGGACTGGGCCTGGCCGGAATGCGCGATGAATCTGGGCATGTGGATGTTCCTCGTGATTGCGTTCGAGTGGCGTGATCGTGGATGGCTGTCGATCGGTGCGATCGTCAGTGGAGGATGGACCGACGCTCCTATCGTGGCCCGAGTGTGGCCCGGTGCGGCGAGTATTCCGGAATGTCCGATCGGATTCAGCGCCTTTGCGGGTTCTTTCCCGTGCCCGCCACGGTTGCGACATTCGATGACGATGCGCTGTCTTTGTCGAGGTCATTATCGAGAACGGACACGTAATCGGGGTTGCGGTAGCCGATGCCCGCCAGCCAGGCGATTTTCGCTTTGACGCATTCGCGGCAGCCGAGCAGGACATGCGCGGCGACCCATGGGTCGATGGCCTTCGGGTCCTTCGAATCCTTCGCAGTGGTTCCAAGCAGATCAGTCGCGCGTTGCCAGTCCCTGCGCGCTTCGATTGTCGACCCGATGTCCGACCGGTATCTGCCGCGAGCGATCAACGCCTTCGCGAGTGCGATCGTTTCCTGGATGCCGCCGTCCGAAGCCCTGGCGACTCGTTCAAGTTCAAGGATGGCGGAGTTCCACTGTGCGGGGGCATCGGTGGTGCCCAGCGGGTGCCTTGCGATCAAGACATGCGTGGCTGCGATCAGGCGTTGCAATGCCAGGGACGCATCGGCGGAGGCCTTGATATTGCGGATCGATCGCTGCGCGGCACGCGCGTGGGCGAGGTGGCTGGCGCCGTCTCCGCGCATATCGGCGACCTCGCCTGCGGTGATATGCGCAAGCGTCAGGTCGCGCGCCCAGACCTTGTTGCCCGGTTCCAGAGCGGTCAGCGTTGTCAGCCGGGCGATGCTTTCTTCGATCCGCGCGCGCGCATCGTCCAGGCGTCCTCGCGAGACCGCGACTTGGCCGTCGCTCAACAGCAAATTCGCGAGTCGCCGCTGCCACAGCAACGCGTCCGGCTTGTTCGCGACGAGCGTGCGCAACATGCCGATCTGTTCGGCGTATCCCGCCGCTGCTTCCGACAAACGCCCTTCCGATTCGTCGCCGCTGCTGACCCAGGACAGCGTATCGATCAGGTCGTATCGCAATGTGTCGTCATGCGGTCTCGACGACAGGACGCCTGCCTTGAGTCCCGCCGAGCGTTTGAAGTAACTCAACGCTTCGCCGATGCGTCCCTGATCGCGAGCCACCGCGCCGAGGTTGTTGAGCGCATACGACAACTCCATCCGCCATTCCTCATTGCGCGGATCGCCTCGGATCAGCTGTTCGCTGGTGCGCAGATACTCGGTCCAGCACTTTTTCGCTTCTTCGAGCCGCTTCTGCCGGTAGTGGTGGTGACCCAGCCAATACGCGGCGATTCCAAGTTCGGCGAGCGCTTCGTTGGAGCCTGCTTCGTTGGAGCGCGGTGCGCTGGCGACCGCATCGCGCGCAGCCGCGTGGGCGCGCACAAAGGCGGATTCCGCTGCATCGAGCTTCGCTTCCTCGGTCATCACTTCGCCGGCCGTACGCAATGCGCGGGAACGGTTGATCAGATCCCGGGTACCCATCTGCGCAGTAGGCTGGCGTTCCAGCAGGGCGAGCGCTTTCGCGCTGATGCTGTTGAGCAGTTTGAGGTTGCCGAGCGGGCGCAGTTTCTCAGCCAGGTCCACCAGCATGAAATCCGACAGCTGCAAGGCTTCTTCGCGGCGTCGCTCCGCTTCGCTGCGGGCCTGTATCGCGAGCAGGGCGAATGCCGCGGAAATGACGGCGGATACCGCCAGGCTCGCGATGCCAGCAGTGCGCAGTTGGCGCTTGCGCCGGTATTGCCGGGTCGAGGCCCCGAGAAAGGCGTGCTCGTCCGCGCCGAGGTCGTCCGGCAGTGCTTGCGCGGCCTCCAGCGCTTCCTGCAACGGCTGACCGGGATTGAGCAGGTGGTCGGCGCTCCGGCCTTCCTCCATCCAGCGCGTTGCCGCGCGACGCACGCGGGCTTTGGCTTGCAGCAGGCGGCGATTGTCGTGGACCCAGTCGCGCGCGCGCGGCCATTGCCGCAGCAGGGCTTCGTGCGCCACCCGGAAGCCGGCTTGGCCATCGCTCAGTTCGCCGATGAACAGACGCGCGCGGACGAAGGCTTCCGCCAGGGCGCGGGCGTTCTCGTCCAGGGCGGACCACGCGACGCGACGGGCGCTGACGGACTCGCTCTCCTGTTGCATTACGATCAACCTGGAAAAAACACCGTCGAGGCTGCGCTTCGCGGCTTCGTGCAGACTGCCGAACACTTCCTCGGCGCGATGCGCGAGCGCGCCTTCCAGTCCCCCGAGCGCGCGATAGGCGTCGAAACGCAGTTCGCCGTCAGCGCTGCGACGTTCGTACAGTGCCTGCAGCGTGTGCTGCAGCAGCGGCAGCGCGTCGGCGTGTTCGTTCGCGGAATCGCGCAGCACGTCGTCGAGGTGTTCCGCGGTGTGCGGGTCTTCTTCGAAGGTCAGGCCCGCCAGCGAAGCGGGGATGCGGATGATCTGCGCGATCTCGCCCGGACGTGGGCTGAGGACATCGAAGTGTCCCTCGCCCAGTTTGCGTGCGGCGATCTCCGGATAGGTTTCGACCAGGGCGAGGTAGAAATCGCTGCGGACGATCATCGCCACCATGACGTGCGGGGATTCGCACAGGTGATGCAGTGCGTCGGAGAATGCATTGTCGCGTCGATGGCCGTGCGCTGCGGTGGCCACCAGCGCCTCGGCATGATCGATCAACAGCAGCAGATGCGCATGCGGCCGTTCCGCCAACTCGCGCGATGGCTGGCGACGGAACGCGTCTTCGATGGCGGCGGTGATCGATTCCGGCGCGCGCTGGATCCTGTCGGCCAGTTCGCTCGCGGGTTCGGGGGCAAACACGGGGCGTTCGCGAAGCGTCCAGGTCGACAGGGCTGCCGCGAGATGGATCAACGCGTCGCCGGCTTCCAGTCCGGCCAGGTCGCACCTGGCGAGCGCCAGTGCGTGCATGCCATCGAAGCCGCCGTCCTGGCGCAGCAGCGGTATCGCGCCTGCGTTCAACAATGAAGTCTTGCCGCAGCCGCTGGCACCGACGATGAGTACGAAGCGCTGCTGGTTGTCGATCTGGTGGCGCATCGCAGCGAGCAGTTCCGCGGTCGCGCGGCTGCGCCCGAAAAAGACGCCTGCGTGCCCGCTATCGAACGCGGCGAGCCCGACGTACGGGCTGTCGTTGCGCCAGGTGGCGGTCTGCGCGGCGACGCGCCGGTAGTCCTCGGGATACGCGACCTTGGCCACCAGCCGGTAGCCGCGCTTGCGGATGGTTTCGATGTAGCGCGGCGATTTCAGATCGTCGCCCAGGACCCTGCGCAGATAGGCGATGGCCTTGTGGACCGGATTGTCGCCATAGAACGTGCCGAGCCAGACTTCGATCAGGAGCTGTTCGGCGGTGATCACTTCGCCAGCATGCTCGGCCAGCGCGACCAGCACTTCCATCATCCGTGGCTCAAGCGTGATGTCCCGGCCATCGATGGTGACGACCAGGCGATCCGGCTGCACCAGTGCGCCGCCGATCCGGAAGCGCGAACGTGTCGCCAGTGTTTTGACCCGATCCGAGGGCAGTTGCATGGACATCCTGTGCGTTGGATGTACGCCGATGGCGTTCCTTCATCCGCTGCATCGTAGCCAGCGCGGCTCGCATTGTGTGGGATTGTCGTCGGAAGTGTGAGAGAGGGCGCAATCCGCCCGCTTCCTGCGCAACAACGATGGCGACAGGACACCGCCGCCTGCAACGCTGGCAGAAAGGCGTGGAACACGGGCAATCCCGAAGCGCGGACACGATGACGGCAGGGCGAACCCTGCCGTCGTGTTGCGATGTTGCGGTGTTTCGATGGTGCCGGTGAAGCGGAAGCGGTCAGCGCTTGGCGGCAGTCGGCAGATTGACCTTGTCGATCCCGTGGATCACGCCATTGCTCGAACCGATGTCGGCTTCGGTGATGTGAGCGCCATCGATGCTGAACTTGCCTTCGAGCATCTTGATCGGCGCGGCTTGGCCGTTCACGGTCTTGGCGGAGTCCCACTTGCCCATGTCGGCCGCGCTCTTGCGTCCTGCCAGCACGTGGTATTTCAGGATCGATGCCAGCTCATCCTTGTTTTCCGGCTTCATCAGCGTGTCGAGCTTGCCGGCCGGCAGTTTCGCGAATGCAGCGTCGGTCGGCGCGAACACGGTGAACGGGCCGACACCGCGCAGCGTTTCGCTCAGGCCGGCCTGTTCGACCGCTTTGGCGAACGTGCCGAACGAGCCCTTGGCGGCGGCGGTGTCGAGCAGATTACTGCTCTGCGTGCTGTCCGTGGCGACGGAGTTGGGCTTGGCCGCGCCGATCGGGGTGACGGCCGGCGCTGCGTTGCCGGTCTTCGACGCGCTATTGCTCTGCAGGTTGGTCTGGGGGATGGTCGGTGTATTCATGATTATTCTCGATGAAGCGATCAACGCGTTTCGCAGTGTGCACTTCGCAGAGTGCGATTCGCGTGGATCGAAAGCGGCATGGCCGCGATATCCGTCGTGGACGGAGAGTGATGCCCGGAGCGGAGAGTGGAGGGAGGTACGGCGCGTCCGAGGCGACGCTGCGGAAGTGCATCGCAGCGTCGTTGAACCATACGCTTTGCATTGTTAGCGCAATGTAACTTGGCGCTGCCCGGACGCAGCGCGATGCGGATTCGCGTCGAACCCGTTCGTTGCCGTCGATCGTGCACGATCTCGTCATAGCATCATGCAATACGCGTTGGGCAAGCGGTACGGCTGCGCGAAAGCAATCATTCGTACGATATCGATGTTCATCAAAAGAGGAGCGAACCATGTCTTATGAGCATGCATACGCGGATCGCGAACCGGCACGTGCGGATGTCGACATGACCGGCGGCGCGGTCGTGCTCGAATTCGGCGCGCCGTGGTGTCCGCACTGCATCGGCGCGCAACCGTTGCTGGAAGCGGCGCTGGCCGCGCGCGACGGCGTGCGGCATCTGAAGATCGAAGACGGTCCGGGGCGTCCGTTGGGGCGGAGTTTTCGCATCAAGCTCTGGCCCAGCGTGCTCGTGCTGCGCGATGGCGTCGAACTGACGCGCGTGGTGAGACCGGCATCACAAGAAGAAATCGAGCGCGCGTTGGCGATGTTGTAACGCAGCGGCTACGGTCGCGCGGCGGTTCGTGAAGGTTGTGTTCGATTCAGCGTACGCCGCGCGTTACGCGTTCAGTTTGTTCCGCGCAAAGCCCGTGAAAGCGTGCGTCGTTCGTGGCGCCTAGCGCGATCGCGTGCTTCAGTGGTTAACGCCGCGTTGCGTTCACGTTTGCGGCATGGTTTCGATTCATGCCGGAATTCGCATGGTGTCGCTGCGGTCGGTACCAGCGTGCACCGGACAGATCGCTCCTTCATGCAATTCCGGAGAATCACACCATGACAAAACAGATCAATCTTCGTTTGACGGGCCTGCTGGCCCTGTCCGCCGCGCTTGCGGCACCGATGTCCTTCGCCCAGACCACCACGCCCACCGACGCGGCTGCACAGGACGCCGCACAGACCACTGCGACCCAGCCCACGACCCCGGCACCGCAGACCGATGCTGCGCCGGCCAAGAAAACCTGGGCGGATCTCGATACCGACAAGGACGGCAATCTCACCAAGACCGAGGCCGCGACCATTCCGTCGCTGCAGGCGGTCTTCGATCAGGCCGATGCCAACGCCGACGGCGCGCTCAGCGGCGAGGAATACAAAACCTATCTGGCCATGAACAGCCAGAGCCGGGATCCCCGCGCGTCCGGCAAACCGAAGAAGTAATCGCGAATAGACAAACGCGAGAGACAACGAAGGGCGGACGAAGCGCGTACCGCCCGCGCGACAGGGAATGTCGCGTGCGTGTGTCCCGCCGCTGCGGGACCGGCCCATGCGCGGGTGCCAGGGAAGGCGTTCGCGTACGTGCCCGGGTTGGATCCGTGGCTGTGGATTTCAGTGCTGAGTCGACATGAGGCAACCCCTCCCCAACCCTCCCCTTCGCTGCGCGAAAGGGAGGGAGTGATGGCGTCGCTCGATGAATTGATGGCTTCGCTTGAATCGAAAACGTTCTAATTCGACGCGCCTGCGAAGCCCTGCTGCCGCCACGCTTCAAACACCACCACTGCTACCGTATTCGACAGATTCAGACTGCGATTGTCGGGCCGCATCGGCAACCTCAGCCGCTGGCCGTCGGGAATCGTCGATAGCACCGCGTCGGGCAAACCGCGCGTTTCCGGTCCGAATAGAAAGGCGTCGCCGGGCGCGAACGCGACCTGGTCGTAACGCATGGAATTCCGCGTGCTCAGCGCGAACACTCGTGCGGGCGAAATCGCGGCCAGCGCAGCGTCCAGCGTGTCGTGCACGCGCAGCGTCGCGTACTCGTGATAGTCCAGGCCCGCGCGCCGCAGCTGCGCGTCTTCCAGCGTGAACCCGAGCGGACGGATCAGATGCAGCCGCGCGCCGGTGTTCGCGCACAGGCGAATGACGTTGCCGGTGTTCGGCGGAATTTCGGGTTCGTAGAGGATGATGTCGAACATCGGCGCGGGCTTCTCTTCGACATTCACCACGGCAACGCTTCGCCGCGCCAATCCAGAAAACGTCCGCTGTCGGCCAGCGACAGACCGTCGATCACCCTCAGCAGGCCGGCGACCGATGCATCCGTTGCGATCTGCGCGCCATCGCCGCCCATGTCGGTCTGCACCCAGCCCGGATGGAGCGCGACGACTTTGATGCCGCGCTCGCGCAGCGCGTGCGCGAGCAGCACGGTCGCCATGTTCTGCGCGGCCTTGCTGATGTTGTAGCTGGGCGTGCCGAAGCGGGTGGTGTTGGCGATGGAGCCCAATTGCGACGACACATTGGCGACGCAGCCGCCATCGGCCAGCGTGACCGCCAGCGCTTCGGTCAGCAGCAGCGGGCCGGCGGCATTGGTCCGGAAGCTGTCTTCCAGATGCGAGGCGGACAGCGTGCCGAAGCGTTCGCCGGAGTGGAGTACGCCGGCATTGTTGATCAGGAGGTCGATGACCGGCTTTTCGGTCTCATCTTTTCCGACATCATCGCCGCAGGCCAGCGGCAGTTCGCGGACCAGTTCGGCGCGGGACTTGGCATCGGCGACGTCCAGCGGCAGGACGTGCAGGCGGCCGGGGTATTCGCCGGCCAGCGTGTTCAGGGCGGTGGCCTTGCCGGGGTGGCGGCAGGTGGCGATCACCCGGTCGCCGCGCGCCAGCAGCTGGCGGACGAAGGCCAGACCGATTCCGCGGTTGGCGCCGGTCACGAGGCAATGCAGTGGCATGGGAAGGCTCCGAGCGGTGGTGGGCGGTGGGCCGGGACTTGTGGCCTAGTGTCATGCCTTGGCGGGCTCGCTAGCATGCAACGCTGGCCCGGTGCTGTCCAAACCGGCGTTCCGCTGCCGCTGCCCGGCCCACCCATTTCATGTTTCCAGGAGTTCCGCATGCCCATCGTCCGTCCGCGCACGTCCGCGCTCAAACACGGCCTTCTCGCGCTCGCACTGACCGCCGCGCTCGGCGGCGGCCTGTCGCTGGTCCCGCTTGAAGCGCACGCCAAGACGACGCGCAACGCCGAGGTCGACATCCCGTACCAGCAGTTCACCCTGCCCAATGGTTTGCGCGTGATCGTGCACACCGACCGCAAGGCGCCGATCGTGGCGGTGAACATCTGGTATCACGTCGGCAGCAAGGACGAGCCGAAGGGGCGCACCGGTTTCGCGCATCTGTTCGAGCATCTGATGTTCAACGGCTCGGAGAATCATCCGGGCGAGTTCTTCGAACCCTTCGAGCTGGCTGGCGCCACCGACCAGAACGGCACCACCAATTCGGACCGCACCAATTACTTTGAGAACGTGCCGACCACCGCGCTGGACATGGCGCTGTGGATGGAATCCGACCGCATGGGCCATCTGCTCGGCGCGATCGACCAGGCGACGCTCGACGAACAGCGCGGCGTGGTCCAGAACGAGAAGCGCCAGGGCGAGAACCAGCCCTACGGCCAGGTGTTCGATCTGCTCGGCAAGGCGATCTATCCTGAAACCCATCCGTATCACCACAGCACGATCGGTTCGATGGCCGATCTCAACGCCGCGTCGCTGGACGACGTGAAGAACTGGTTCCGCACCTGGTACGGCCCGAACAACGCCGTGCTGGTGCTGGCCGGCGATATCGACCTAGCCACCGCCAAGGAAAAAGTCGCCCGGTATTTCGGCCATATCCCCGCCAGTCCGAGCATGGCGCAGCCGAAGGTCGATGTCTCGCCGCTGGCGACCGACTCCCGCTCCACGCTCACCGACAAGGTGCCGCAGGCCCGCATCTATCGCGTCTGGAATGTCGCCCAATCCGGTACGGTCGACGCCGACCGCCTGCAGCTGTTGTCGCAGGTGCTTGGCGGCAGCCGCTCGTCGCGACTGGACCAGCGCCTGCTGCACACCGACAAGTCGGTCGACAACGTCAGCGCATCGGTCTTCGCGTCGCAGCTCAGCTCGATTTTCTTCATCAATGCGACCGTGAAGCAGGGCGTGGACCCGGCCAAGGTCGAGGCCGCGATCGATGAGGAACTCAAGACACTCCTGCGCGATGGTCCGACTCAAGTCGAACTCGATCAGGCGCGCACCGTGATCAAGGCCGGGTTCACCCGCGGCGTCGAGCGTATCGGCGGCTTCGGCGGCAAGGCCGATGTGCTGGCCGAGTGCGCGGTCTACACCGGCAATCCCGGCTGTTTCCGCGACAGCCTGCGGACCATGAATACCGCGACCGTCGCCCAGATCAAAACGGCTGGCGTCAATTGGCTCGGCGCGGGCAAGGGCAGCCACACCCTGGTCGTGATCCCGGGCGAGCGCAAGCCGCTGCCCGAAGACGTCGCAGTCACGCCCACCCCGCTGACCCTGCCGGCGGTCGATCCCAAGTACAAGACCAGGCCCAGCGCCATCGACCGCAGCGCCGGCGTGCCGGTGCCAAGCCAGTTCCCGGAGCTGAAATTCCCGTCGCTGCAGCGCGCCACCCTGAAGAACGGCACGAAGATCATCCTCGCGGAGCGCAAAGGCGTGCCGGTGGTGCAGATGAGCTATCTGTTCGGCGGCGGTTTCGTGGCCGACCAGGGTGCCAAACTCGGTACATCGAGCTTCGCCATGGGCATGCTCGATGAAGGTGCCGGCGATTACGACGCCATCGCGTTCGGCAATCGCGCCGAATCCCTGGGCGCCAACCTCAGCGCCGGGGCCAATCTCGACGGTGCCAGCGCCGGTCTGTCGGCGCTGAAGCAGAACCTCGATCCGTCGGTGGCGCTGTTCGCCGACATGCTGCGTCGTCCGCGCTTCGACCAGAACGAAGTCGATCGCGTGAAGGCGAGCTGGATCGCCGGCATCGCCCAGGAAAAAGCCCGCCCCAACGGCGCGGCCCTGCGCGTGCTGCCGCCGCTGCTGTACGGCGAAGGCCATCCGTATGCGATCCCGTTCAGCGGCACCGGCACCGAAGCATCGATCGGGTCGCTGACCCGCGACGATCTGCTCGCCTATCACGCCCGCTGGGTGCGTCCCGAAGAGGCCACGCTGCTCGTGGTCGGCGATACCACGCTGGAAGAGCTCGTGCCGGTGCTGGAAAAGCATCTCGGCGATTGGACCAGCGAAGGCGCAGCCCGCAGCAACGGTGCGATTCCCACAGTCGCGATCCCGCGCAAGCCGCGCGTGTATCTGATCGACCAGCCGGGCGCGGTGCAGGCCAATCTCTACGTCGGCCAACTGGTGCCTTCGACCCGCGACCCGGGTGCGGTGAAGTTCGATATCGCCAATTCCGTGCTCGGCGGTGAGTTCTCCTCGCGTCTGAACATGAATCTGCGTGAGGACAAGCACTGGGCCTACGGTTCCTACAGCTCCGTCACCGGCGCCCAGGGCCAACGGCCGTGGATGGCGTTCGCGGCGGTGCAGATCGACAAGACCGCCGAATCGCTGAACGAAATGCAGCGCGAGATTGCCGAATACGCCAGCGGCAAGGCGCCGCCGAAGCCCGAGGAAGTTTCCAAGATCCAATCCACCGAAATCCGCGGCCTGCCGGGTTCGTACGAAACCGCAGGCGCCGTGCTCGGCACGCTCGGCGGCATCGTCCGCTACGGTCGTCCCGACGACTACGTGTTCCAGCGCAAGGTCGAGATCGAAGGGCTCACCCCGGAGCAGGTGAAAGCCGCCGCCGCGACCGTCGATCCGGACGCGTTGACGTGGGTGGTGGTGGGCGATCTGAAGCAGATCGAAAAGCCGGTGCGCGCGCTGAAGTTCGGCGAGGTCTTCATCGTCGATGCCGATGGCAAGCCCGCCCGCAAGTGACCTGATGCGCCCGGTGATTCAGCGCCGTGCGCACGGCGTGTGGCGGTACACCAACGAGGTTTTGACTTTCCCGCCCGCTGTAGCGATGATTGCCCGATTCAGTCGATGCCCACCATCATGGTGGGCATCGTTTTATCCGGAGTACCGAACTGTGTTTTTCAGAACAAAATATTCGCGCATCCTCGCCATCGCGGTCCTGACCGCCAGCGCCACCGCCTGCACCTGGGTCCACATGGCGCCCGGCGCGTCGGCGGTGAAGGTCGTGACCCAAGCACCGGCCGGCTGCGAGAAGCGCGGCGAAATCGAAGTCTCGGTGAAAGACAGCGTCGTCTTCTACGAACGCAACCATCTCAAAGTGCGCGAAGAACTGGAGACGCTGGCGCGCAACGAAGCCCCGGGCCTCGGCGCCGACACCGTGCAGGCGGTTGCGCCACCCGAATCCGGCGCCCAGCGCTTCTTCGCCTGGCGCTGTATGCGCTAGCCGCGACTGCGGCGCCCGGCGTCCAGTCCCGGGGAGGCGGCGACTCAGCGCGCCAGGCTTTCCTGCCGCAGCGTGGTCTGCCCCATGTGCACGACGCCGTCCGTGCCGGCCACGCGCACCTGCAGCCCGAAACAGGCGGCTTCGAGTTTGTTCCACTCGCTCAGCTCGCCCGAATGCGCCCATTTGCGCGCGATCCGCAGGCTGTAGCAGCCGGCGGCGTCGGTGTCGGCAGGTTCCCATTCGACTTCCTGGCTGCCGAGGATGTTCATTTCGAACACCGCGCCCAGCGGCGAACACACCCGGAAATGTTCCGCAGTCAGGCCTTTCACCGGGGCGCCGGTCTCCGAATGGGACACCGAAGCGAACAGCAGCAGCACATAGCTGTCGTCGTGGATGGACTTGGATTCCTGCGATACCGCGTCGACGATGAGTCGTGCCATCGGATGTTTTTCCTGGAGTTCGGGGGGATGCGATGCGACCCGCAGCATAGGGTGCCGCCACTCCCCAGTGTGGCCGCAGGCGCGGTCGGCGCCATGGGCCGAACGGCACAGGAGGGGGGATTTGCCGCCTCGCCAGGCCCTGCCGACCGGGTTTTCAGGCTCCGGGAAACCGGGAAAACGGCCTCCGGCCCGGTTTCAGCATGCGCTGGGGCGCTGAAGCCGGTACCCTATGCGGTTCCTGTCTGTTTTACGGCTGAACTCCTCATGCTGTTTCAACACGTCGCGATTGCCGGCCTGGCGCACATCGATGCCCCGCGCCAACTGACCTCCGCCGAGATCAACGCCCGGCTCAAGCCGACCCTCGACCGCCTGGGGATCAAGGCGAACGTTCTCGAAGACATCGCCGGCATCCACTCGCGCCGCCTGTGGGACGACGGCGTCGAAGCCTCCGATGCCGCCACCCTCGCCGGTGTGAAGGCGCTGGCCGATGCCGGCATCGACCCCTCCCGGATCGGCCTGCTGGTCAACACCTCGGTCAGCCGCGACTACCTGGAGCCGTCCACCGCCAGCATCGTCTGCGGCAACCTCGGCCTTTCCGACACCTGTCAGAACTTCGACGTCGCCAACGCCTGTCTCGCCTTCCTCAACGGCATGGACATCGCCAGCCGCATGATCGAACGCGGCGAAATCGACTACGCGCTGATCGTCGATGGCGAAACCGCCAATCTGGCCTACGAAAAAACCCTGACGCGCATGGCCAGCCCGGACATGACCGAAGAAG
>JBAQRU010000008.1:0-8523 GCA_049296025.1 Lysobacteraceae bacterium | reverse complement strand
GTCGCGGGCGCGGGCCTGTCATGGTATGCGAATCCCCGGCCGTGAACGGCCTACAATGCCCGACGCCGCCTTTCCGACGCCCACCATGGCCGCCACGCCGACCATCCTCATCGCCGAAGACGAAACCGCCATCGCCGACACCGTGCTCTATGCGCTGCGCAGCGAAGGTTTCGCGGCCGAGCACGTGCTGCTGGGGGGCGAAGTGGCGCCGAAAGTGCGTGCAGGCGGAATCGATCTGGTGGTGCTGGATGTCGGCCTGCCGGACATCACCGGCTTCGATGTGTGCCGCACGCTGCGCACCTTCAGCGAAGTGCCGGTGATTTTCCTGACCGCGCGCGACGGCGAGATCGATCGCGTGGTCGGCCTGGAGCTGGGCGCCGACGACTATGTGGTGAAGCCTTTTTCGCCGCGCGAACTGGTGGCGCGGGTGCGCGCGCGATTGCGTCGTCGGGTGCAGGCGGAAACCGCGAGCTGGCAGGCGCACGGAACGTTCGAGATTGATCGCGAAGGCAAACGCATCCGCTACTGCGGTCATGCGCTGGATCTCACCCGCTACGAGTACGGTTTGCTGGAAGTGCTGATGCACCGTCCCGGCGCGGTGCTGTCGCGCACGCAGTTGATGGACCGGGTGTGGGCCGATGCGCTGGAGAGCGGCGACCGCACCGTCGACACCCATATCAAGACCCTGCGCGCGAAGCTGCGCAGCCTGAATGAGCAGGATGATCCGATCCGCACCCATCGTGGCCTGGGCTATTCGCTGGACACCAGTGGATGACGGTGGCGCGGACGTGAACCTCACGAAATGAAGATCGGCCTGCGCATCCTGCTCGGTTATTTCCTGATCGTGGCCCTGGCCGCGCTGCTGCTGGGCCGGGTGTTCCTGCAGGAAGTGAAGCCCGGCGTGCGCCAGGCGATGGAAGACACCCTGGTCGATACCGCCAATCTGCTTGCGGAGCAGGCCAAGGACGATCTGATCGCCGGACGCATCGACGACGGACGCTTCGCCGCGCACGTGCGCGCGCTGACCGATCGCGATCTCGGCGCCGAAATCTGGGGCTTCACCAAGCGCAAGGTCAGCACCCGCATCTATGTGACCGATGCGCGCGGGGTCGTCGTGTTCGATTCCAGCGGACAGGATGTGGGCAAGGATTATTCGCGATGGAACGACGTCCACCTGACGTTGCGCGGCCGCTACGGCGCGCGCTCTTCGCGCAGCGACCCGAACGACGAAACCAGCTCGGTCATGCATGTGGCCGCACCGATCACCGTCCGCGAGGGCGGGACTTCGCGCATCGTCGGCGTGCTGACCGTCGCCAAGCCCAACCAGACCATCGCGCCGTTCATCGCCCGCAGCCAGGGCGTGATCCTGCGCTGGGGCTCCGTGCTGCTCGGCGCGGCGCTGGTGATCGGCCTGCTGGCGGCATGGTGGTTGTCGCGCCAGCTGGGCGCCTTGCGCCGCTACGCCGATGCGGTCTCTGCGGGCGAACGCGCGACCCCGCCCGACAGCGCGGGCGAATTCGGCGATCTCGGGCGTGCGCTGGAAACCATGCGCGCCAAGCTCGAAGGCAAGCAGTACGTCGAACAATACGTCCACGCACTGACCCATGAACTGAAAAGCCCGCTCGCGGCGATCCGCGGCAGCGCCGAACTGCTGCAGACCGCCGACAGCGACATGGCGCCGATGCCTGCAGCGGATCGCGCCCGTTTCGTCGCGACGATTCGCGCGCAGAGCGAACGCATGGCGGAGATGATCGACAAACTGCTGGCGCTGGCGGCGGTCGAACACCGGCAGCGGATCGAACAACCGCAGCAGGTGGATATGCGCGTCATCGCCGACGAAGCCGCCGAACGGATCGCGCCGAAATACGCGCAGGCGTCGCTGCGCCTGAATATCGTCGAAGCTGCCGATGCGCGTGGTCTGCGCGTCTCCGGCGACCCGTTCCTGCTGCGGCAGTCGCTGCTCAATCTGCTCGACAACGCGGCGGATTTCGCACCGGTTGGCAGTGAGGTCGAACTGCATCTGCGGCGCGAAGCGGACAGCCTCATTGTCGAGGTGCTGGATCGTGGCCCGGGTGTGCCCGATTACGCGCTGGAGCGTACGTTCGAGCGGTTCTATTCGTTGCCGCGTCCGGACGGCCGCAGTCGCAGCAGCGGCTTGGGGCTGTGCTTCGTGGCGGAAGCCGTCGAATTGCACGGCGGCCGGGTCGCATTGGTCAACCGTGATGGCGGCGGCGCGGCTGCGAGTCTGGTCCTGCCCGTCGAATAGCGCTTTCCGCTTCTTCACACAGGCTTCACCCGGGCGCCATCGCCGCCCCGCATGCCTTATCGACACTGGCGCCGTCCACAACGTCGGAGGCCGACATGCGATTGTTCCTGAAGATTCTCATGGTGATTGGATTGACCATTGCCATTCTCGTTCCGCTGCTGATGATCCGCGGCACCATCCAGGATCGGCAGATGTACCGTCGCGAAGCGGTGCAGACCGTCGCGCGCAGTTCCGCAGGTGCGCAGGCGCTTTCGGGGCCGGTGCTGATGGTGCCGTACACCGAACTGGTCGAAGTCGAAGAGAAGGACAACCAGGGGTTCACCCGCAAGGTGCGGCGCGAAGACAGCGGTGTCTGGATGTTCTTCCCGGAGACGCTGGAAGCCAAGGGCGCGATGAAACCGATCGTGCGCAAGATCGGCCTGCATGAAGTGCGCAAATACGAGTTCGCGACAAAACTCCATGCGGAATTCCAGGTCACTGTTCCCGGCGATGCCGACGCGCTCGCGCCGCGAAAGATCGGCCAGCCGTATCTCAGTTATGCCATCGCCGATGTGCGCGGCGTGGTCGGTCTGCAGACGCTGACGATCAACGGCAAGGACGTCGAACTGCTGCAGGGCCCGGGCAGCGGCGACGGCGGTGGTCTGCACGCGCGTCTGCCGGCGACGGTGGCCGGTGGTGCGATCGTGCTCGACAGCCAGCTCGATTTCACGCTCGAAGGCACGGAATCGCTGGCCATCGCGCCTCTGGCGAAGCGCAATATCATCACCATCGATTCGCCGTGGCCGCATCCGCTGTTCAACGGCGATTTCCTGCCGCGCAAGCGCACGATCGACGACAAGGGCTTCCATGCGGAGTGGGAAATCTCGTCGCTGGCGACCAATGCGCAGGCGCAGTACCTCGGCGGTTCACGGGTGCCTGGCATGGCGCCCGCAGGCTCGGTCGACGCCGAAAGCAATACCGAAACGGTGTCGGGCCTGGATGCCATCGGCGTCTCGCTGGTCGAGCCGGTCAACATCTATTCGCAGGCCGATCGCGCCAGCAAGTACGGCATCCTGTTCGTGCTGCTGACCTTCGTCGGATTCTTCATGTTCGAGCTGATCAAACAGCTGCGGATCCACCCGATCCAGTACGGCCTCGTCGGCCTGGCGCTGGCGATCTTCTTCCTGCTGCTGGTGGCGCTGTCCGAGCACATGGAATTCGGCAAGGCCTATCTCGTCGCCAGCGGTGCCTGCATCGGCTTGCTGGGTTACTACGTCAGCCACGTGCTGCGCTCCTGGCTGCGCGGCTTTGGCTTCGCCGCGATGCTGTGCACGCTCTACGGCGCGCTCTACGGCCTGCTGATCTCCGAGGACAATGCGATGGTGCTGGGTGCCGGCCTGCTGTTCCTGATTCTCGCCGCGATCATGGTGGTCACCCGCAAGATCGACTGGTACAGCGTCGGCACGACGAATCCGCCGCCACTGCCACGCAGCTGATCGTTTCCGCCCTGTTCCCGAACGCCGCAGGCCCCGTGCCTGCGGCGTTTTCTTTGGCATAGAATCGACGGCATGACTTCGAACGCGACCAGCACGATCCGAATCCAGATCCGCCGTGTCGCGGGTGCCGACATCCGCCCGTATCTCGATGCGGTCGCTGCGCTGCGGATCTCGGTGTTCCGCGACTGGCCGTACCTCTACGACGGCGATCCCGCGTACGAACGCGAATACCTCGATGCCTATGCCCGCTCCGTCGACAGCGTGTTCGTGCTCGCCTTCGATGACGATGCGGTGATCGGCGCGTCCACCGGACTGCCGCTGGCCGACGATTCGGCCGCGTTCCGCGCGCCGTTCGAGGCGCAGGGCATGGACACCGGGCGCGTGTTCTATTTCGGGGAATCGGTGCTGCTGCCGGCCTATCGCGGCCAGGGGATCGGCCATGCCTTCTTCGATCATCGCGAAGCGCATGCGCGTTCGCTCGGCCGTTTCAATCTTGCCGCGTTCTGCGCGGTGGATCGTGATGCCGACGATCCGCGTCGCCCGGAAGCACATCGCGGCAACGAAGCCTTCTGGACAAAACGCGGCTATGTTCGCCGACCGGAGATGACGATGCGCCTGCACTGGAACGAAGCCGGTCGCGGAGAGATCGAGCATGCGCTGACCTTTTGGACGCGTTCACTGGAACAAGAGCAAAGCGCATGAAGATCGCGGTCGCGAAATATCCCATCGGCGCGCCGCAGCGGTTCGACGACTTCGCCGAAAAGCAGCGCCTCTGGCTGCGGGAGGCGGCGACCGCCGGCGCGAATATCGCGGTGCTGCCGGAATACCTGTCGCTGGAACTGGGGGCGACCTTCGAAGCGGCGACCCGGGGTGACCTGCATGCGTCGCTCATCGCGATCCAGCGCTATCGCGGCGCGTGGCTCGATCTGTATTCGAAATTGGCGCGCGAGACCGGCATGCGCATCGTCGCCGGCACGTTCCTGCTCGATACCGGAAACGGTCGCTTTCGCAACCGCGCGGATCTGTTTTCGCCCGAAGGCGGCGCGGTCTGGCAGGACAAGCTGCAGCTGACCGGCTTCGAGAAGAAGACCGGCGTGATCGATGCTGGCGATGCCTTGAAAGTGTTCGATTTCGATGGGATGCGCGCGGGCATCGCGATCTGCTACGACATCGAGTTCCCATTGCCGGTACGCGCGCAGTGCGAGGCGGGCGCGCAACTGCTGCTGGTCCCCAGTTGCACCGACACCGCCGCAGGCGCGACCCGTGTGCGCGTGGGATGCCTGGCGCGCGCACTGGAAAACCGCTGTTTCGTCGCCAAGGCGGTCACCGCAGGCGAAGCTGCGTGGAGCCCGGCATTGGATCTCAATATCGGCGAAGCGACGGTGTACGCGCCGATGGATGTCGGTCTTCCAGACGACGGCATCCTTGCCGCGGGCAGCGGCAAAGCGGTGTGGGCGTATGCCGATATCGATGTTGCGCAGCTCGATGGAAGCCGTGCGCAGGCGCAGGTCGCGAACGATCGCGACTGGCGTGGGCAGCTGGCGCCGTCGTTGCGGCAAGCGAAGCTGGAGCGTTGCCCGTAGCGCGTGCGTGCTGTCGATTCTGCGGGAGGGGCTCTAGCCCCGAACGTCGGGCCTGAAGGCCCTCCCACAGGGCAGCTAGACGACAAGGGTCGTGAATGCGTTTTCGCGGATCCAGATCGATGCCAATGCCAACGCACTCCCGATCCCCGTCGCCGCGAGCACATCGCTCGGATAGTGCAGGCCGAGCACCACGCGCGAGACGGCAACGCTGGCGGCGAAGGGAATCAGCAGCCACGCAAGCACGGGAAAATACGACAGGCTGACGATGGTGAAGGCCACCGCATGCAGCGTATGGCCCGACGGGAAACTGAATTCATCCAGCGGCGCGACCCAGGCGCGGATGCGCAGATCGGAAGCGCAGGGACGTGGTCGGCGCGTCCAGCGCTTCAATGCTTTGTACAGGACCAATGAAACCAGGCCGATCGCGGCGAGATGCAGTGCGGCGAGCATGCCGCTGTCGCCGCCGAACAACGCGAGTGCGGCCATCAGCGCGTACCAGAACACGCCATCGCCGAGACGGCTGATCAGCGAGAAGAAGCGCCTCGTGGCGAGACGTCCGCACAGCGTGTTCGCGCGCAGACACCATTCCGATTCATTCGCGCGCAGTCGACGACGCAACAAGCCGTTGTTCATGACGTTTCCCCGCATGGGCCAGACGTTGGAGGATCGTGTCGAAATCGGCGGCGACCTGTTCCGGGCGCAGGACGCAGATCGCATCGCGTGCGGCCAACCGCATCTGCGCGCGCAGGTTCCCGTCCGTGGCGATCCGCACGGCGGCGCGAACGAACGCATCGTCGCCGTCCGCAGTATCGTTCGCAACGGCGGCGCCGTGCTCGCCGTCGCGCAGGCATTCGCGCGCGGCGCCGTAGTCGAAGGCAACGGTCGGTACACCACTGGCCATCGCTTCGAGAGTGACGTTGCCGTAGGTTTCGCTGCGGCTGGGAAACAGGAACAGATCGCTGCTCGCGAAATGTCGAGCCAGGGCTTCGCCGCGCTGCAGGCCGCAGAACACGAAGTCGGGATTCTCCTTCGCAAGCGCTTCGCGCGCGGGCCCGTCGCCGACCCAGACAAAGCGTGCGGCGGGGCATTGCTGCTGGATCTCGCGAAAGGCGCGCACCGCGAGGCCGAGATTTTTCTCCGGCGCGATCCGTCCGAGATGGATCACCGCGAGATCCTCGGCGCGAAGTCCCCAGGACGCCCGCAGTGGATCGTCGCGACGTGCGGGATGGAATTGCGCGCTGTCGACCGCGCGCGGCAATCGCAGCGGATACCGGAAGCCCATCGATTCCAGTTCGTCGCGCAACGCCTCGGTCGGCACCAGCGTGGCGCTCGCGCTGTTGTGGAAGTGTCGCATCCAGCGCAGCGCCAGCGGCTGCAGAAGCGGCACGCCGTAGTCGCGCATGTAGCGGTCGAACCGGGTGTGGAAGCCGGTCGCCGCGGGAATACGCAGCAACCGCGCCGCGCGCAGTGCCGACCACCCCAATGGGCCTTCCGTGGCCACGTAGATCGCATCCGGGCGGTGCAGGTTCCACAGGGAGATCAGTGTTCGTGTCGCCGGCAGACCGAAACGCAAACCGGGATAACGGGGTATCGAGAGACCGGGAAACAGGGACTCATGCGGGGCTGGCTGGCTGTGGCGTGTCTGTCGTGGTCTGACCAGGTCGACGCTGTGTCCGCGTTCGCGAAGCCCATGTTCGAGACTCTGCACGGTCAGCGCGACGCCATTGATCTCCGGCGGGTAGGTTTCGGTGACGATCGCGTAGCGCATCGGCGTCGCTCTTCGGTTTGACGAAGATTGATGCCTGTCGATGAAACGACGGTGGCGCCCGGGTGACAGCGCGATGACGCGCTGCGGGACGACGTGCGTCCCCGGGAAAGCTCAGACGTCGAGATGCAGTTCGATGCCGAGCCCGGCGATGCCTTCAGGTTCGTGTTCGAGATCCGAACGCAGCAGCGGACGCCGGTCGAGCCAGTTCTTCGAGATGGAAATGCCGGCGTTGTTGCCCATCACGCGCAGTTCCAGCCTCGGGATCGTTTCTGCTTCGTGGGAACGATGCAGCAACACCGCGATGCGCAGCAGCGCGGCGCAGCGGCGTACCGGCGCCTGCAGGCGATCGGGCAGGGCATCCAGGGATTTGTTCGAGATGTTGCGGCGATGGTTGCGCACCAGTGCGGCCAGGAAGTGCTGTTCCTGCCGGGAAAAACCGGCGATGTCCGAGTGCTCCAGCAGGTAGGCTCCATGCACATGGTATTGACTGTGCGCGATGGCGAGGCCGATCTCGTGCACGCGCGCCGCCCAGCCCAGCATCCGCCGTTCGTCGTCGCCGAGGTTCCAGCGCGCCGCCGCCTGGCCGAACAGCCGCAGCACGGTGTCTTCCACGCGTTTGGCCTGGGTGCGGTCGACGCCGTAGCGCTGCATCAGCGCATCGATGGAAATATCGCGCGGATCGTCCACGCCGCCGCGACCCAGCATGTCGTAGAGCACGCCCTCGCGCATCGCCGCCTTGCTGACCATCACCTTGTCGAGGCCGAGCGTATCGAACGCGGCTTCCAGCACCAGAATGCCGCCGGCGATGATGGCTTTGCGGTCGTCGGGCAGCCCGGGCAGCACGATGTCATCGATGCGATCGGCGGTGAGCATTCGATCGCGCACGATCGGCAGGGCTTCGGCGGTGATCGCACCCTTGGTCAGTTTCATCGCCGCGCAGATGTCGCCGATGGCCTTGTTGGTGCCGGAAGAGCCGATCGCTTCCTGCCAGCCGAGCGCGCGATACAGCCCCGCGAACTGCTGGAATTCCGCTTCGATCTCGGTCAGCGCATCTTTCCAGCGCTTTTTCGACAGTTTGCCGTTGGGGAAGAAACGCCTGGTGCTGGCGACGCAGCCGATCTGCAGGCTTTCGCGTTCGATGGTGTCGAAGCCCGAGCCGATGATGCATTCGGTGGAGCCACCGCCGATGTCGATCACCAGACGTCGCTGCATCGGTTTTGGCGGCTGTGCGTTGGCGACACCGAGGTAGATCAGTCGCGCTTCTTCGCGGCCGGATACGACCTCGATGCCGTGGCCCAGCGCACGTTCCGCCGCGGCCAGGAATGCGTGCGGCTCGCGCAGCGCGCGCACGGTGTTGGTGGCGATCGCACGCACGCCGTGCGGCGGCAGGTCGCGGATGCGTTGGCCGAAGCGCGACAGGCAGTCGAGCGC
>JBAQRU010000007.1:0-1929 GCA_049296025.1 Lysobacteraceae bacterium | reverse complement strand
GGCTGGGGCCTCGGCAGCTACCGCTTCACCCGCTATCGCGACGCGACGCGCGCGCCGGCACGGCTGGCGATCGATATCGACGACGACATCGCCGCGCAGATCGCGGCCTGTTTGCGCGCACGCGATCTGATCAACACGCCGACCGAGCATATGGGCCCGGACGAACTCGAAGCGGTCGCGCGCGAGATCGCAGCCACGCACGGTGCCGATCTCGATGTGCTGGCTGGCGACGACCTGCTCGCCCACAATTTCCCGGCGATCCACGCGGTCGGCCGCGCTTCGCACCGCGCGCCCCGGCTGATCGTGCTGCACTGGGGCGGCAAAACCGATGACGGCAAGGCGCGGCCGCACATCGTCATCGTCGGCAAGGGCGTGTGCTTCGACACCGGCGGCCTCGACCTCAAGGCCGCCGCCGGCATGCGCAACATGAAGAAGGACATGGGCGGCGCGGCGCACGCGATCGCGCTGGCCGAACTGATCATGGCGCGCAAGCTGCCAGTGCGGATCACCCTGCTGGTCCCGGCGGTGGAGAATGCGATCGGCCCGAACGCCTACCGCCCCGGCGAAATCATCGCCACGCGCAAGGGCATCAGCGTCGAGATCGACAACACCGACGCCGAAGGCCGGATCGTGCTGTGCGATGCGCTGGCCTACGCCGCCGAACAATCGCCGCAGCTGATCCTCGACTTCGCCACGCTCACCGGCGCCGCGCGGATCGCGCTGGGCCCCGATCTGCCGGCGCTGTTCAGCAACGACGACGCGCTGGCGAACGACTGGCTTTCTGCCGGCACGCATCACTACGATCCGCTGTGGCGGATGCCGCTGCATCGTCCGTACCTGCGCTACCTGAAAAGCGACATCGCGGATCTCGCCAACGGCAGCAGCTCGGCCATGGCCGGCTGCATCACCGCCGCGCTGTACCTCGACCGCTTCGTGCCTGCCGAACAGCCGTGGGCGCATCTGGATGTCTACAGTTGGAACGACAACGACCGCTCCGGTCGCCCGGCCGGCGGCGAAGCGCAGGCGCTGCGCAGTTGCTATGCGATGTTGAAGGCGCGCTATGGTTGATCGTCGCCCGTATCGGCTGCCATGGCGCGCAGTGTTCGCGACCTTCGCGCTGCTCTGCGCATTGGCAGGCGCGCAAGCCTTCGCGCAGCCCGCGAAACAGCCCATCGCGACCACCGCTGCGACGCCCGCAGCGCAGCGCACCGTGCTGGTCATGGGCGATTCGCTGTCGGCCGCCTACGGACTGTCCGCAGCGCAGGGCTGGGTCGCGCTGACCGCGCAGAAGATCGCAAAGGAGAAACCCGGCTGGCGGGTGGTGAACGCGAGCATCAGCGGCGAGACCACCGCCGGTGGTGGCGCGCGCATCGCTGCGGAGCTGAAACGCCAGAAGCCATCGGTCGTGGTGATCGAACTCGGCGCAAACGACGGCCTGCGCGGTCTGCCGCTTGCGCAGACCCGCGCGAATCTGGCGAAGATGATCGTTGCTGCGAAGGCGGCGAATGCGAAGGTGCTGTTGATCGGGATGCGGCTGCCGCCGAACTACGGTCCGGATTACACGAAACAGTTCGAGCAACTGTTCCTGGAGCTGTCGCAGCAGCACAAGACGGCGTTCCTGCCGTTTCTGCTGCAGCCGATCGCGATGGATGACCGCGCGTTCCAGGCGGATCATCTGCATCCGGTCGCCAATGCGCAGCCGAAGCTGCGCGATCACGTTTGGCCGGCGCTGGTGCCGCTGCTGAAGTGATTGTGTGATTGCGTGATTTTCGCAGTCGATACTTCGGATATCGATGCGTGTTGGCACAAGGGTAAAGCCTGGCACCTTTTTCGCGCTGGTGCGCGAGTGACTTTCTTTTTGAAAAGAAAGTCACCAAAGAAAACACTTCAAGTCCAATTCTAAACTACCATCTAAGGCGAAGCCTGGAT
>JBAQRU010000006.1:0-6710 GCA_049296025.1 Lysobacteraceae bacterium | reverse complement strand
AGCCGCGATGGGTCGCCGATGACATTGCCGCAGCCCATCGCGGCTTGCGCCGCTCCTACAGGAGAGATGGTTTGATCGATCATGAAACCATCGAAGCGATGATCCCGCACAAGGGCGGCATGTGCCTGTGGGACGAGGTGATCGACTGGGACGCGCAGCGCATCGGTCTGCGCACCCGCAGCCATCGCGATGCGGCGAATCCGCTGCGCCACGACGAGTGTTTGCGCGCGGTGCATCTGTGCGAATACGGCGCGCAGGCGATGGCGGTGCACGGTGGCCTGCGCGGCGCGGCGGCCGGTGGCGAGCCGAAGGTCGGTTTTCTGGTCGCGCTGCGCAGTGTCGAACTGCGCGTCGCGCGCATCGACGCTCTGGCCGATGCGCTGGAATGCGAGGCGGAACTGCTGGCGGAAAGCGCCGCGAGTCAGCAATACGGTTTCAGGATTCTGCACGCAGGCGAAGTGATCGCCGAAGGGCGTGCGGCGGTGATGTTGCAGACGTGACCGCAACTCGCGATGCAATGTTCTCCTCCCCTTGCGCAGAGCGCAGAGCGCAGGGGAGGTCGGGAGGGGGGGCCTTTGATTCGATGGCGATCTCCGATCAAAGCACCCCTCCCCAACCCTCCCCTTCGCTCCGCGAAAGGGAGGGAGCAAAGCTTGACGTTCGTATTGCGGCTGCACGGTCTTTTGAACAGGAGAATCCATGATGTCGAAAGAATCCATGATGTCGAACACCGCACAGCGTCGCGCCCTCGTCACCGGCGGCAGCGGCGATCTCGGCGGCGCGATCTGCCGGCGGCTCGCGGCCGATGGCGCGCATGTCATCGTGCATGCGAACGGCAATCCCGCGCGCGCCGAAGCGGTGCGCGACGACATCATCGCGAGCGGCGGTTCCGCGCAGGCGGTGGCCTTCGACGTGGCCGATGGCGACGCCACGCGCGCAGCGCTGGACGCGTTGCTCGAAACGGGCCCGATCCAGATCGTGGTCAACAACGCCGGCATCCACGACGACGCGCCGATGGCGGGCATGCGCGAGGAACAGTGGAAGCGCGTGATCGACGTGTCGCTGCACGGCTTCTTCCATGTCACCCAGCCGCTGCTGCTGCCGATGGCGCGCACGCGCTGGGGCCGCATCGTCAGCATTTCGTCGGTGGCCGGCGTGCTCGGCAATCGCGGCCAGACCAACTACGCGGCGGCGAAAGCCGCGCTGCACGGCGCGAGCAAATCGCTGGCCCGCGAAATGGCCAGTCGCGGCATCACCGCGAACGTGGTCGCGCCGGGCGTGATCGCGGGCGAGATGGCGCAGCACGCGTTCCCGCCCGAACAGATCAAACAGATGGTGCCGGCCGGCCGCGCCGGCACGCCGGACGAAATCGCCGCACTCGTGGCGTTTCTGTGCGGTCGCGATGCCGGCTACATCAACGGCCAGGTGATCGGCATCGATGGCGGGATGAGCTGAAGTCTGATCCACTGAATCCAGTCCCAGTGGACTGCCGGTATTGGCCGGATCAGGGGTTTCAAATCCGGCGTCTCGAGCAAAGACGCTATGTTTCCATTCCGGCCGCGCATGCGGCCGCAAATCACGAGGTGAAAAGCAATGCGCATTCAAACAGTGTTCGCCGCGGTCCTGCTGTTGACTGTGGTGCCGGTCGTCGGCGCCGCGGAATTCAAGAAGCCTGCCGACGACGCGAAGAATCCCGCGCCGACCGTCGCGCTGAACACGTATCAGCGCTTCGAGATGTCGCCGGTTGCGATGGATGCGCCGTACGCCGGGCAGAAAGGCAACGAAGTCGCGCGCGAATACCTGCAGGGCAACCTCGACGAACGCATCGGTGCCGTGCTCAAGGCATGGAACGAAACACCGGCGGGCGATGCGCCCCGGACGCTGAAGATTGAGCCGAAGATGACGCATGTCC
Source organism: Lysobacteraceae bacterium (assembly GCA_049296025.1). Taxonomy (GTDB): domain Bacteria; phylum Pseudomonadota; class Gammaproteobacteria; order Xanthomonadales; family Xanthomonadaceae; genus Lysobacter_I. The sequence goes on along the minus strand of JBAQRU010000006.1, from coordinate 4,798 downwards.
GCTTCATTTCCGGGGGCAAACGCTTCTTCGCCGGTGGCTTCGCCGGAAAATCGTGGGTCTACGTCACCACCAAACTGACCGATGCCCAGACCGGCACTGTCGTGGGCGAGCCCGGTTTCTACCAGCAGGCCAACGCACTCGGTGCCGCCTGGACCTTCGGCACCACCGACAAGACCATGCTGATCCGCATTTCCAGCATGCTGCGTGCGTATCTGCAGGAGAACTACGACAAGACGGTCGAAGTTCCGGTGATGGTCGCGCCTGAAGTCGAAGACTGACATCGGCTTCGCATGCAGTTCCCACGAGGGCCGCGTCCGCGGCCCTCGTGGGATTCGTCATCGATATCGCGTCATCGATGCCGCGCTACGCCGCAGTGGCGTACCAGGCCGATGCCAGCAAGGGCTCGACCGCGACGCCTTGCATCAATGCCGCCATGCCGCAGTCGTCGATATTGGGATGCGATGCGCGCGCCCGCATGAATATTTCGAATGCCAACCATTCCATGCGCGCGACGTTGTCGCGGATACGCTGCTCGAAGGCGGCGTTGTCGAGCGCATCATGCAATGCGCGATTCATTTCGTGGAACCAGTCGATGTTGAACTGATCGAGCAGGCGTCCATCCAGCGACGCGTGATCCGGTGGATCCGCAGCGCGGTTGTGTTCGCCCCAGGTCCGCAGCAGCGGCTGCATCGCCAGATTCAGATCGCGCCCGCGCTCGAACTGCGGACGCAGCCGGCCGAGCATCGCGATTTCGGTCAGTTTGTCGCCGCAGAACAGCGGCGCCAGCAGCGACCAGTAATAGGTGTAGTCCCAGATCACCTTCACCGGCATCACCTGCGCGTCGCCGAACAGCGGGTACTGGCCGCGATACAGCGTCATCGTGTTCTCGAAGAATCCGAAGTGCAGCTGCTGGTAGATGTCGACATAGGCGCCGTAGGATTTGCCGGTACGGTCCTTGTCGATCAGATCGCAGATCAGGGTGTTGGAAATCGCGATGAAATCGCTGCCCGGCGAATAGAACGGATCGGGAAACAGGCCGGCCTCGCCGGTCAACGCCCAGCGGTCGTTGCTGAACAGCTGTTTGCAGCCGTGGGAGAAATGGCGCAGGAACAGGAAGTCCTGCAGCCGATGTTCCGGCGCGTCCAGCGCTTCGGCGACGCGCGGCTGGTGTTCGCGCAGCCACGCCATGGCTTTTTCGTGGGTGTTCATCGTCTCCAGCGGATGCATCGTCGCGTCGCAGACGATGCCCAGCGAGTGCGCGCCGGACGACAGCGGAATCAGCCAGAACCAGTAGCCCGGACCGCACATGTGATTGGTCGAACGCCAGCGATCCGGCGGCGTGCAGCGCGACAGCCAGTCGGCATCGTCCGACCACAGTTCCGGATCGACGATGCCGTCGACGCGCCACCACACCGCATTGGCGTCGTGGATTTCCGGCGCGGCCAGATCGAATTTGCGTTTCAGCAGGCCGGCGCGACCGCTGGCGTCGACGACCCAGCGCGCCGCTGCATTGCGGGTGGCGCCGTCGTGCTCGAAGGTGATCGCATGCGGTGCGTCGCTGTCGCTCATCGCCAGACCGCGCACGGTGGCGCCGTCGTGGAAGCGCACGCCGAGCCGGCGCGCTTCTTCACCGAGGAAATTCTCGAAGCGGCCGCGGTCGATCTGCCACGACGGCGTCGGCAGGAATTGGCTCACGCCCAGTTCGGTGCAGCGGTCGATGTCGCGACGTCCGTCGCTGAAGAAGAAGCGGAAGCCGAATTTGCGGATGTGCTCGCTGTCCAGGTGTTCGCGCAGGCCGAGCACGTTGGCGAAGTAGTGCGCGCCGATCTCGACCGTGGACTCGCCGACCTTGAACGCGGCTTCCGGCACCGGATGCGCGCGGCGTTCGAGCACCGCGATGTCGATCTCCGGATCGCGACGCTTGAGCTGGATCGCGAGCGTCAGGCCGGCCAGGCCGCCGCCGAGGACGACGACGTCGTGTTGGAGGACGTCATCTGTGATCTTGTCGTTGCTGCTGGAAGACATGCCGGTCACTCGCGGTGGGCGGTGGTGAATACGCCGCTGGGGTCGTCGATCATCGGCGGATGCGCGCGCGCGCGCCGGTATTCGCGGATCACGTGGCCGTAGCGCCAGACCTGGGCCACGACATGCGATGTGATCGCGTACAGGTCGCGGAACAGGCGGAAATGACTCTTGCGGAAGGCCTGCGGCGCATCCGCGGTCTGGTAACGGGTTTCGATCGGCACGCCGACCACGCGCGCGTCGGCGCGGCGTGCGGCCGAGATCAAGAGCTGCGCTTCGAACACGAAGCCTTCGCCGGGAACGTCGTGCAGGGTGAAGACCGACGCCGGATACAGGCGCTGGCCGCTCTGGGTGTCGCGCACCCGGAAGCCGCAGCCCCAGGCGATGCCCCAGTCGCCGAAATCGTTGCCGATCCTGCGGTACAGCGGCTGCGAAGCGCGCTTGCGCAGGCGTGCGCCGATGATCACGCAGCCGGGATGGCGGTTGGCTGCGGCGATCAGTCGCGGAATGTCGCTGGCCGCATGCTGGCCATCGCCGTCGATGGTGGTGACCGCCGCCATGCCCAACCGTTCCGCTTCGCGAAAGCCGTCGCGCAGACTCGCGCCCTTGCCCATGCGCTGCGGGTGACGCAGCAGGGTGATCGGCAGGTCGGCGATCTTCGCAGCGGTGTCGTCGTCGGAGCCATCGTCGATCACGATCACGCGGTCGCATTCGCCCAGCGCGCCTTCCACCACTTCGCGGATGCGCAGCGCTTCGTTGAGCGCGGGAATCACCACCGCGACATTGGTGCGATCGAGGACGCTTCGATCAGGCACGGTGGTCTGGACCGGCATCGCGGCGTCATCCATACGCGATCTCCACCGACATCACCCGCCCCGGGCCGGCATGCAGCGTCGCCTGCGCGGCGCCTGCGGCCAGCGCATCGAACAGCGGCAGCATCGGCACCATCGTATTGGTGCCGGCATGTCGGCCGAGCGTGCCGGGTGCATCGGCATCGCCATCGGCGAGCCGGATCGAGATGCGCGGGCCGTTGCCGCCATGCGACAACAGCAGCGCGCCGCCGAGCAGGCCGCTGCAATCGTGCACCGAGCGCAGCGGACCGGTGGCGCCGGTGTCGTAGCCGACCAGCAGCACCGCGTCGGCGCCGGCATCAAGCTGCATCAGCGCTTCCAGCAAACCTTCGGCGAAACTGGCGTCGTAGGCGCTGATCGCGGTCGCGGCCTGCATGCAGTGCGCGCCGATCGTCCAGTAGCCGGCGGCGGCGTTGTGCACCGAGTTGTGGAATTTCGTTGGTGAGATCGCGGTGGGATCGCTGGCGAGCATGGCGCAAATGTAATCGGTGATCGACAGATCGCCGTGGGTCGAAGTGAACACCGACGGCAGGGTCGCCGGGTCGCGCCCCGCATCCGTGCATGCGGCGAGCGCAACGTCGAGCGCGACCGCGACCGATTCCGGCGCGCGTCGACGCTCGTTCGGCGGCAGCAGCTGCGGCGCGGGTTTGCCCACGACGCCTTCGGGCAACGCGCCGGTGGCGACGAAATCGCACGCGTGCCGCCACGACGGCAGGCCGTTGTTCCAGTAGCCGACGCTCTCGATGGTGGCGGTGAGTGGGATCATGTCAGCGGCCTCCATTCCATCCGCGCCCGAACACCAGCGACGCGTTGTTGCCGCCGAAGCCGAAGGAATTGTTCATCGCATATTGAATTTCGCGCTCGGCGTCGTCGAAATGGATCTGCGGCCCGCAGGCGGGGTCGCGCTGCGGTTCGCCGCTGTGCAGCATGCCGGGCAGCAGGCCAGTGTCCAATGCGATCAGCGCGAACACCGATTCGACGATGCCGGCCGCGCCCAGCGTGTGCCCGACCCAGCCTTTGGTGGAACTGGCGTGCAGCGCGTCGCCGAACAGCGCGCGCACCGCGAGCGCTTCGGCGCTGTCGTTCGCGGGCGTCGCGGTGCCGTGCAGGTTCAGATAGCCGACATCGTCCGCCGCGATGCCGGCGCGGGCGATCGCATCGGCCATCGCCAGCCGTGCGCCGAGGCCTTCGGGATGCGGCGACGACATGTGGTGGGCATCGCTGCTTTCGCCATAACCGCACAGTCGCAGGGCAGGGTCGTGCTGATCGTCGATGCGTTCCAGCAGCGCATAGCCGCCGGCCTCGCCGAGCGACAGGCCATCTCGACGCGTATCGAACGGCATGCACGGCTGTTTCGATACCAGCCCCAGCGCGTTGAACCCGAACAGCACGCTGCCGCAGAGCGTATCGACGCCGCCGACCAGCGCCGCATCGACCACGCCGGCATGAATGAGCCGCGCCGCCTGCGCGAAGACTTTCGCGCTGGACGAACACGCGGTGGCCACGGTCACGCAGGGGCCGCGCAGTGCGGTCGCAAGCTGCAGGAAATGTCCCAGCGAATGCGGCGTATGCAGCAGCGGTTCGCGCAGATCGGCGGGAAAGGCGTCGCCATCAAGGCGCGTGTAGGCCTCTTCGCTGGCGCCGATGCTCGAGGTCGAGGTGCCGATGACGATCGCCACGCGCTCGGCGCCGTGGCGCGTGCGCAACTCGGCGATGCCGTCGAGCAGGCCGTCCTGCTGCAGCGCCAGCCAGGCGAGGCGATGGTTGCGACAGTCGAACGGCGCGAGTGCCGGCGGCAGGACCACCGCTTCCACGCCATCGACGCGACCGATCCAGGTGTCCAGGCGCGCATCGGCGGTGGCGCCATCGCCGAAATCGTTGCGACGCAGACCGCTGCGCCGCGCACGCAGCGCGTCGGCCTGGGC
>JBAQRU010000005.1:0-1918 GCA_049296025.1 Lysobacteraceae bacterium | reverse complement strand
TCCGATCAGCGAGATCTATGCTTTGGCGAGCGAACGCTCGGCCGGCGAATATGTGAAGTTCGGCAACGACGAAGTGATGGTGCGCGACCTTGCGACCTTCGATCCGACCGGCATCGAGATCGCGCTGTTTTCGGCCGGCGGCTCGATTTCGAAGGAATACGCGCCGAAATTCGCGGCTGCCGGCGCGGTGGTGATCGACAACTCCTCGGTCTTCCGCTACGACGACGACGTGCCGCTGGTGGTCAGCGAAGTCAATCCCGAGCAGGTCCGCAACCGTCCGCGTGGCATCATCGCCAACCCGAACTGCTCGACCATGCAGCTGATGGTCGCGCTGGCGCCGATCCACCGCAAAGTCGGGATCGAGCGCATCAATATCGCGACCTACCAGTCGGTTTCCGGTACCGGTCGACGCGCGCTGGAAGAACTGGGCAAGCAGACCGCCGCGTTGCTGAATTTCCAGAGCGCCGAGCCCGAGGTGTACCCGGTGCAGATCGCGTTCAACGTGATCCCGCACGGCGGCGATTTCCTCGACAACGGCTACACCAGCGAAGAGATGAAGCTGGTGTGGGAGACCCGCAAGATCCTCGCCGACGACAACATCCAGATCAATCCGACCGTGGTCCGGGTGCCGGTGTTCTACGGTCACTCCGAAGCGGTGCACATTGAAACCCGGGACAAGATCACTGCCGCCGAGGCGCGCGCGCTGCTGGAGCAGGCGCCCGGGGTGGAAGTCGTCGACGAGCGCCAGGCCGGCGGTTATCCGACTCCGGTCACCCATGCGTCGGGACGCGATCCGGCCTTTGTCGGACGCATCCGCGAGGACATCTCGCACCCGCGTGGGCTCGATCTGTGGGTGGTCTCGGACAATATCCGCAAGGGCGCCGCGCTCAATGCGGTGCAGATCGCCGAGCTGGTCGCGGCCGAAGGCTGACGGCAACCGTTGCGAACCCCGGGACAGATGGCTAGAGTCTCGGGGATGGCTCGGGGAACAAGCGTGATCAAACACTTGCGCATCACAGTTAGTGTGCTACTGGCAGTGGCGGCCTTGTTGTCGCCGCTGTCGGCGTGGGCGCTCGGGCTGGGACAGATCAATGTGATCTCGCAGCGCGACCAGCCGCTGTTGGCCGAAATTCCGATCATTTCCACCGACTCCTCCGAGCTGGAAGCCCTGCAGGCGCGTTTGGCTTCGCCCGAAACCTTCGTCCGGATCGGCCTGTCGCCGCCCGAAGGCATCGTCTCCGATCTTCAGTTCTCCGTCGCATTGGACGCCCGTGGCCGCCCGGTGATCCGGGTGACCAGCGCCGCACCGGTGCAGCAGTCGCTGCTGACGTTCCTGGTCGAAGTCGACTGGGGCAAAGGCCGTCTGGTCCGCGAGTACTCGGCGCTGCTCGATACCCCGCAGACCGCCGCCGCGCCCACGCAGCCGCCGATCCAGGAAGCGACGGTCGATCCGGGCAATGCCGTCGTCCGTCTTCCGGACCCGCCGCCAGCGCCCGCCAACCCTCTGGAAGCCGCCGCGCCGATCGCAGTGCCGCTCCCCCCGACACCGACGCCCACCGAGCAGACTGCGTCCGTCCCGAACGATGTCCTCAGCTCGCCGGTACCGATGCCGATCCCGTTGCCGGTCGAACCCTCCGAGCTGGCGACCGCGACACCGATCGATGTCGTCGCTGGCGGCGATACCCGGGCCGTGCGCCCCGGCGAAACCCTCGGTGGCATCGCCGCAGGCCTGGGGCGCGGCCACAGCCTCGACCAGACCATTCTTGCGTTGCTGCGCGCGAACCCCGAAGCCTTCATCGACGGCAATGCCAACCGGCTCAAGGCCGGCGCGGTGCTGCGGATTCCCGACGACGCCAGCATCGCCCAGTACACGCCCGACGAAGCAGCCGTCGTGGTCCGCGAACAGGCGGCGCAGTGG
>JBAQRU010000004.1:0-5040 GCA_049296025.1 Lysobacteraceae bacterium | reverse complement strand
ACCAGGCCGAAAACGGCATTGTGGGCAGGCGTTTCCCCGCTGCGCGCAGCTTGCGCAGATGGATTTCCTCTCGATCAACATGCACCGTTTGCGGCGCATGCACTGAGATTTTGAGCTGGCGCGTACGCAACGATGCAGTGGATAGGTAGGTGGGATTGAAGCGCACCTGGACCCGGACATCATCGAGCCACAGCACGTCCTGGCTCAGCATCGTCAGCAGGTAGAAGCGTTCGCCACCGGGCAGGATCGCAGGGCGCAGGCAGGTCTCGCCAAAACGCAGGCGTGTGTTTGCTGGCGTCAGCACGCCAAGAATGACGTGGTAGCGCAGCCGGTCGTAGACGGTCACGCAGGTGTCGTCGCCAATGTAGATGGTTTCGCCGATGCGGCGGGTCAGGGTGAGCATGGCGTTGTCCTCTCAGTGCCAGACACACGCGGGCACAGGCGGCGACTGAATCTCTCTGGGCACGATGCAATGACGGCTCTGTTCGTAACCCGGTTCTGCAAGGTCACGTGAACCCCGTCGCCGATGCGGAGCGTTCCGCCTAGACGGCATGTCAAGACCAACATCCTGCGTCTCCTTTTCCTGAGTCTGTTCCAGTGACTGGCCGCTCCGGCATACGAAGCCATTAGCGAGCCGCTTGCTGCCATGGCCTGCGTGGCAGCGGCGGCCAGAGAACCTTATCGTTATCTTTGCTAATGTCAATAGTCAATTCTATTTGGTATCAGGTTTACACCTGAACGCAATTTCGACTAGGATCGACGCATGAACAAGTACTCCCAGACCTTTGCCGACGCGATGGAGCGCACCGGCATCCGCAACGTCACCGTGGCTGCGCACGTCGGCAAGGTGGGTAACAACTGCATCGCGCAATGGCGCACCGGACGACGGCCGATTCCGGCAGAACATGCGCCGAAGGTGTCGATGCTATTGGGCGTGTTGCCCGAGTCGATCAGCGAAGCGTACGAACGGCTGCTGGAGGCAGGCACGATCCAGCCGGATGCCGCAGGAACGGGCGCACGCAACGCGCCGCCCACCGGGCATGTGATCCTCGGCCAATTGAAGGATTTCAGTCCGCCGGACCCGCAGCCCCGATTGTGGCTGCCCGAGTCGATCAGCCGGCGCAAGCTGGGTCTGACGCCCGTCGAGAATGTGCGCTGGACGCTGCAGCCGTCGTGGTCGATGGCGCCGGAGATCGAACGCCACGCGCTGGTGCTGATCGACGTCACGGTGAAGCGGCAACAGGATGTCGTCGATGGCGGACTGTACGCCTATGCGCTGTGGGGCCGTCCCGATATTCGTCGCCTTTTGATCCGTCGTGATGGCTGGACGCTTGTCGGTGCCAATCCGGATGTCGAACGCCTGCTGGTTGCGGAGCAGGATCTGGAGCAACTACGCATATTCGGCGCGGTGATCGGCTGGATTTGACGGGCGGACCTATGCCTAGAATGGGACGCGGAGGTCGATCGTGCAGTCGGCAAAACCGGATTCGAGCAACACGGCGTTAGCACAAGGAACAGGGAGCCGAATGTGGCGGATGACAAGGGAAGTACGATCGCGAAGGGAATGGCGCTTGCGGTCGCCTATGGTGCGGCTTATCTCGCACTGAGGCATATCTCGTTCAACCAGTGGTTTTTGCCTGCGGGTTTGCGCATGGCCTGCCTGCTGTTTCTGCCGTACCGCTATTGGCCGTACGTGTTTTTGGGGGAAGCGGGCGCGACGCTCTCGCAGAAGATCAAGTTGGTGGAGGACTACGGCCCTCTGTGGGTGTACATGAGTTCGGTTTTTCTGGCTCCACTTTCATCGCTTGCGCCCTTACTGGTTCGCAAGAAACTGAAAACGTCAGATGCCATTGCGCGCTGGTTGCCGTTGATTGCCTTGCCTATCGCCGCGTGGTCATCAATCAGTAAAATGTCGTTGAACTATATTCTCAACGGTCCAGTGTCCCTCGTTACTTTCGAGAATTTCACACGCTACGTTGTGGGCGATTTTCTCGGTATTCTGATGATCATATTGCCATTCTTGTTATTGAGAGGAAGCAAGACAAATTCCGTTCCATACAAGCGGACACTACAGTCCACAGCCATTGCAGGCATCCTCACAGGCGGACTTTTTTGTCTATTGAAATTGAATCCGACGTTGCAAGGGCCAATCCGGCAACTGTTGCTTCTGTTGATGATCGCTCCGGCAGTATTCCTGACATTCGCTCACGGCTGGCATGGTGCCGCCGTCGGGATCATCGCGGTCAATCTCGGCATTGCCATGACACTGGAGTACACCGGCATTCCCGGCGCATATGACGATATGGCGTTCTCCGCCCAGTTGGGACTGGCGCTGGCAGCAGTCGCATTCCTGCTGCTTGGCAGCAGAATCACCGCGCACTATGAGCAGGCCCGGCAGTCTGGTCTTGCCGAACAGAGTGCGCTGAAGCTGGCGCAAACCCAACTGTTGACGAATGAACCGATCCTGCGAGACCAGCTGATATGCATGGCGCGGCTGCAAGTCATCATGGATGAAGCGCGCGATCAATTGGGGAAAGAACTGCGCGCCAATGGCAAACACCAGGAAGCGCTCGATCTGAACAATCAGGGCGTGTTGCACCGGCAAATTTTCGATGAACAGGCGCTGGCGCTGTATCCGATCGGCATCGAACGATACGGCTTGTTCGCCGTAATCGACTCATCGGCATTCCGCGAGTCCCGAGCCAGTGGTCTCGAAGTGGCGATGCGGTTCGGTCGCAGCGATCCGCAAATGCTGTCGGAAGACCTGCAAGTGCTGTCCTACCGCTGTCTGTGTCACGCGATCGACCTGCTTTCGGACTGGGGGCCGCAGCGGTATCGCCTTGATCTGAGGGTCTGGCATGGCAGTACGCAGCGCGGGATCTACGTGTCGACGAGCGTCGATATCGACGGACCGCTGCAGCACACCTCTTTCGGTGAAGGCGCGTCCTTGTTGCTGGATGCGCGGATGCAGATATACCGTGGCATCCTGCGCCGGACGCCGACACGCATCCGCTTTGTGCTCTCCGAGTCCAACGCAATCGCTGCGGCACGGCCACAGATACCGGTATCGCAGTGACCCGGATGCGATGCATCCGGGTCGTGTGCGCTTACTGCGCTGCGGAGAGCGGGCGAACCAGCCAGCGCTGGCGCTCGCCATCCTGATACAGCACCACTTCCACATCGCTTCCGCGATACAGCACGCGTGAGCTGCCGGCCGGCAGGGCGTCGCCCGGCACGGTGACGCGGTCTGCATCGGCGCCGATGGGCATCACCCAGAAGGTGCCCCCGATACGGCCTGCGGCGGCGCGTACTGTGCCGGACAGGTCGTTGATCTGGACGTAGCGCACGCCATCCCGCTCAAACTCGTAGACCTGCCAAGCAGGATCGGCAGCAAGATCGACCGCATCGGGGAACGATTGCCCCAGACCGCGAGCAGCCGCCGGGGTCCAGTTTCCGTCGTCGGGACAACCACACTTGGCGCTGACGACAGGGCTGGCGATTAGTGTGCCCGCGAGCAGACCGAGCGCCGCCAGAGAAGAACGTGAAATGAAATTCGACATGAGTAAGACTCCATGATTGATCCGTGACGATGACGCTAACGACGATACAAGCACCCGATGAACGTCGCTAACAATTAAGTGCCCGCATAACCGCTCCCTGCGGACATTTCGACGGTAGCACTCGAATTCGTCGCCCCGAATCTGTAATCGGCCGTGTCGGCGTTCGACGTCAAGCGAGTGTCTGAATCGAGACATATGCCTCCATGCCAGCATCGCAATGGCAAGCCGTCGGATAGGTATCCCGTACGTGAATTCACGCTCGCGCGCCTACATTGGGCTGCGATCCCTCGCAGGCCGTTTCGGGATTCGGCTTGCCGGCGCACGCTGGAAACACGGCGATAGAGGCTTTCTTCCCTGCCGCTGCCGGTTTGAGCGCCATTGGTGATGCTCTTTTCGCCACTGTTGCCGCTTCAAGGGCCATTGATGGCGCTTTTTTCGCCAGCGATGCTGCTTCAGGGGCCATTGATGGCGCTTTTTTCGCCAACGATGCCGCTTTGAGCGCCGACGATGGCGCTTTTTTCGCCAACGATGCCGCTTTGAGCGCCGACGATGGCGCTTTTTTCGCCATTCATGCCGCTTTGACCGGCAGCGTTGCCCCTTTTTGGGGCAACCGAGACGCTTCTCAGGCCAACGGTGCCGCTTTTAGGGCCGCTGATGGCGGTTTGATCGGCATGCCGGGGCGCGCGGCCCCGGCACACGCCTTGGCCGATGGTAGACCGACCTGTTACGCGCCGCGCCAGGACGCATGGCCCTGACGCGGCGGTATGTCCCGAACCTCAACCGGCAGCTGGCGTTTCGGGCTTGGCGCTGCTTTTCGCGAACCGGGCAGACAGCGCCTTGCGCAGCCCTTCCAGCCCCTGGTTGCGGCCCGCCACTTTCAGCAGTGCATAGCCTTCCAAAGCGAAGGACATGACATCGCTGCCCAGTGCGTCATCGGTATCCTGCGCGCGCTCGTTCAACCGCTGCAGGCGCGCCAAGCGGGGGCGCAAGCGATCCAATGTCGCTAGATCCGCCTGAGCTTCGACCAGATCGATACTGGGCGGAATAACCTGCGGATTCTGTGCCAGCACCATCAACGTCTGGCGGCAGAAGGCTTCGGACTTCGGCCCCATCCGCGACAGGCCTTTACGCTGATCGACCGTCAGTGAAATCAACCCCGGCAATGCTGCCTCCAATGCGGTCAATGCATTGTCTACTGCGATCAGTTGTTCATCGGTAACATTCAAAGACAATAAATTCTGACTCATACATCTCCTGTGCAATGGAAAGATCGCTCGTATCGAGCGCGTCGAGCTTAGGAGGATTGCCCATGGTTGCAGCCCTGTCATTTCTGATAGCTCGGCAAACACGAGTGCCCCGGTCAGTCTCCTGACCGCCGCACGCACCCGCCAAAGCCTTGAACGGCACCTGGAACCTGCGCGTGAACGACAACGCGGCTGGCGACGTCGGCCGCATCGACAGCTGGAGCATCACCTTCTGA
>JBAQRU010000003.1:0-2518 GCA_049296025.1 Lysobacteraceae bacterium | reverse complement strand
AGAAACCGCGCGGCGTAATCCTTGAATGCCGCAGTCGGGCCGTGGAACAGTTCGAGCAACGAATCGCCCGCACCACGCATCGCGACCAGCGGCGCGTCGAAGTCGTAAGCGCGTTCGCACAGCGCGGGCAGCACATCGCGCAGCCTCGATTCGACGAAATAAGGCGCCAGCACCTGCGTTGCGGTGTCGGCCAGCGTCGTTGCGGCCGGAAGATTCGCGAATACGGGAATCCGCTCCGGCACATACAGGCCGCCGTCAGGCGCCAGCCCGGCGATCAACGCGTCGTCGATGCCGGTCGGTGGCGTGCCGTTGCGGGTGCTGACGAACTTCATGCCAGCACCTCGGCGCGTCTGGCCGCTACCGGCGAGACGTAGGCGCGCGCGTCGTAACCCGCGGCGACGAACGCGGCGCGCATCGACGGTGCGGCGGCTTCGGCGTTTTCTTTCGATGCGAACCATGCGAATACGCTGGGGCCGGCGCCGGAAATGCTGGCGCCGAGCGCGTCGCTCGCCAATGCGGCCGCTTTGACTTCGGCGAAGCCGGGAATGAGCGATGCGCGACGCGGTTCGACCAGGACGTCGTGCAGGCCTTCGCGGATCAATGCGATGTCGCCGCGCTGCAGTCCGGTGAGAAACAAAGCGAGATGCGTGCTCTGTTCGACGAATTGCGACAGCGGATAGGGTTCGGACAGCGTAGCGCGCGCGCGGCGCGTTTCCAGTATCTGGTCGGGATGCACGACCACGCAATACAGCCAGTCGGGTACCTGCAGCGGAATCATCCGCTCCTGCGTCGCCAGCACCACGCCGCCGAGCAGCATCGGTGCGACGTTGTCGCCGTGCAGGCTGCCGCTGGCGACCGCTTCGCCCTGCAGTGCGAACGGATACAGCGCATCGCGCGACAGCGGTGCGTCGAGCACCGCATTCGCGGCAATCAGCGCAGCGACGCAGGATGCCGCCGAGCCGCCGAGTCCGGATCCCAGCGGAATACCTTTCTCCAGTTCGACTTCGAAACCATGGTCGAGCCCCAGCGATTCGCGCAGCGCGATCAGCGCGCGACCGGCGGTGTTGCGTCCGGCTTCCAGCGGCAGCGCATCGACGCCAGCGACATCGCCGCGTATCGCTGCGATGCGCACCTCGGGTGCGTCGATGCGGCGCACGATCGCGACATCGCGCGGGCCCTCGATCGCGTGGCCGAGCAGGTCGAAGCCGACGCCGATGTTGCCGATGCTCGCGGGCGCGAACGCCCGGGCTTCGTATCGCTGCGGCTGGGCATCCGCCGGGGATGCGCTCATGCGCGCGCTCCGAGCGTGCGCGAAATCGCGAGGATATCGCCGAACACACCGGCGGCGGTGACGTCCGCGCCCGCGCCGGGGCCCTGCACCACCAGCGGGTTGTGCGCGTAGCGGCGCGTGCGGAACTGGATCAGATTGTCGGTGAGCCGGCTGGACAGACTGGCATGGCCGGGTTCGGGCATGGCCAAGCCGACGCGCGCGACGCCGTCGGCGTCGAGCTGCGCGAGATAGCGCAGGCTGCGGCCCTGCGCGCGCGCCGCATCGAATCGCGCCTGCATCGGCGCATCGAGTTCCTGCATGCGCGCGAGGAATTCGTCGCGCGGGACGTCGCGCAGCGCTTCGGGGACCAGGCTTTCGATCTCGACATCGGCCAGCGACAGTGACGCGCCGGCTTCGCGCGCCAGTATCACCAGCTTGCGCGCGACATCGGTGCCGCTGAGGTCGTCGCGCGGATCGGGTTCGGTGTAGCCCAGTGCTCGCGCTTCGGCGACCAGGGCCGAGAACGGGGCGCTGCCGTCGTAGCGGTTGAACAGCCACGCCAGCGTGCCCGACAGCACGCCTTCGATACCGGTCAGGGTGTCGCCGGTATCCAGCAGCGAGCGCAGGGTCTGGATCACCGGCAGGCCGGCGCCCACGGTGGCCTCGTAACGGAACAGGCCGCCGTGTTTTTCGGCGTCGCGGATCGCGCGGTAGCGCGCCCAGTCGCCGCTGCCGGCGTGCTTGCTCGGGGTGACCACGTGGATGCCCATCGCCAGCCATTCGGGATAGCGCGCGGCGACCGTGTCGCTGCCGCTGCAGTCGACGATCAGCGCATGCGGCAGATGTTCGGCGCGGACATGCGCGGCGAAGCGGTCGAGGTCGAGTGCTTGGGCATCGTCGGCCGCGAGCGCATCGACCGCGCTGGCGGGATCGAGACGGGTTTCGGCAAAGTGCATTTTTTTGCTGCTGGCGATCGCGCGCAGGCGCAGATCGAGGCGATGTTCCATCTGCGTCTCGTCGGCGAAACGCGGCAGCGCATCGGCGAGCTGCGCGAGCAGGGCGCGGCCGACATTGCCGGGGCCGATCAATCCGACCGAGAGCGTCGCCGGCGACAGCCAGAACGCGCTGTGCGCGGCGCGCAGACCGCGTACGGCATCGGCATCGGCGATCGCGACCGAGATGTTGCGTTCGCTCGCGCCCTGCGCGATCGCGCGGATGTTGACGCGGGCGCGGGCGAGGCCGTCGAAC
>JBAQRU010000002.1:0-2109 GCA_049296025.1 Lysobacteraceae bacterium | reverse complement strand
ATCCGGTGCTCTAACCAACTGAGCTACATCCACCACTGAAACGAAAAAAACGCTGAATTCGCGCGGAATCGCCTCCTGGCCTCCCGCCGCCCGATCATCCTGTCGAGCCTCATCACTGTCGAACTTGTCCCTCACTACCATTGTCGCATTGGCGCGCCCGGCAGGAATCGAACCTGCAACCGCCGGCTTAGAAGGCCGGTGCTCTATCCGGTTGAGCTACGGGCGCATGAGCGCATGATAGCCGTGCGGATGGATTGGCACACCGGTTGAGGAGCCGGGATTGGTCGGGGTAGAGGGATTCGAACCCCCGACATCCTGCTCCCAAAGCAGGCGCGCTACCAGACTGCGCTATACCCCGCCGATGAGCGGCGACCGGGGACGATGGACCATCCGCTCCCGACCGGCCGGGTATTGTCCGAAGCCCGGGGCGCTCTGTCAACGCGGGCAATACAACACCACAGGCAGTATCCTTAGCGCTTGAACCTCGAATCCGCAGACGCCCGACGTCTTCCAAGGAGACACCATGCTGCGCAGTAGCAACCCGGCCCTCAAAGATTCCACCTTCCTCGACCTCAGCAGCGGCAGCGTCGTCGCCGGCGATCAGGGCGCCATGAGCCTGAACGGCACGGTCAACAAGACCGGCATGCTGTTGTTGATGACGGTCCTCACAGCCGCATTCGCATGGTCGCAGACGATGACTCCGTCCGGCGAAGTCGCTCCCGGCGCGATGGGATACCTGCTCGGCGGCGGCATCGGCGGCTTCATCCTGGCCATGGTCACGATCTTCAAGAAAGAGTGGTCGCCGGTCACCGCCCCGCTCTACGCGCTGGTCGAAGGCCTGTTCCTCGGCGCGATCTCCGCCATCTACAACGCCCAGTTCCAGGGCATCGTGCTGCAGGCGGTGATGCTGACGTTCGGCATCATGTTCGCCCTGCTCTTCGCCTACCGCTCCGGGCTGATCAAGGCGACCGAGAACTTCAAGCTCGGCGTGGCCGCGGCGACCGGCGGCATCGCATTGATCTACATCGCCACGATCGTGCTTGGTCTGTTCGGCATCAAGATCCCCTTCATCCACGACTCGGGTCTGATCGGTATCGGCTTCAGTCTGTTCGTCGTCGTGGTCGCCTCGCTGAATCTGGTCATGGACTTCGACTTCATCGAGAGCGGCGTCGAAGCCGGCGCCCCGAAATACATGGAGTGGTACGGCGCCTTCGGCCTGATGGTCACGCTGGTGTGGCTGTACCTTGAACTGCTGCGTCTGCTGTCGAAGCTGCGCCGCTGATGTAGTCGTGGCGCATTCGCCGGAACGAAACGGGGCGCCGATCGGCGCCCCGTTTTTTATGCCATCAACGCAACGATGCCGACGGTAGCCGCGCCCAAGGCAACGGACCGATCGGCTCAAAAAAACAGGCCGCCCGAAGGCGGCCGGTTGATCTCGACGGGAAATGTCGGCCCGATCAGAAGTTCTGGCTGAACTTGATGCCGAACGTACGCGGCTGCCCCGCCACGCTGTAGACCTGCCCAGCGCAAACGGTTTCCGGACATTGCACATTGCGTCCGTACTGCGCATTCTCGTCGAGCAGATTCTTGATGTAGAAATCCACCGACCAGTCGTTCTTGCGTACGCCGATGGCAAAATCGACCAGACTGTAGGACGGCAAGTCGCCGAGGATGTTGCGTTCGAGGATGCGCAGGTCCGATGTGCGGCGCCCCTCGTGTACGACCGAGCCCTGCCAGTAGGCTTCGTAGTCGGCGATATCGAAGGTGTAGCGTGCGGTCAGGTTGCCTTTGTAATCGGCAGTGACCGGCAGGCGCGTGCCTTTCGGCGCCTGCGGGGTGCTGCAACTGGTGACCGGGTTGCCGTCGGTGTCGACTTCGCCGCAATAGTTCTCGGTGAGTTCGGCGTCGTAGATACCGAGGCCGGCGGTGAGCCGCAGATTGTAGGTGGCAGCCCAGTTCACATCCATTTCCAGACCCTGGATGCGCGCCTGGTTGGCGTTGCGGATCTCGGTCAGACCGTTCTGGCCCAGCACCGAGAACTGGAAGTCGTCCCAGATCTGGTGGAAGGCAGCGCCATTGAAGGTTAGACGGTTGTCGAGCCAGGAGGTC
>JBAQRU010000001.1:0-1992 GCA_049296025.1 Lysobacteraceae bacterium | reverse complement strand
ACCCGCGCCAGTGGAACCGGAAACCGCGCACGTCGTCCGGCAGCGCCGCATCCTGCGGCCAGTCGGCCTGTGCGACGGCGATCACCCGCAGCCCGCGCTGCGCCATCGCACCGGCCTGCGCCATCGTTTCGGCCAGCGCTTCCGGCGCAAGTCCGCACAGGATCGCGACCGTCTCCGGCGCGCCCTTGCAGGCGACGACGAGCGACGGATTGTTGTCGGTGCGCCACACGTTCGCGTACACCGGCAGCGCGGACGACAGCGGGTAACGATGCAGGTTTTCGGCGCTCGCGGGATCGTCGGCCACGGCATCGAGGATCGCGCGATCCATCGGATCATGGGTTTCGTGCGCGCTCGCCAGACGCGCATAGCGCAGCAGCGAGCGCGAGGCGTCGTCGTGTGCAGCGTCGAGTACCGTCGCGGCGTTTCGCATGGTCGCGACCTCCTGCAGCGCCATCCGGTTCTCGGTCAGCGTGCCGGTCTTGTCGGTGCACAGCACGGTCACCGCGCCGAGCGCTTCGATCGCCGGTGGACGCCGGACCAGCACGCGCTGCCGCGCCATCCGCCATCCGCCGAGCGCCAGGAACACGGTCAGCACCACCGGAAACTCTTCGGGGATGTTCGACATCGCCAAGGTGATGCCGGCGAGCAGCGCCTGCAGCCAATCGCCGCGCAGCCATCCGTACAGCACGATCATCAGTGCGCACGAGGCCATGCCGATCAGCGCGAACAGCACCACCACGCGCCGCATTTCGTTCTGCAGCGGCGTGCGCTCCGTCGGCAGCGTCTGCAGGCTGGCGCCGATCCTGCCCATCCCGGTGCGCGCGCCGATGGCGGTCACTTCCGCCATGCCATGGCCGCGCACCACCAGCGTGCCGGCCTGGATCGTCGATGGCGCATCGTCGGTGCCTGCGTCGATGTCTGCGCGGGTGCCGGCGACACGACGCACCGGCATCGATTCGCCGGTGAGCAGCGATTCGTCGAGTTCGAGTTCGGCATCGCCGATGAGGCGGGCATCGGCCGGCACGCGGTCGCCCTCGGTCACCGAAATCATGTCGCCGACGACCAGCTCGCGCGCCGCGAGGTTCCGTTCGACGCCGTCGCGCAGCACCCGCGCGCGCGGGCTGCTGAGATCGCGCAGCGCCTGCAGCGCGTGCTCCGAACGCAGTTCCTGATACAGGGTCAGCGCGATCACCAGCAGCACCGAGGCGCCAAGGATCGCAGCGTCGCGGGCTTCGCCCAGCAGCAGGTAGAGCACCGCCGCCGCGACCAGCAGCAACAGCATCGGTTCGCGCACCACATCGAACAGCATCCGCGACCAACCTCGTCGCTCCGGCTGCGGCAACAGGTTCGGCCCGTCGCGGCGCAGGCGTGCGGCGGCTTCTGCTGCGCTCAAACCGTCGTGCGCGCCCGGCGTATTCATTGCGATGCCGTTTCGCGCGCTTCGACGCGGGCGCCGTCTTCCACCGCATCGCCGGGGTAGATGATCACGCGACCCCCGGCGCGCAGGCCCGAGACGATCCACGCGTCCTCGCCGTTGCGTCCGCCGACCTCCACCGGCCGCAGACGCGCACGACGATCCGCATCGACCACGAACACCGCCATCGCACGCGCATCGCCTGTCGACTGCGTGCGCGGAAAGACTGCGCTGACCGGTACCCGCAGCACATCGTCGCGGGCGAGCGAGACGATGCGCACGCCGACGCGATAGCCGTCGCCCAGCGCGCGCCATTGCTCCGCTGGGCTGGTGATGTCGATCAACACGTTCACGCGCTGCTCTTCGACGCCGAGCGCGGAGATCTTGGTGAACCCGGCCGGTTCGACCCGGCGGACCTTGCCCGCGAGCGGCGTCCCGCCACCCCAGCGTTCGATCCGTACCGGTGTGCCCGGCCTGGCCTGCAGTGCATCGCCGGTGAGCAGCTCGGCGACGATCTCCATCTCGGCGGTGTCGCCGATCTCCAGCAGCGGCGTGCCCAGCGTGACCGTGCCCGCGCT